>NZ_JAPSKQ010000116.1:0-14923 GCF_031181555.1 Streptomyces sp. | reverse complement strand
GCCCGCCGGGTGAGCCCGCCGGGTGAAGTTCCCTTCATCTTCGGCTCATCGAGGGCTCACGGCCCGGGTGAATCGTCGGTGACGTGAGCCTGAATCCCCGACTGACCGCCGCCCTGTGCGTGGCCCTGTCGCTGTGCGCGCTGCTCGCGGTGCCCGGCAACTTCCCCGGCCTGAGCGGGGACGCGCGCCTCACCCTCGCCGTGTTCGCGCTGGCGACCTGCGCCTGGGTCGGTACGCCGATCGACGACACGTACATCGCGCTGGGTGCCGGACTCGCGCTGACGGTGACCGGGGTGATCAGCAGCGACACCCTCTTCGGCACCCTGGGCGACTCGACGGTGTGGCTGCTGATCTGCGCGTTCGTGCTGGCGGCCGCGGTGACCCGGACCGGGCTCGCGGGGCGGGCGGCGGCGTTCCTGGTCGGCGGGGCGCGCAGCGTACGGCAGTTGGTCCACCTGACGACGGCCGCGCTGGTCGTCACGGCGTTCGCGGTGCCCGCCACCTCGGGCCGGGCCGCGCTCGCCCTGCCGGTGTTCCTCGCCCTCGCCAAGGCCCTCGCCGACCGCAGGCGGCTGGTGGTGATGCTGGCGCTGCTGTTCCCGACCGTGATCCTGCTGTCGGCGGTGGCGACCCTGATCGGCGCGGGCGCGCACCTGATCACCGTGTCGGTGCTGTGGGAGGCCACCGGGGAGCGGGTCGGCTTCACGCAGTGGCTGCTCCTCGGGCTGCCGCTGGCCGTGGCCTCCTCCCATCTCGCCGCGGAGGCGGTCCTGTTGACCACCACCCGGCGCGCGGACCGCAAGGGCCCGGTGCACATCACCGCCGAGGAGATCCAGCGGCACAGCGACCGCCCCGTCACCGGCCCCTGGACGCAGGCCGAGAAGCGCTGCGCCCTGCTGCTCGCCACGGTCGTCGCCCTGTGGTGCAGCGAGCCGCTGCACCGGGTGCCGCCGGCCGTGGTCGCGCTGATCGGCGCGGTCGTCGCCGCCTCGCCGGCCCTGGGCACCGTACGGCTGAAGGACGCCCTGAGGACGGTGCCCTGGCCGCTGCTGCTGTTCATGGCGGCGACCATGGCGATGGGCGTGGCGCTCGCCGAGTCGGGGGCGGCGAAGTGGCTGGTCGGCGGGTTGCCCGCCGGGATCACCCCGGTGATGTTCCTGGCGGTCGTGATCGCGGCCAGCACGGCCGCCCATCTGATCCTGCAGTCCCGCTCCGCCCGCAGCTCGGTGCTGGTCCCGCTGGTGGTCGCGGCGGCCGTGGGCGCCGGGGTGAACCCGGTCGCCGCGGCGCTGGCCTCCACCGCCGCGGCGGGCTTCTGCCACACGCTGCCGGCCTCCGCGAAGCCGGTCACGCTCTTCGCGGAGATCCCCGGCACCCCCACCTACACCCCGCGCGACCTGCTCCGGCTGTCCGCCGTACTGGCCCCGCTGACCGCCGCCCTGGTCCTGCTGTTCGCCGTCGCGGTGTGGCCGCTGCTCGGCGTCCCGGTGACCCGCTAGGCCGCCCGCACCAGGTACTGACCCTCTAGGAGTGATCCCATGCTCACCCGTGTCGTCGTAGCCCCCAGCGGCTTCAAGGAGTCGCTGTCCGCCGAGGCCGCCGCCGACGCCATCGCGGCGGGTGTCCGCCGGGTCCTGCCGGACGCGGAGATCGACCGGATCCCGCTGGTGGACGGCGGCGAGGGCACGGCCCCGGCGCTGGCCGCCGCGACCGGCGGGCGGCTGGTCGCCCTGGCCGCCACGGGCCCGGTCGGCGAACCGGTCGGCACGCACTTCGCGCTCCTCGGCTCCCGGGACACCGCGGTGGTGGAGATGGCGGCGGTCGCGGGCCTCTCCCTGGTCCCGCACACCCGGCGCGACCCCGGCGCCACGACCACGTACGGCGTCGGCGAACTGATCCGCGCGGCGCTCGACCAGGGGGTGCGGCGCGTCCTGGTCGGCTGCGGCGACTCGGGCACCTCCGACGGCGGCGCGGGCGCCCTCCAGGCCCTCGGCGCCCGGCTGCTGGACCAGGACGGGTTCGAACTTCCGCACGGCGGACGCGAGTTGACGCGGCTGGCGCGCATCGACCCGACCGGCCTCGATCCCCGCCTGAACGAGGTGGAACTCCTCGTCGCCTGCAACCCCTTCAACGTGCTGTGCGGCGAGCGGGGCGTGGCCCGGGTGTTCGGTCCGCAGAAGGGGGCGACCCCGGCGCAGGTCGAGGAGCTGTCGGCGGGACTGGAGAACTGGGCGCGCGTCCTCACCCGCGATCTCGCCGTCACCGGCGCCGATCTGCGCCACGGCCCCGGCACGGGTGCCTCCGGCGGGCTCGGCGCCGGGCTCGCCGCCCTCGGCGCGCGCCTCCTCCCCCGCTTCGAGGTCCTGCTGGACCATCTCGACCTGGACGCCCGGCTGGCCCGCGCCGATCTGGTCGTCACCGCCGAGGGCGCCCTGGACCACCAGACACCGCGCGGCAAGGTGCCCGCCGAGGTGGCCCGGCGCGCCAAGCTGTACGGGCGGCCGGTGCTCGCCGTGGCGGGGACGCTCGGCGAAGGGGCGCACGACGTGCCGGGCGTGGACGCCTGCCACGGCATCCTGCCCGCCCCGATGGCCCTGGCGGAGGCCCTGCTCCGGGGCGCCGAACTCCTCACCGACGCCACGGAACGGGCCCTGCGGATGATCCTCCTGGGTGCCCGGCTACCGGTTCACGCGGAGCCGGCCGAGGCGGTGGCCGCCACGGTTCACGCCGACGTGTCGGGCACGCACCGCCCGTCCACCGTGCGGTAGTCCCACCGCGCCCCGTCCCGCACGAGTTCCCTGACCGCCCGCACGAACCGTTCCACGTGCTCGTCCGGCGTGCCCGCCCCGAAGCTGACCCGGACGGCGTTCAGGGACTTCTCCCCGGGCGCCGCCTCGGGGGCGCCGCACTCCCCCTGGCTCCGCGGGTCGCCGCCGAGCAGCGTGCGCACCAGCGGGTGGGCGCAGAACAGCCCGTCGCGCACGCCGATGCCGTACTCGGCGGACAGCGCGGCGGCGAAGTGGGAGCTGTTCCAGCCCTCGACGACGAAGGAGAGCACACCGACGCGCGGGGCGTCGTCCCCGAACAGGGACAGGAACCGCACCTCGGGGACGTCCGCGAGCCCTTCGCGCACCGTGCGGATCAGGTGCTCCTCGCGGGCGAGCAGCGTGTCGAACCCGGCCTCGGTGAGCGCCCCGCAGGCCGACGCGATGGCGTGGGCACCGATGACGTTGGGCGAGCCGGCCTCGTGGCGGGCGGCGCCGTCGTGCCACTCCACGTCCACTCCCCCGTCGGTGCGCCGGGTGACCCTGCGGCTGGCACCGCCGCCCGCGAGGTACGGCTCGGCCTCCCGCAGCCAGTCGGCGCGGCCGGCCAGGACACCGGAGCCGAAGGGGGCGTACAGCTTGTGCCCGGAGAAGGCGACCCAGTCGACATCCAGGTCACGGACGCTCACCGGGTGGTGCGGGGCCAGCTGGGCGGCGTCCAGGACGATCCGGGCGCCGTGCGCGTGGGCGGCGGCGGCCAGTTCCCGTACGGGCCACAGCTCGCCGGTGACGTTGGAGGCGCCGGTGACGCACACCAGGGCGGGGCCGCCGGGGCCTCCCCTGTTCGAGCGGAGCCGGGAGCTCGGGGAGGGGTCGCGGTCGGCGAGGGCGCGCTCCAGGGTCTCGACGGCCTGCCGCGGGCTGCTCGGGGCGTCGAGGCAGGTGACCCGGGCACCGCGCCAGGGCAGCAGGGCCGCGTGGTGCTCGGTCTCGAAGACGAAGACCTCGCAGCCGTCCGGGAGCGCGGCGGCGAGCAGGTTGAGGGAGTCGGTGGTGGAGCGGGTGAAGACCACCTGGTCCGTACCGCGGCAGTCGAGGAAGGCGGCGACGGTCCGGCGCGCGTTCTCGAACAGGTCGGTGGAGAGCTGGGAGAGGTATCCGGCGCCGCGGTGGACACTGCCGTAGTACGGCGCGTAAGCGGCCACGTCGTCCCAGACGCGCTGGAGCGCGGGGGCGCTGGCGGCGTAGTCGAGCGCGGCGTAGGTGACCTCGCCACCGGTGACGAGCGGGACGGTGACGTCCCGGCCCAGAACCGGCAGAGGCGCACGGACGGACTGGTCGGCGGCAAGGGTGGAGACGGGCATGGGTGAACTCCCGGAGAGGCGGGCGAGGTCCCCGCGCGAGCACGCACCGCTCGAGCGCGAAAGGACGGGAAAGCGAGAAAGGAGGATTGCGGAGGCGGGGCTCTGCGGCCCTAGCGCATTCGCTTGCTCAACGGAAGGCTCCCTCGAACGACCAGGACCCCTGGCCCCACACCTGCACAGTGTGCGAGGGGTCCGCGCTTGCCCTGGGCCCTGCTGCCCACGGCCTGGTCCTCACCCGGGGCACCCCGCCACGGACGGAGGGTTGCCGGACAGCCGGCCGGGGCCTCATGGCTGTCGCTCATGACCTGGACAGGAACGTACGGGAAGGGGGCGATCTCCCGCAACCCGTGTCCGGATCGCGGGACATCGCCCCCCTTGCTCGGCCCTGCTCGGAGCGCTACGCGTTGCTGACGGCCACCCAGCGTTCCAGGACCCGCTTGGCGGCCCCCGAGTCGAGGGACTCGGCGGCCCGGTCCATGCCGGCCCGGATCCGCTCGGTCAGGGTCCCGCCGCCCGGCTCCAGCGCCACCAGCGCCGCCGCGGAGTTCAGCAGCACCGCGTCCCGCACCGGTCCCTTCTCGCCGTCCAGCAGCCGGCGGGCGACCTCGGCGTTGTACGAGGCGTCGGCGCCCCGCAGCGCCTCGACCGGCACCAGCTCGATCCCGACGTCGCGCGGGTCGAAGGTCTCCTCGGTCACCGTGCCGTCCCGGACCACCCACACCCGGGAGGTGGCGGTGGTGGTCAGCTCGTCCAGGCCGTCGTCGCCGCGGAACACCAGCGAGGAGTGACCGCGCTCGGCGAAGACCCCGGCCATGATCGGGGCCATCCTGGGGTCGGCGACCCCGACCGCCTGGGCCTTGACCCGCGCCGGGTTGGCCAGCGGGCCGAGGAAGTTGAACACCGTGCGGATGCCCAGCTGCCCGCGGGCCGCCGCCACGTGGCGCAGCGCCGGGTGGAACTTCACCGCGAAGCAGAAGGTGATGCCGGCCTGCTCGGCGACCTCGGCGACCCGCTGCGGGGTCAGCTCCAGGTTGACGCCGAGCTTCTCCAGGACGTCGGAGGCACCGGACGCGGAGGAGGCGGCCCGGTTGCCGTGCTTGACGACCTTGGCACCGGTGCCGGCCACGACGATCGAGGACATCGTGGAGATGTTCACCGTCCTGGCGCCGTCGCCGCCGGTGCCGACGATGTCGACCGTCGTCCCGGGCACCTCGATCACCCTGGCGTGGTCGTACATCGCCCGCACGCAGCCGGTGATCTCCTCCACCGTCTCGCCCTTGGCCCGCAGGGCCACCGCGAAGCCGGCGATCTGCGCGTCGGTCGCCTCGCCGCGCATGATGAGGTCCATCGCCCAGGCGGTGTCGTCGGCGGACAGGTCCCGGCCGTCCAGCAGACCGTTCAGCAGGGCGGGCCAGGAGCGGCCCGCCGCGGTGTCGCCTCCAGCGGGGGTCACAGCGCTCATCAGCCGCTCCTGATCGTCGTAGAAGAGTCTTCCAGGACCACCCTATCCAGCACCGGGCACGGCGAAGGGCCCCGTCCGAACACCGGACGGGGCCCTTCGCCGTGGCGTGGCGAGCGCAGCGATCAGTGGTGGCCGTGGCCGCTCGTGATCTCCTTGTACTCCTCGACGGTGGGCTTCGGAATCTGGGACTCCTCGCCGTAGTACGCCTCGCTGAGCTTGGCGCGCAGCTTCTCGGAGCCCTTCACCTTGCGCTTGACGCCGTTCTCGTCGACCGTCGGGCCGATCTCGGCCGGCTTGTACTGCTCGTGCGCCGTGAGGGTGTACATCTGCTCCTGGCTGAGCGGCTCGTGCACCTCGATGAACTCACCGTGCGGCAGGCGCTTGATGATGCCCGACTCGCGGCCGTGCAGCACCTTGTCCTTGTCCCGGCGCTGCAGGCCGAGGCAGATCCGCTTGGTGACGATGAACGCGACGACCGGTCCCGCGAAGAAGCCGATGCGGACGAACCAGGTGACCGCGTTGATCGAGAGGTTGAAGTGCGTGGCGACGATGTCGTTGCCACCGCCGATCAGCATGATCATGTACGCCGTGACCCAGGCGACACCGAAGGCCGTACGGGTCGGGGCGTTGCGCGGCCGGTCCAGGATGTGGTGCTCGCGCTTGTCCCCGGTGATCCAGGACTCGATGAACGGGTAGAGCGCGATGATCGCGAGGAAGAGGCCGAACAGCACCAGCGGGATGAAGACGCCCAGGACCAGGGTGTGGCCCCAGAAGTTGATCTCCCAGCCGGGCATGGCGCGGACCAGACCCTCGGCGAAGCCCATGTACCAGTCGGGCTGGGCGCCCGTGGAGACCATGTCCGGACGGTACGGGCCCAGGTTCCAGATCGGGTTGATGGACGCGATGCCGGCGATCAGCGCGGTGAAGCCGAAGACCAGGAAGAAGAAGCCTCCCGCCTTGGCCATGTAGACCGGCAGCAGCGGCATGCCGACGACGTTCTTGTTGGTCCGTCCGGCACCCGCGAACTGCGTGTGCTTGTGGTAGAAGACCAGGATCAGGTGGGCGACCACGAGACCGAGCATGATGCCCGGCAGCAGCAGGATGTGGATCGAGTAGAACCGCGCGACGAAGTCGGTGCCGGGGAACTCTCCGCCGAACAGGAACATCGAGATGTACGTGCCGACGATCGGCACGGACAGGATCGCGCCCTGGGTGAAGCGGACACCGGTTCCGGAGAGCAGGTCGTCCGGCAGCGAGTAGCCGGTGAAACCGGTGAACATGCCGAGCACGAACAGCAGGAAGCCGAACAGCCAGTTGATCTCGCGCGGCTTGCGGAACGCGCCGGTGAAGAAGACGCGCATCATGTGCACGAACATGCCGGCCAGGAAGATGACCGCCGCCCAGTGGTGGATCTGCCGGATGAGCAGACCGCCGCGCACGTCGAAGCTGATCTCCAGGGTGGAGGCGTACGCCTCCGACATCAGCTGTCCCTGCATCGGGATGTAGCTGCCGTGGTACTCCACCTCGTTCATCGACGGGTGGAAGAACAGCGTCAGATACACACCCGTGAGGATGATGATCAGGAAGCTGTAGAGGCAGATCTCACCCAGCATGAAGGACCAGTGGTCCGGGAAGATCTTGCGCATGTTGGCCTTGGCCAGGGAGTAGATCCCGAGCCGGCCGTCGGCCCAGTCGGCGACGCGTTCGCCGGCCGGGGCCTTCCCGCGAGAGCGGGACTCGGTGCTGGTGTTGGTGCTCATCCGCGCTCCCAGAATGCAGGACCGACGGGCTCGTCGAAGTCGGCGAGCGCTTCGAGGTAACCCTCGTCGTTCACGCCGATGCGCAGCTGCGGCAGCGGGTGACCGGCGGGACCGAAGATCACCTTGGCACCGTCGGAGAGGTCGAAGGTGGACTGGTGGCAGGGGCACAGGACGTGGTGCGTCTGCTGCTCGTACAGGGAGATCGGACAGCCGACGTGGGTGCAGATCTTCGAGTACGCGAGGATGCCCTCGTGCGACCACTCCAGCGTGCGCTTGTCCTTGATGTCGTCCGGCTGGATGCGGACGATCATCAGGGCGGCCTTGGCGATCTCGTTGTTGAAGCCGTGATCGTGCTCGTCCAGGCCCTCGGGCTTGGCGAACGTGAGCGAGCCGACCACGATGTCCGAGGGACGCATCGGCTCGTTGGTGTTCTGGTTGATGAGCAGCTTGCCCCTCGACCAGGCGGTGTGGCGCAGCTTGTCCTCGGGCAGCGGGCCGAGGTCGCGCAGCAGCACGACGCCGGACAGCGGCACCAGGGTGAGCGCGCCGAACATGGTGTTGCGGATCAGCTTGCGCCGGCCGAGCTGCGACTCCTTGGCACCCTGCCGGAAGTCGTCCATGACCTTGGTCCGGACCTCCGGCGGCGCCTCGATCGGGTGCCGCTCGTCGGTCAGCTCCTCGTCGGACATCAGGGTGCGGGCCCAGTGGACCGCGCCCGCGCCGATGGCGAACAGCGCGATGCCGAGCGTCACGCCGAGCGCGAAGTTCAGGGCGCTGATGCGACCCAGCGGGAAGATGTAGACCATCTTCTCGACCGGGATCGCCACGAACGAGGCGATGAAGCCGATGGTGGCCAGCATCGACAGCGTGAACAGCAGGGCGACCGTGCGCTCGGAGCGCTTGGCGGCCCGCTCGTCGATGTCCTGGATCCGGTGCTCGTGGGGCGGCAGCCCCGGGTCGGCGAACGGATGCTTCTCGTCCGCGACGTCTACCGCACCGTGGGTGGTGTCCTGCGCCGTGGGCAGGTTCTTTTCGGGATTGTCTTGGCTACTCATGACTTCTTGGCCTTTGCGGTGCGAGCGGCGACCCACACAGCGACGGCGATCAGGCCGCCGAGACCGAAGATCCAACCGAACAGGCCCTCGCTGACCGGGCCGAGCCCGCCCAGCTCCATGCCGCCCGGGCTCTCGGACTTGTCGCTGTTGACCTCGCCCAGGTACGCGATGATGTCCTTCTTGTTCTGCTCCGACATCGTGCTGTCGGGGAAGGAGGGCATGTTCTGCGGGCCGGTGAGCATGGCCTCGTAGATGTGCTTCGGGTCCACGTCCTCGAGGCTCGGCGCGTACTTGCCGTGCGTCAGCGCGCCGCCCTTGCCGGTGAAGTTGTGGCACTGGGCGCAGTTGTTGCGGAACAGCTCACCGCCCTTGGCGATGTCGGCGCCCTCGGGGCTGTACTGCTCCTCGGTCGGGATGGCCGGGCCGGCGCCCAGGGAGGCGATGTACGCCGCCAGCTGGTCGATCTCGGCCTGGCTGTAGATCGTCCTCTTGTCCGGGATCTGCGCCGCCTGCGAGGTGTGGGCCGGCATGCGGCCGGTGCCCACCTGGAAGTCCACGGCCGCGGCGCCCACGCCCACCAGGCTCGGTCCGTCGGAGGTCCCCTGACCGCCGGTGCCGTGGCAGCTGGCGCAGCCGACCGTATAGAGCTTCTTGCCCTCCTCGATGGTGAGGGACTGGGCGGTTTCGTCGGCCTGCGCCTTGTCCGCGGGTGCGAACACGGCGTAGAGCCCCCCGGTGCATGCCAGCGCGAGGAGTAGGACGACGAGCGCCGCCAGCGGGTGGCGTCGTCGTGCGGAGAGCTTTTTCACGGATTACCCCGGTGTCAGGATCTTCTGCGTCGATGCTTCTGGTGGGTGCGCTTCGGGAGCGCGCGGATGCGGGCCCGGTTACTTGATCATGTAGATCGTGGCGAAGAGACCGATCCAGACGACATCGACGAAGTGCCAGTAGTAGGACACGACGATGGCCGCGGTCGCCTGCTCGTGGGTGAACCTGCGAGCCGCGTAGGTCCGGCCGAGGACCAGCAGGAAGGCGATGAGACCGCCCGTCACGTGCAGGCCGTGGAAGCCGGTGGTCAGGTAGAACACCGAGCCGTACGGGTCGGAGGAGAGGGACAGTCCCTCGTGCTTGACCAGCTCGGTGTACTCGAAGACCTGGCCGCCGATGAAGACCGCGCCCATGATGAAGGTGACGATGAACCACATCCGGAGCTTCTTCACGTCACCGCGCTCGGCGGCGAACACGCCGAGCTGGCAGGTGAGGGAGGAGAGCACCAGGATCGTGGTGTTCGTCGCCGAGAACGGGAAGTTCAGGGCGTCGGCCTTCTCCGACCAGAAGTCGGGTCCGGTCACCGATCGCAGGGTGAAGTACATCGCGAAGAGGGCCGCGAAGAACATCAGCTCGGAACTCAGCCAGATGATGGTTCCGACGCTGGTGAGGTTCGGCCGGTTGACCGACGGGTGCGCGTGCCCGGTATCTACTGTCGTTGCTGTCGCCACGCCGACATTATGTCGGTCGCTTATCCCGCCCTCACTCCGGGGGGTGCCGTTCGGTGTGTTCGCCCCTCCTGTACTGCCCGGATGGCCCAGGGAACGACCGTTCGCAGGCGTGTCCGAACCAGTGTTGACAGGCGGCCGGAAGGGGTAGCATCCGCGCCATCGGTACCCGAAGTGCCCGGCAATGCCGTGCCTCTCTCGACGCGTGGAGGAACAATGCAGGCGACCGCCACGGTGCTGGTCTACAGCGACGACGCCAACACCCGGGAGCAGGTGCGGCTCGCCACCGGCCGGCGGCCGGCCCCGGACGTCCCCGTCGTGGAGTTCGTGGAGTGCGCGACCGTACCGGCCGTCCTCAAGGAGCTGGACCGGGGCGGCATCGACGTCTGTGTCCTGGACGGCGAGGCCGTGCCCATGGGCGGCATGGGGGTGTGCCGCCAGATCAAGGACGAGATCTTCGACTGCCCGCCGGTGCTGCTGCTGATCGGGCGGCCCCAGGACGCCTGGCTGGCCACCTGGAGCCGCGCGGAGGCGGCTGTGGCGCTGCCGGTGGAGCCGGTGGAGTTCGCCTCGGCCCTGGCCTCCCTGCTGCGCCGGAAGCCCGCCCTGAGCGCCTGAGCGGCCCCTCGGGGAAACCCGGCCGGGACGCGCCGGGGACGTGCCCTCACGCCGGCTGGGGACGCAGCCGCGCCCTCTCCCCGGTGCGGGGGTCGCCCTGGGCCCCGTCCACCAGCGCGCTGCCCTCGCGCCACTTCTGCCAGGTGAGGTTCCAGTCGCCGAAGCCGTTGCCGAAGGGTTCCATGGTGCTGCCGTTCGAGTTCACCACCTCGACGAGGTCACCCGCACGGACGGTCCCGAAGAACCACTCGGCGTTCCCGGTGCTCATGCCGACGCAGCCGTGGCTGACGTTGGCGTAGCCCTGGGAGCCGACGGACCAGGGGGCGGCGTGCACGTACTCGCCGCTCCAGGTCACCCGGGTGGCGAACTCGACGTTCAGGTCGTACGACTCGGCCGAGCCCTCGGCTATGCCGACGGTGCTGCTGCGCATGCGTACGAAGCGTTCCTTGCCGAGCACGACCTTGACGCCGTTGCGGGTCTCGAACCCGGGCTTGCCGGTGGTGACGGGGATCTGCTTGATCTCCTCACCGTTCTTGTGGACCGTCAGCCGGTGCGCGGCGGCATCGGCGACGGCTATGACCCGGTCGCCGATGGCGATCGTCAGGGGTGCGGACGCGCCGCCCCGGAGCCGGTCGTTGATCTTGATGCCCTCCAGGGTGCTGTGCACCCGGACGGTGGCGTGGGCCGGCCAGTAGTCCTCCGGGCGGTAGTGCAGCTTCTTGTCGTCCACCCAGTGCCAGGTGCCGCTCACCGCGGGCGTGGAGTCCACCTTCAGGGCGCGCTCCACGACGGCGCGCTGGGCCCGGTCCCTGACGGGCACGTTCAGCTCGGCGGTGAGCGGCTGGCCGACGCCGTAGGTGCCGGCCTCCGGTCCGAAGGTGACGGCCAGGCGCTGGGTGGTGGTGGGCTTGCCGGTGGTGAAGGAGAGGACCTTGCGGCCCGGTCGCCCGTCCTCGTTCTCGGTGCTCACGCGGACCGTGTACCGGGCGTTCGCGGCGAGCGGCGAGGTGCTGTGCCAGCGGCTGCCGTCGGCGGCGAGTTCGCCGGCCACGTAGCGGCCCGAGGCGTCCACGGCGGTGACGTCCGTGATGCGCCCGTCGGAGTCCTCGGCGACGACCTCCAGGGGCCGGTCGGGGTCGGCCGTCCTCCCCTCGTCGACGGATCCGTTGAAGGAGATCTGCTCCGCCGCGTCGTACGGCTCGGCGGACAGCGGGTTGTCGTCGGCGCCGCAGCCCGCGACGCCCGCGCCCAGGGCGATCACCAGCAGCGTGCAGCCGGCGACGGTGCGGCTCCGGCCGGTTCCCGCGCCGCGAAGGGACTCTGTCTGTCTCATGACCTCACGCTAGGGAGCCGCGCCGGCTCCGGCGCACCGGACGGGCCGAACGTGTGACATCCGGTGCGGCAAAAGCGGGGCCCGGACGCTCCTGACGGAGTGTCCGGGCCCCGAAGTGCCGTGCCGCGTGTTACTGGGTGCGGTTCTCACCGCGGTAGTACTCGAAGACCCAGCCCCAGATGCTGACCAGGATCAGCGGCAGCGAGAAGTACATCAGCCACCAGCCGACGGCGACGGCCAGGAAGGAGAAGGCGCCACCGATGGCCAGGAAGAGCGGCTGCCAGCTGTGCGGGCTGAAGAACCCGACCTCGCCGGCGTCGTCCGCGACGTCCGCCTCCTTGTTGTCCTGCGCGCCCACGTCCACCCGCTTGGCCGTGAAGCCCAGGTAGAAGCCGACCATGATGGCCAGGCCGAAGGCCAGGAAGAGGGCGGTGGTACCGGCCGGCTCCTTCGACCACACGCCGTAGACCACGGCCATGATGAGGAGGAAGACGCTCAGCCACATGAACATCTTGCCCTGGATCTTCACTTGCCGGCCTCCTTGCCGCCAGCGAGGGCCTTCTCGCCGTGACCGGCGTTCTCGAGCTCGTCGAGCGCGGCGATCTCCGGGTGGTGCAGGTCGAATGCCGGGGATTCGCTGCGGATCTTCGGCAGGGTGAGGAAGTTGTGCCGCGGCGGCGGGCAGGAGGTCGCCCACTCCAGCGAGCGGCCGTAGCCCCAGGGGTCGTCGACGCCGACCGGCTTGCCGTACTTGGCCGTCTTCCAGATGTTGTAGAAGAACGGCAGGATCGACAGGCCGAGCAGGAACGAGGCGATCGTGGAGACCGTGTTCAGGGCGGTGAAGCCGTCGGCCGCCAGGTAGTCGGCGTACCGGCGCGGCATGCCCTCGGCACCCAGCCAGTGCTGGACCAGGAAGGTGCCGTGGAAGCCGATGAACAGCGTCCAGAAGGTGATCTTTCCGAGGCGCTCGTCGAGCATCTTGCCGGTGAACTTCGGCCACCAGAAGTGGAAGCCGGCGAACATCGCGAACACCACCGTGCCGAAGACCACGTAGTGGAAGTGCGCCACCACGAAGTAGCTGTCGGAGACGTGGAAGTCCAGCGGCGGCGAGGCCAGGATGACGCCGGTCAGACCACCGAAGGTGAAGGTGATCAGGAAGCCCAGCGCCCACAGCATCGGCGTCTCGAAGGAGAGGCTGCCCTTCCACATGGTGCCGATCCAGTTGAAGAACTTCACACCGGTCGGGACCGCGATCAGGAAGGTCATGAAGGAGAAGAACGGCAGCAGCACCCCGCCGGTGACGTACATGTGGTGCGCCCACACCGTCACCGACAGACCGGCGATCGCGATGGTCGCGCCGATCAGGCCCATGTAGCCGAACATCGGCTTGCGGGAGAAGACCGGGATGACCTCACTGATGATGCCGAAGAACGGCAGCGCGATGATGTACACCTCGGGGTGGCCGAAGAACCAGAACAGGTGCTGCCACAGCAGCGCGCCGCCGTTGGCCGAGTCGAAGATGTGGCTGCCGAACTTGCGGTCCGCCTCCAGCGCGAACAGCGCGGCGGCCAGCACCGGGAAGGCGAGCAGGACCAGCACACCGGTCAGCAGCACGTTCCAGGTGAAGATCGGCATCCGGAACATCGTCATGCCGGGGGCCCGCATGCAGATGATCGTGGTGATGAAGTTGACCGAGCCGAGGATGGTGCCGAAGCCGGAGAACGCCAGGCCCATGATCCACATGTCGGCGCCGATGCCCGGCGAGCGGACCGCGTCCGACAGCGGCGAGTAGGCGAACCAGCCGAAGTTGGCCGCCCCGTCCGGGGTGAGGAAACCGCCGACCGCGATGAGCGAGCCGAACAGGTACAGCCAGTAGGCGAACATGTTCAGCCGCGGGAACGCCACGTCGGGCGCGCCGATCTGCAGCGGCATGATCCAGTTGGCGAAACCGGCGAACAGCGGCGTCGCGAACATCAGCAGCATGATCGTGCCGTGCATCGTGAACGCCTGGTTGAACTGCTCGTTCGACATGATCTGCAGGCCCGGCCGGGCCAGCTCGGCGCGCATGACGAGCGCCATCACGCCACCGATCACGAAGAACGCGAACGACGTCACCAGGTACAGCGTGCCGATCGTCTTGTGGTCCGTGGTCGTCAGCCACTTGACCACGACGCTGCCGCGGTTCTGGCGCCGGACCGGCAGCTGGTCCTCGTAGTGGGACCCTGCTGCCGCGGCACCCTGGGGTTGGTTGAGGATGCTCACAGGATGTTCGACTCCCGGTTCTTGCTGGGCCCGGACTGCGGGATGCCCGCGGGCACGTAACCGGTCTGCCCCTTCTTCACGAGGTCCTTCAGGTGCTGCTCGTAACGCTCGGGGGAGACGACCTTGACGTTGAACAGCATCCGGGAGTGGTCCACGCCGCAGAGCTCGGCGCACTTGCCGAGGAAGGTGCCCTCCTTGTTGGGGGTCACCTCGAAGGCGTTGGTGTGGCCCGGGATGACGTCCTGCTTCATCAGGAACGGCACCACCCAGAAGGAGTGGATGACGTCACGCGAGGTCAGCACGAAGCGGACCCGCTTGCCCTCGGGCAGCCACAGGGTGGGGCCCGGGTTGTTGGTCTGCGGGTTCCGGGTGCCGGGGACACCGCAGTCGTAGACACCGCCGGCGTCCGCCGGGAAGGCGTCCTTGTAGCGGTTCGGAATCGCGTCCAGTTCCTTGGACTTCTTGGCGTCACCCGTGGAACCGTCGACGTTCTCGATGTAGTTGAAGCACCAGCTCCACTGGAAGCCGACCACGTTGATCGTGACGTCGGGCTGCTTCTCGAGCCTCATCAGCTCGGATTCGTCGCGGGCGGTGAAGTAGAAGAGCACCGAGACGATGAGGAGCGGGACGACCGTGTACAGCGCCTCGATGGGCATGTTGTACCGGGTCTGCGGAGGAACCTCGACCTTGGTGCGGCTGCGCCGGTGGAAGAAAGCACTCCACAGGATCAGGCCCCACACCAGCACGCCGACGGCGAGCGCGGCAGCCCAGGACCCCTGCCACAGGGAGAGGATCCGCGGAGCCTCTT
>NZ_JAPSKQ010000007.1:65580-81121 GCF_031181555.1 Streptomyces sp. | reverse complement strand
GTACCTGGCGGTGGAGCAGCGCGGTCAGGCCCTCGTCGCCCAGACGCAGGACGGCCGTCGCGGTGTGCTCCAGGACACCTCGGGGATCCAGCGCGGCTGAAGTCCCGGCCCCCCTCCTCGCGGCCCCTCGCCCCTGCGGGCGGGGGGCCGTCGTCGTATCCGGGTTTCAACCGGGGTTCCGGGGCCAGACGGAAAGCATGTCCCCTCGATATCGCACTGGCTCCAACTCCGCGGGGACGGTCGTCGCGGTGATCGCGGACATCACGGCCGTCATCCTCGGACTGTGGATTCTGATGTACCTGCTGGACGCCAACCGGGCCAACGACCTGGTGCAGTTCGTCCACAACGCGGCCAACTGGCTGGCCGGCTGGTCGCGTGACCTGTTCACCTTCGACGAGGCGTGGGCGCGGGTGGTCGCCGGCTACGGACTCGCCGCGGTCGTCTACCTCTTCATCGGCCACGCCATCGCGGGCCGCCTGCGCCGCCACTGAACCGGTCCCCGACCGGCCCCGCACACCCCGGCCCGGCGGGCCGGCCCACCGCTCCTCAGACCAGGGCGCAGCAGTCCGGGTCGAGGCCCCGGGGCAGGTGGCCGCCGCCGAACACCGCGCAGGTGGCCTCGTGGCCGCCGAGTGCGGCGACGGCGAGCAGCAGGGAGCCGGCCGTCCAGGTGGTCAGCTCGCGCGGCCAGATCGCGTCGTCGTCGAAGACATAGCCCGTCCAGTACAGGCCGGTCTCCGGATCGCGCAGGTGCTGGATCGACTGGAGCACGTCCAGCGCGCGGTCGGACTCGCCCATCGCCCACAGGGCCAGGGCGAGTTCGGCCGACTCGCCGCCGGTCACCCACGGGTTGGGCACCACGCAGCGCACCCCGAGGCCGGGGACGACGAAACGGTCCCAGCCCTCCTCGATGCGGGCCTTGGCCTCGGCACCGGTGAGCGCGCCGCCGAGCACCGGGTAGTACCAGTCCATCGAGTAGCGGTCCTTGTCCAGGAACCGCTCCGGGTGGTGCCGTATCGCGTGCCGGAGCGCGCCCGCCGCCAACTCCCAGTCGGGCTGCGGCTCTTCGCGCTGCTCGGCGACGGCCAGCGCACAGCGCAGCGCGTGGTGGACGGAGGAGGAGCCGGTGAGCAGCGCGTCCGCGGTGGCCGTGCCGTCGTCGTCGCGCCGCCAGCCGATCTGCCCGCCGGGCTGCTGCAGCCGCAGCACGAACTCCACCGCCGCGTACACCACCGGCCACATGCGGTCCAGGAAGGTGTCGTCGCCGGTGGAGAGGTAGTGGTGCCAGACGCCGACGGCGACGTAGGCGACGAAGTTGGTCTCGCGGCCCCGGTCGGTGACGTCGCCCGGGTCGCCGTCGGCGTAGGCGGCGTACCAGGAGCCGTCCTCGTTCTGGTGCCGTGCCAGCCACAGGTAGGCCCGTTCGGCGGCCTCGTGCTCGCCGGCCGTGTCCAGTGCCATCGCGGCCTCGACGTGGTCCCAGGGGTCCAGGTGGTGCCCGCGGAACCACGGGATCGCGCCGTCCTCCCGCTGCACGGCGAGGATGCCCGCGACGGTCGCGGCGGCCTGCTCCGCGGTGAGGACCCCGGGCAGGACGAGGTGTTCCGTCCGAGGGCTCCGGGAAGTCGTCACGTGGCGTCCGCCTCGGCCTCGGCGCGCGGCAGGTGCGGCTTGGTCGCGTACGCCACGAAGCTCTTGCCGATCACCGGGTTCAGCGCCCGCTCGGCGACCCGGGTGGCCAGCGGCTTCTTCATGATGTCCCAGACCAGCAGCTTGTGGTACGCCCGCACCGGCAGCGCCTTGTCGTTGTCCACGCCGAACGCGCACTTCAGCCACCAGTACGGCGAGTGCAGCGCGTGCGCGTGGTGGGTGCCGTAGGGGCGCAGGCCGGCCTCGCGGATCTTCGCCAGCAGCTCGTCGGCCCGGTAGATGCGGATGTGGCCGCCCTCGACCTCGTGGTAGGCGTCGGACAGCGTCCAGCACACCTTCTCCGGGCCGTAGCGCGGGACGGTGATCGCGATCCGGCCGCCGGGCCTGAGGACGCGCACCATCTCCGCGAGGACGCCCTTGTCGTCCGGGATGTGCTCCATCACCTCGGAGATGATCACGACGTCGAAGGACTCGTCGGGGAAGGGCAGGGCGAGGGCGTCGCCCTCCATGGCGGTCGCGGTGGCCCCGGCGGGCGCCTCCCCGGCCTCCTTCATCGCCGCGAACCACTTGGCGACCTCGCGGATCTCCTCGCCGTTCCGGTCCAGCGCCACGACCCGCGCACCGCGCCGGTAGCACTCGAACGCGTGCCGGCCGGCCCCGCAGCCGAGGTCCAGGACACGGTCGCCCGGGGCGAGCGGGAACCGGGAGAAGTCGACGGTCAGCACGTGGCCCTGCTTTCGCGGTCTGAGGTTTCGGCGGTGGTCACGGATACGGCGCCGGTGTCCGCGGGGGTGCCGGCGGCGGCGTCCGCGAGGGCCGCGGAGCGGCCGGGAGGCGTGGTCGCGGGGCGGTCGTGGCCTGCCGCGGAGCGGCGCCGGACCGTGCCCGCGGCGCGGGTGTCCGCGGCGTCGCGGCCCGCGAGGGCGATCGCCTCGCGGTAGCGGGCCACCGTGCCCTGTGCCGCCCGCGCCCACGTGAAGTGCCGCAGCACCCGTTCCCGGCCGGCCGCCCCGAGGCGCGCACGCAGTTCCGCGTCGCCCAGCAGCCTGGTCAGCCCAGCGGCCAGCGCCTCCGCGTCACCGGGCGGCACGGCGAGGCACGTCTCCCCGTCGCGGCCGGCGACCTCGGGGATCGCGCCGCCGGTCGTGGCGAGCAGCGGGGTGCCCGTGGCCATCGCCTCGGCGGCCGGGAGCGAGAAGCCCTCGTAGAGCGACGGCACGCACGCGACCTGGGCCGAGCGCACGAGGTCGACGAGTTCCGCGTCCGAGATGCCCTTGACGAACTCGACGGCGCCCTCCAGCCCGTACCGCTCCATCGCCTGGGCGACGGGCCCCTCCGCGGGCCGCTTGCCGACCACGACGAGGTGGGCCCCGGGATGCTCGGCGCGGACCTTCGCCAGCGCCTCGACGAGGAAGACCAGGCCCTTGAGCGGCACGTCCGCGCTGGACGTGGTCACGATCCGGCCCGGTACCACCGGCACCGACGGGTCCGGCGCGAACAGGTCGGTGTCGGCGCCGATGTGGACGACGTGGATCCGGTCCTGCCGTACGCCGAGGTGGTCGACGATCTCCTGGCGGGAGGTGCCGGAGACGGTGAGCACGGACGGCAGGCGGCGCGCCACCCGCTTCTGCATCCGCGTGAAGGCGTACCAGCGGCGCACCGAGTACCGGCGCTGCCAGCCCTCGGCGGCGTCCAGCTCCAGCTGCCGGTCGACGGTGATGGGGTGGTGGATGGTGGTCACCAGGGGCGCGCCGACGTCGCCGAGCAGGCCGTAGCCGAGCGTCTGGTTGTCGTGGACGACGTCGAAGTCGCCGCGCCGGGCGCGCAGATGGCGGCGGGCGCGCAGGGAGAACGTCAGCGGCTCGGGGAAGCCGCCGGTCCACATCGTGCCGACCTCGAGCGCGTCGATCCAGTCGCGGTACTCGTCGCGCTTCGGGGTGCGGAAGGGGTCCGGCTGGCGGTAGAGGTCGAGGCTGGGCAGCTCGGTGAGGCTCAGCCCGTCGTACCCCTCGTCGAGGACGGGGTAGGGCTGGGCGCCGATGACCTCGACCCGGTGCCCGAGGCGGGCGAGTTCGCGCGAGAGGTGGCGTACGTAGACGCCCTGCCCGCCGCAGAACGGGTTTCCCTTGTAGGTGAGGAGTGCGATGCGGAGCGGTCGCAAGCCGTCGGATGCGGGCCCTTCCGAGGGCCCGGCCTGACTGGCCTCAGCGGTCACTCTGGGCCCCCTTCTCCCTGCACTGTCCCGCGAGACTACGCCGGGACGCTCATCTAGAACAAGTTTCAGAGTTGATCGTTCAGAGGCTCCGAATCTACCGGCAGGTAAGGGCGCTGTGAGCAGTTGATCAGGTGATTCACGCCACGACGGACGGCGTGCCATGCTGTCTGATCATTCACCCTCACCGACTGTCACGGACGGGACCCATGCCCGCGGAAGCCAACAGGGACAAGGCGGACCAGGCGGCGAAGACGGAAGCCGGCGCCCCGCGCACCACCCCGTCCTCACCGCTCACCGAGCGGCAGGAGGCGCGCCGGCGCCGCATCCTGCACGCGAGCGCGCAGCTGGCCGGCCGGGGCGGCTTCGACGCGGTGCAGATGCGCGAGGTCGCGGAGTCCTCCCAGGTGGCGCTCGGCACGCTGTACCGCTACTTCCCGTCCAAGGTCCATCTGCTGGTCGCCACGATGCAGGACCAGCTGGAACGCCTGCACGGCACCCTGCGGAAGAAGCCGCCGACCGGCGAGACCGCGGCCGAACGGGCCGCCGAGACCCTGATGCGGGCCTTCCGCGCGCTCCAGCGCGAGCCGCACCTGGCCGACGCCATGGTGCGCGCCCTGACCTTCGCGGACCGCAGCGCGAGCCCGGAGGTCGACCAGGTCTCCCGGCAGACCACGGCGATCATCCTGGACGCCGCGGGCCTCACCGACCCCACGCCCGACCAGCTCGCCGCGGTCCGCGTCATCGGGCACACCTGGCACTCGACCCTGATCGCCTGGCTCTCGGGCCGCGCCTCCATCGCCCAGGTGAGGATCGACATCGAGATGGCGTGCCGCCTGATGGACCTGACGGCCCCGGAGGGGACCGACACCCCCCGAAACTTTCGGTGACCTCTCGTCAGCACACACCCCTTCAGCACCGTTAGCACTTCAGCCATACCGGCCCCGGTCGCGCACGAACGGTTGACCACTCCCCCAACCCTCCGTATGGTCTCCGCATCCATTCGGAATCGAGTCCGAAACTTTCGAATCACCAGCACGGCAGACGATCCCAGCCCTCCGCACCGCGGGACCCCACCGGAAAAGGGATGACATGCTCATGATCAAAAGCAGAGCCGGATCCAGAGCCACGAGGGGCGGCGGCCGCCTGCGCGCCGTCCTGGGCGTCACCACCACCGCCCTGCTCACCGTCACCGCGCTCGCGGCACTCCCCCAGACCGCCCACGCCGCCGACACCCTGGGCGCGGCGGCCGCCGAGAAGGGCCGCTACTTCGGTGCCGCGGTCGCCGCGCACCGCCTGAGCGAAGCCCAGTACGTCTCCACGCTGAACACCGAGTTCAACTCGGTGACCCCCGAGAACGAGATGAAGTGGGACGCCCTCGAGCCGAGCCGCGGCTCCTTCAACTTCAGCTCGGCCGACCGGATCGTGAACCACGCCCAGAGCCGGGGCATGGACGTCCGCGGGCACACCCTGGTGTGGCACTCCCAGCTGCCGAGCTGGGTCTCCGGGCTCGGCGCCGCCGACCTGCGGACGGCCATGAACAACCACATCACCGAGGTGATGACCCACTACAAGGGCGAGATCCACTCCTGGGACGTGGTCAACGAGGCGTTCCAGGACGGCGGCAGCGGCGCCCGGCGCAGCTCGCCCTTCCAGGACAAGCTCGGCAACGGCTTCATCGAGGAGGCCTTCCGCACCGCCCGCGCGGCCGACCCGGACGCCAAGCTCTGCTACAACGACTACAACACCGACGGCGTCAACGCGAAGAGCAATGCCGTCTACACCATGGTCAAGGACTTCAAGTCCCGCGGCGTGCCGATCGACTGCGTCGGCTTCCAGTCCCACTTCAACAGCGCCTCCCCGGTCCCCTCCGACTACCAGGCCAACCTCCAGCGCTTCGCCGACCTCGGGGTCGAGGTGCAGATCACCGAGCTGGACATCGAGGGTTCGGGCACGACCCAGGCCACCCACTACGGCAACGTCGTGAAGGCCTGCCTGGCGGTGACGCGCTGCACCGGCATCACGGTGTGGGGCATCCCGGACAAGTACTCGTGGCGGGCGAGCGGGACGCCGCTGCTGTTCGACGACAACTACAACAAGAAGCCCGCCTACCACGCCGTGCTGAGCGCGCTCGGCGGCACCTCCGGCGGCGGCCCCGGCGGCCCGGGCACCCCGGGTGCGGCCTGCACCGCCACCTACACCACGGCGGAGGACTGGGGCGGTGGCTACAACGGCAAGGTGACCGTCACGGCGGGCAGTTCGCCGATCAGCAACTGGAGCGTGAACGTCACGCTGACGGCCCCCCAGAAGGTCGTCTCGGTCTGGAACGGCACACCCGCCTGGGACAGCAGCGGCAACGTCATGACGGTGAAGTCCAGCTGGAACGGCACGCTGGCGGCCGGAGCCTCGACCAGCTTCGGGTTCACCGTGAACAGGAACGGCGGTTCGGCGCCCCCGCAGGTCGGCGCCTGCACGGCCTCCTGACCGGACCCCCGCCCCGGCCGGCCCGCATCCCCGCCGAGGGTGCGGGCCGGTCTCTCGTGGTGCCCGGCCGCGCGCAGCCGCCCCGTCCCACCGGCGGCGTGACCCCCGTCACCCCAGGAAGCCGCCCCTGGCCCCCTCCCTACGGGCGGGTAGAGTGACGGCGTCGTCATCACACCCGTACGGGGGGAAGCCGGTGCAATTCCGGCGCTGACCCGCAACCGTGAGCCGTCCCCGGGGACGGTCAGCCGGAACGCCCCGGACGGATCGTGACCGGCTCACGTGCCCGGCGCTCCGCCGGTGCACGGCACCGTCGAGGTATACGGAGCCGAGCCGCCGGGGTGTCCCGCGCTGCCCGGCCCTTCGCAGGGAGAGGCACCCGCCGATCATGAACGTCCGCCGCAGCGCAGCGGTCCTGGCCGCCGTCGCCGTGATCGGCGCCGCCGCACCGGCCGCCGCCGACCCGTCCCCCTCGCCGTCCCAGGCGCTCCCGTCCGCCCTGTACGGCGACGGCGACCCCCGGTACGACGGCGTCTGGCGCCAGTCGCTCGCCCTGCTCGCGCAGCACACGGTGGGCGTGGAGCCGCCGAAGCCGGCCGTCGACTGGCTGGCCGGGCAGCAGTGCGCCGACGGCTCCTTCGCCCCGTACCGCGCCGACCCCGCGAAGGCGTGCGACGCCGAGACGGCGGTCGACACCAACCAGACCGCCGCCGCCGTCCAGGCCCTCGCCGCGCTCGGCGGCCACGACGCCGTCACGGAGAAGGCCGTCGACTGGCTGAAGTCCGTGCAGAACGAGGACGGCGGCTGGGGCTACACGGCGGGCGGCGCCAGCGACACCAACTCCACCTCCGTCGTCATCGGCGCGCTGGCCGCCGCCGGCGAGAAGCCGGCCGACGTGCAGAAGGACGGCAGGTCCCCCTACGACGCCCTGCTGAAGCTGGCGCTCCCGTGCGACGCCGACGGCGCGGGCGCCTTCGCCTTCCAGCCGGACAAGAAGGGCGAGCTGGCCGCCAACGCGGACGCGACGGCGGCGGGCGTCCTCGGCTCGCTCGGCAAGGGCCTGGTGACCGGACCCGGAAAGGGCGCGACGGCGGAGGCCGGCTGCGAGGAGGCCGAAACCCCCGAGCAGGCCGCCGCCAACGGTGCCGCCCACCTCACGGAGGCCCTCGCCGAGGACGGCCACCTCACCTCCGCCCTCGCCGGCGCCGAGGACCAGCCCGACTACGGCAACACCGCCGACGCGGTCGTCGCGCTCGCCGCGCAGGGCGCCACCGGACCGGCGCGAAAGTCCCTGGCCTGGCTGGAGGAGAACGCCGCCGACTGGGCCGCCCGGAGCGGTCCCGCCGCCTACGCCCAGCTGATCTTCGCGGCCCACGCCACCGGCGCCGACCCGCGCGGCTTCGGCGGCACGGACCTGGTGAAGCAGCTGACGGCCACCGGCCCGTCCGCCCCCGAGCAGGCCACCCAGGCGACGAACGGCGAGGAAGACAAGGAAAAGAAGGACGAATCGGACTCCGGTTTCGGCGTCTGGTGGTTCGTCGGCGTCTGCCTGGTCGCCGGTATCGGCATCGGCTTCCTGATCAGCGGCCGCGCGAAGAGGCAGCAGCCGTGATACGCCGCACCGTCGTCCTGCTCCTGGCCGCGCTCCTGCCGCTGTCGGCGGGCGCGGGCCAGGCGCAGGCCGCCGGCTACCGCTACTGGTCCTTCTGGGAGCGCGACGGCGGGGCGTGGACGTACGCCACCCAGGGCCCGTCCCTCGTCCGCCCCTCCGACGGCGACGTCCAGGGCTTCCGCTTCTCCGTCAGCGAGGACTCCGCCGACGCGGCGAAGCCCCGCGGCACCGCCGACTTCGCCACCCTCTGCGCCGGGACCCCGCCGCGGGACGGCAAGAAGCGCGTGGCTCTGGTCATCGACTTCGGTACGCCCGCCGACGCCCCCTCCGGCGAGACCCCGCCCGCGGGCCGCACGGCCTGCGCCCGGGTCTCCCCGGACGCGACGACCGCCGAGGCCCTGGCCTCCGTCGCGGGGCCCCTGCGCTACGACGCCGACGCCCTGCTGTGCGCGATCGCGGGATACCCGGAGAAGGGCTGCGGGGAGCAGGTGGCGGGGGGCGAGAAGTCCGTGCCCGCGGAAAAGGGGAGCAAGGCGACCGACGACGGCCCGTCCCTGGGCCTCGTCGCCGGAATCGCCGTGGTGGTGCTCCTGGGTGCAGCAGCGGCCTGGCAGGTACGCCGCCGTGCGTAGGTGCGGGCAGTCGCGCCTCCCCCGGAGCCCGGAAGGGCCCGGGAGGCACCCCCGGGGCGGCGCGGGCGGGCGACGGGGGTCCCCCCGCCCGAGCGAAGCCGAGGGCGGGGGAGGCACCCGGCAAGCGCGGGTGAGCGCCCCCACCACCCGCCACCGGCACCGCGCATCCGTGCACCCCGGCGCCTGGTGGCTGTGGGCCCTCGCCCTCGGCACCGCCGCCACCCGCACCACCAACCCCCTCCTCCTCGCCCTGCTCATCACCGTCTCGGCGTACGTCGTGGCGACCCGCCGCCCGAACGCGCCCTGGGCCCGTTCCTACGGCGCGTTCGTCAAGCTCGCCCTCGCCGTGCTGCTCGTCCGCCTCCTCTTCGCGGTCGTCCTCGGCTCCCCCGTCCCCGGTACGCACGTGATCGTCCACCTCCCCGAAGTCCCGCTCCCCGACTGGGCGCAGGGCATCCGCCTCGGCGGCCGGGTCACCGCCGAGGCCCTCACGTTCGCCCTGTACGACGGCCTGAAACTCGCCACGCTGCTCATCTGCGTGGGCGCCGCGAACGCCCTCGCCAACCCCTCCCGCCTGCTCAAGTCCCTCCCCGGCGCCCTGTACGAGACGGGCGTGGCCGTCGTCGTGGCGCTGACCTTCGCCCCGAACCTCATCGCCGACGTCCAGCGCCTGCGCGCCGCCCGCCGACTGCGCGGCCGTCCCGACAAGGGCCTGCGCGGCCTCCTGCACGTCGGACTCCCGGTCCTGGAGGGCGCGTTGGAGCGTTCCGTCGCCCTCGCCGCCGCGATGGACGCCCGCGGCTACGGCCGCAGCGCCGAGGTCCCGACGGCCGTCCGCCGCACCACCGCCGCCCTCACCCTGGGCGGCCTGCTCGGCGTCTGTGCCGGAACGTACGGGCTGCTCACCGCCGAGGGCGGCACCTACGGCCTCCCCGTCCTCCTCGCCGGCCTCGCCGCCGCCCTCGCGGGCCTGTGGCTGGGCGGCCGGCGCTCCCTGCGCACCCGCTACCGCCCCGACCGCTGGGACGCCCGCGCCTGGCTGGTCACCGGTTCGGGCGCGGCGGTCGCGGCGCTGCTGACCCTCGCCGCCGGCCGCGACCCGGCGGCCCTGCACCCCGGCGTGGTCCCGCTCGTCGCCCCCGCCCTCCCCCTGTGGCCCGCGGCGGCCGTCCTGATCGGCCTGCTCCCCGCCTTCGTCACCCCCGCCCCCGAGGGCGTCATCCGCAAGGAGCCGTCGTGATCCGCTTCGAGAACGTGTCGGTGACGTACGACGGCGCCGGCGAACCCGCGGTCCGGGACGTCGACTTCGAGGTCCCCGAGGGCGAACTGGTCCTCCTGGTGGGCCCGTCCGGTGTCGGCAAGTCCACCGTGCTGGGCGCGGTCAGCGGCCTGGTCCCGCACTTCACCGGCGGCACCCTGCACGGCAGGGTCACGGTCGCCGGCCGCGACACCCGCACCCACAAGCCGCGCGAACTGGCCGACGTGGTCGGGACCGTGGGCCAGGACCCGCTCTCCCACTTCGTGACGGACAGCGTCGAGGACGAACTCGCCTACGGCATGGAGTCGTTGGGCCTCCCTCCGGACGTGATGCGCCGCAGGGTCGAGGAGACCCTCGATCTGCTGGGCCTGGCCGGCCTGCGCGACCGCCCCCTCTCCGCCCTCTCCGGCGGCCAGCAGCAGCGGGTCGCCATCGGCTCGGTCCTCACCCCGCACCCACGGGTGCTGGTCCTGGACGAGCCGACCTCCGCGCTCGACCCGGCGGCGGCCGAGGAGGTGCTGGCGGTCCTCCAGCGACTGGTCCACGACCTGGGCACCACGGTCCTCCTGGCCGAGCACCGTCTGGAGCGCGTCGTCCAGTACGCCGACCGGGTGGTCCTGCTGCCCGGCCCCGGCGAGCGCCCCCTCCTCGGCACCCCGGCGGAGGTGATGGCGGTGTCCCCCGTCTTCCCCCCGGTGGTGGGCCTGGGCCGCCTGGCGGGCTGGTCCCCCCTGCCGCTCACGGTCCGGGACGCGCGCCGCAGGGCGGCTCCGCTGCGGGAGCGCCTGGCCGACCGGGAGCCTCGGCAGGACGCGGCCCCGGCCCCCGCGCCGCCCCCGGCCGGCAGGCGCCTGTTCCGGCGCGCGAAGCCGGACGCCACGCCCCCCGCGTACGTGGCCGAAGTCCGCTCCCTCGCCGTCCGCCGCGACCGCGTCCAGGCCCTGCGTCACGTCGACCTGACCGTCGTCCCCGGCGAGACCGTCGCCCTCATGGGCCGCAACGGCGCCGGGAAGTCGACGCTGCTCGGCGCGCTCGTCGGCCTCGTCGAACCGTCCGCCGGGTCGGTCCGCACCGGCGACGCGGTCCCCCACCGCACCCGCCCCCGCGACCTGGTCCGCCGCGTCGGCCTGGTCCCGCAGGAGCCGCGCGACCTGCTCTACGCCGACACGGTCGCCGCGGAGTGCGCGGCCGCCGACCAGGACGCGGGCGCGGAGCCGGGCACGTGCCGCGCCCTGCTGTCGGAGCTGCTTCCCGGCGTGGCCGACGACACCCACCCCCGCGACCTGTCCGAGGGTCAGCGCCTGACCCTCGCCCTGGCGGTGGTCCTGACCGCCCGCCCGCCCCTGCTCCTCCTGGACGAGCCGACCCGCGGCCTGGACTACGCGGCGAAGGCCCGCCTGGTGGCGATCCTGCGCGGGCTGGCCGCCGAGGGCCACGCCATCGTCATGGCCACGCACGACGTCGAACTGGCGGCGGAACTCGCCCACCGGGTGGTCCTGCTCGCCGAGGGCGAGGTGATCGCGGACGGTCCGGCGGCGGAGGTGGTCGTGGCGTCCCCGTCCTTCGCCCCGCAGGTGGCGAAGATCCTGGCCCCGCAGCGCTGGCTCACGGTCTCCCAGGTCCGGGCGGCCCTGTCATGAACACCAGCAGCACCGGCACCCAGCGCCAGGCCCGGGCCGTCCGCCTGGGCCCGCGCTCGCTGGCGGCCCTGGCCCTGGTGAGCGCGGTGGGCGTGGCCGGCTTCGGCTGGCCCTTCCTCGCCCCGCCCGCCTCCGCCCTGAACGCCCACGCCCAGGACGCGCCGTGGCTCTTCGCGGGCCTCCTCGTCCTGCTGGTCGCGGTCGTGGCGGCGACGATCGCGGAGTCCGGGCTCGGCCCGAAGGCGGTGGCGATGCTCGGCGTCCTGGCGGCGACGGGCGCGGCGCTGCGCCCCCTCGGCGCCGGAACGGCCGGCCTGGAGCCCATGTTCTTCCTCATGGTCCTCAGCGGCCGGGTCCTCGGCCCGGGCTTCGGCTTCGTCCTCGGCTCGGTGACGATGTTCGCGTCCGCCCTGCTCACCGGCGGGGTCGGCCCGTGGCTCCCGTTCCAGATGCTGGCGATGGGCTGGTTCACCATGGGCGCGGGCCTGCTGCCGGGCCCGCACCGCCTGCGCGGCCGCGCCGAGCTCCTCATGCTGGCGGCGTACGGCTTCCTGGCGGCCTTCGCCTACGGCACGGTGATGAACATGGCGGGCTGGCCCTTCATGTCCGCCCTCGCCTCGAACATCTCCTTCGACCCGGACGCGGCGGTCCCCGCGAACCTGGCCCGTTTCCTGGCCTACTGCCTGGCCACCTCCCTCGGCTGGGACCTGGGCCGGGCGCTGGTCACGGTCGCCCTGACCCTCACCCTCGGCGCCCCGGTCCTCAGGGCCCTGCGCCGCGCCACCCGGAGGGCGGCTTTCGAGGCGCCGGTCACCTTCTCCCCTCCCCCTCGGTGAGGCTCCGCGCGCGGTCCGTCACCAGGACGGTGAACCACCCCACATGACGCGGATCACGTACGAAGCAGGACCGTAGCCACGGCGCGCCGGCCGACCCCGCCGCCGCCGCGCCGACCCGGGCGCCACGGCCCCCGGCGCGCGCGACCGCGCCCCCCGACATGCGACCGCGGGTAGTAAAAGGGACCTTTGCGGCAAAGCCCCGGATTTGTTTCTGTGGAGCGGTCGCCAGGCGCCGACGTGCCCTCACGGGCCGCGGCGCCGACGCATGCCCCGCCGCCCACCACGCGGCATCCGGCACGCGCACCGCGATCCCCTGCTCCCGACCGAAAGGCCGCCCGTGTCCGCCGTTTCCCTCCTCCGCACCCTCGCCGCCCCGAAGAAGGCCGTCGCCGGCGCCGCCCTCGCCGCCGCCACCTGCGGCACGCTGATCGCCGCCGCACCCGCCCAGGCCGCGCCGACGGCGGCCACCTCGGCCCAGGCGACCGCGAAGAAGATGATCGGCGACTCGGCGCAGTACGAGTGCTTCGCGAAGATCGTCCAGCACGAGAGCAACTGGGACGTGAACGCCACCAACGCCTCCAGCGGCGCCTACGGCCTGGTCCAGGCCCTGCCGGCCGGCAAGATGGCCTCGGCCGGCTCCGACTGGAGGACCAACCCCGCCACCCAGATCGAGTGGGGCCTGGACTACATGAAGGACCGCTACGGCAGCCCCTGCGGCGCCTGGGCCTTCTGGCAGGCCAACAACTGGTACTGATCCGGGCTCTCCCCACCCCCATACCGAAGGCGGCGGCCCCCTGATCCCCGGGGCCGCCGCCTTCGCCGTTCCCGAACGATCTCAGCGCTCGAGATCGAGCACGGGCACACCGCGCCCCCGGTACGCCTGCGCGTCCACCGTGGCGACGAGCGCGCCGGCGCCCCACTCGGGCAGATGCCGGGCCGCGTGGATCGCGGCGCCGATCCCGGGCTGCACACCGTCACGACGCATCGCGGCAACCGCCAGCACGGCGGGGTAGTCCAGATCGACGATGTGCAGCACCTCCAACTGCCCCACGTGCTCGGCGGTCCCGAGCCGTTCGCGGTCGGCCTCCAGGACCGAGAGCGCCGGCACCCACAGACGGGTCTCCGTCTCGAAGTGGGCGCGGTGGACGAGTGCCGACACCTGCCGGTTGCCGCCGAGCGCCAGCAGAGTCGGCGCGTCGAGGACGAGGTGGTGCAGGATCACGCGGCGCCCTCGCCCTGCTGCCGGGCGAACGCCTCCCGGAGCCTGCGTCCCATGGCCGCGCTCTCCTCGTCGCTCACCTCGACACCGAAGTGCTCCGCGAGATAGGCCCGGGTCCGCTCCGCCCGTTCCCGGCGTTCCTCCTCGGTCAACGTCGACTCCGCGAACTCCTGCACCAGCATCCGGATCGACGTCCCCCGGGACTCCGCAATCACCGCCAGCCGGTCCCGCACCTCGGCAGGCACCCGAATCATCGCATCAGCCATGCGGGGAGTATACGCTCGCGTATACACTCCGGTGAGGGTGCGGTGCCCTCGAACGGGTCCGGGCTCGTGAAGACCGTGTGATCCGAGGTGCACGGCGGAAGTCCGGGAGTGCGGCGGCCGTGGGGCCGCTTGCCCGTCAACCGCCTCAGGAGCGCCCCGCGGTAAACGCCCCCGCCGCGTTCCACGTCTTCGCAACCGTGCCCCCTGCCGAACTCACCCTGATCCAGCGGACGGACACGGCCCTTCAGCGGAAGCACACCCTCCGCACGCTGTACCGGCGTCACCGCGTCCCCCTTCTCGCGACCCTCTCCACGCTCCCCCTGTACGCCCTCTGGTGGGGCTGCCTCGCCACCGGCGGCGGAGACCTCGCCGCTCAGGAGGCCTGGGCCCACTTCGCCGCCCGGCACGGGAATTCCGCGTACAACCTCTTCTGGTACGGCGGGATGCACACCGCCAACTACAGCCTCGTCTCGCCGTACCTGATGGCCGCCCTCGGGGTGCGGACCCTCACCGTCGTCTCCGGGATCACCGCCTCCTGGCTGGCCGCCGCACTGATCCGGCGCGCGCGGCTCCGAAGCCCCCTCGCCCCCGCTCTCCTCGCCTCCCTCGCCCTCTGGTGCAACGTCGCCTCCGGGCGCACCACCTTCGCCCTCGGTGTCGCCTTCGGGCTCGCCGCCTGTCTTCTCCTCACCCGGCAGAAACGTCTCGTCCTCGCCGGCGCCTACGCCGCCCTCGCCACCACGGCGTCCCCGGTCGCCGGGCTGTTCCTCGCCGTCATCGGCGCCGGGTTCCTGCTCGGCAGGCGGCCGGCGCCCGCCGCGGCCCTGCTCCTCCCGCCCGCCCTCGTCGTCGGGGCGACCGGTCTGCTCTTCCCCTTCACCGGGGAGCAGCCCATGCCCGCTCCCCGAATATGGCCCCCCGTCCTCCTCGGTCTCGCCGTCGCCGCGCTCGCCCCGCCCGCCTGGCGGGTGGCCCGCCGGAGCGGGGTCGTCTACGCGGCCGGGACCGTGCTCGCCCATCTCGTTCCCTCCCCCGTCGGCACGAACGTGGAGCGCTTCGCCGAGTACGCCGCGCCCGTCGTGCTCCTCGCCGCCCTGCTCGCCCAGCCGCAATCACGCGCCCTGCGCCGCACTCTGCTCGTCGCCGTCCTCGTCTTCTCCGTCGGCTGGCTCGGGAAGAAGACCGCCGACGACCTGCGGGAGTACACCGCCGTCCCGGCCTGGGCCACCCACACCCACGGTGTCGTACGGGCCCTCGACGGACTCGGCGCCGACCGGTCCCGGGTCGAGGCCGTGCCCGCGCGCGATCACCGGGAGGCGGTCGTCCTCGCGCCGCACGTCCACCTCGCGCGCGGCTGGAACCGTCAGCTCGACGTGGAGCGGGCCCGGCTCTTCTACGACGGTTCCTTCTCCGCCGCCACCTACCGGGAGTGGCTGGACAAGTGGGCGGTCGGGTTCGTCGTGCTGCCGCGCGGCAAGCCGGACGGGTTCGCCGAGGAGGAGGCCCGGCTCCTGCGGGACGCCCGGACCCGTCCCGACTGGCTTCTGCCCGTCTGGCGCGACGCCCACTGGGAGGTGTTCCGCGTGCGGGACGCCGTGCCGCTCGTCTCCGCGCCCGGGACCGTCGTGCGGACCTCCGGTGCCGAGGTCGTGCTGCGCGTGTCCCGGCCGGGGCCGGTGACCGTGCGGATCGCGTACTCGCCCTGGCTGCGCAGCGACGGCGGGTGCCTGAGCCG
>NZ_JAPSKQ010000007.1:0-65480 GCF_031181555.1 Streptomyces sp. | reverse complement strand
CCGCGCCCGGGACCGTCGTGCGGACCTCCGGTGCCGAGGTCGTGCTGCGCGTGTCCCGGCCGGGGCCGGTGACCGTGCGGATCGCGTACTCGCCCTGGCTGCGCAGCGACGGCGGGTGCCTGAGCCGCGAGGGCGAGTTCACGCGGCTCACGGTGTCCGCGCCGGGCGAGTACCGGATCAGCTCGGAGTACGGTCCTTTTCCGGCGCCGACGGCCCGCTGCTGACCTCGCCGCCGGCCTCACTGCCGGCCTCGGCGCCGGTCTCGGCGCCGGTCTCGGCGGCGGCCGCTCCGCCGGCCTTGGCACCGGCCTGCGCACCGGCCCCGGCGTCGGCCCCGGCGGCCGCCGTGACCGTCCGGGCGCGCGGGCCCTGGAGCAGGTACGTCAGTCCGAAGCCGGCGCCGACGACGACCGCGCCGCCGACCGCGTCCAGGATCCAGTGGTTGCCGGTGGCGACGATCGCGGCGGCCGTGAACAGGGGGTGGAGCAGGCCGAGCGCCTTCATCCACATCCTGGGCGCGATGATCGCGATGACCAGTCCGCACCACAGGGACCAGCCGAAGTGCAGCGACGGCATCGCCGCGTACTGGTTGGTGAGGGCGGTGAGCGTGCCGTAGTCGGGCTTGGAGAAGTCCTGCACGCCGTGGACCGTGTCGATGATCCCGAGGTGCGGCATCAGGCGGGGCGGGGCCAGCGGGTAGAGCCAGAAACCGACCAGGGCGAGCAGGGTGGCGAAGCCGAGGCTCGCGCGGGCCCAGCGGTAGTCGACGGGGCGGCGCCAGTACAGCAGGCCGAGGACGGTGAGCGGGACGACGAAGTGGAACGACGTGTAGTAGAAGTCGAAGAAGTTCCGCAGCCAGCCGATCTTCACCACGGCGTGGTTGACGGCGTACTCGATGTCCAGGTGGAGCACGCGCTCGAGGTCGAGGATCTGCTGTCCGTGCTCCTCGGCGCGGGCGCGGCCGGCCGAGTTGCTGCCGCCGGTCGCGGCGAGCCGGACCTTGGCGTACGCGGCGTACGTGACACGGATCAGCAGAAGCTCGAGCAGCAGGTTCGGGCGGGTGAGCACCCGGCGCAGGAACGGCAGCAGCGGGACGAACCGGAAGCGGGCCGGGACCGGAGCGGCGTACCGGGTCGGCACGGGCGACCGGAAGTACGGCGAGGTGCGGGACAGGAACGGGACGGCGGTGGCGGCGGCCAGGGCGGCGAGGAGGACGACGTTGTCGCGCAGCGGGTGGAGCACGGCCATGTTCGGCAGCATCATCTTGGCGGGCAGCGTCATCACCAGGACGACGGCCACGGGCCACACCAGCCGGTCGGAGGCGCGTCTGCCGACCCGGCCGACGACGGCGAGCAGCACCCACAGCAGCTGGTGCTGCCAGGCGGCCGGGGAGACGACGATGGCGGCGCAGCCGGTGAGGGCGACGGCGAGCAGCAGCTGGCCGTCGCGGGCGTAGTGGACGGCGCGGCGCAGGCCGAGCACCACGACGGCGGCGCCGAGCAGCAGGAAGAGGCCGATCTCGAGGGGGCCTTCCAGGCCGAGCCGGAGCAGGGCGCCGTGCAGGGACTGGTTGGCGAGGTCGTCGGCGGGGCCGCCGAGGCCGACGCCCGCCATGTGGTGCACCCAGTAGGTGTGGGAGTCCTGCGGCATCGCGGCCCAGGCGAGCGCGGTGGCCGCGGCGAAGGTGACGCCCGCGGCGGCGGCGGCCCGGCGGCGGCCGGTGAACCACAGCAGCGGCGCGAAGAGCAGCAGGGTGGGCTGGAGGGCCGCCGCGACGCCGACCAGGACGCCGCCGGCCCGCTGACCGTGCGCGACGAAGCAGCCCAGCAGGACGAGGAGGACCGGGATGATGCTGGTCTGGCCGAGCCACAGGGTGTTGCGCACCGGCAGGGACAGCATGAGCAGACTGATGGCGACCGGGGCGGCGAGCAGCGCGGTGCGCCGGCCGACCGGCCGGGGCAGGGCACGGGCGGCGATCACGCCGAGGGCGACGACCAGCAGCAGCGTGCCGAAGGTCCAGCCCCAGCCGAGGGCCTGTTCGGCCGATCGGGTGAGGGGCTTGAGGACGAGCCCGCCGAAGGGGGTGCCGGTGAAGCGGGTGGAGTCGTAGAGGGAGCCGCTGACGTGCAGCACGCCCTCCGGGCCCACCCAGGTCTCCAGGTCCGTCAGCCGTTCCCCGCGCGGGGTGCTCAGGACGACGGCCACCTGTCGTACGGCGAGGACGGCGGCGAGCAGCCACAGTCCGAGTCGGGCCGCCCGCAGCCGTGCCCGGGCGCCGTCGGCCGTCGTCCCGAACGCCTCCGCCGGTCGTCCGCTGTGCTCCGCATTCGCCACGCCTCGTCGGCCTCCCGCCCCGCTCGCCCACACGTCCCGTGCGTGGGGTTCACCCTGCGAACCCTATGAGGCTCGCACCGCCCCTGGGCACAGACGCAGGAAACCCCCGCGTCACCTGACGCCCCTCCCGCTTTTGTCCGGATGACGACGGACCGGGGGGACCGGGTCGCTTCCCGCCGGCGCGACATGGATCACAGCGAGCAGCCGGCCGGGGCGCCGCGGGGAGGGGCTGCGGTCCTGCACACGCCGCATTTAGATGCCCTGTGCAGCTGAACGCGTACCGTCCGTAGAGGGACCAACGGCGCTTATCGTCACTTCTTCGGCCCGCCCGACAGCGCCGCCGCGCGGACCCGTCCCTGTCCCCGTCGAAAGGTAGGCGAGCGAAGTCTTGTCGACTGCCCCAGTCGCCGCTCACCCGTCCTCGCACCCGTCGCAGAAGACCGGCACCGCACAGGCGCCCGGCACCACCGCCCCCACCGTCACCGACCCCGCGCTCGTCCGGCGCGCCGTGAAGGCGGCGGCGCTCGGCAACGCGATGGAATGGTTCGACTTCGGTGTCTACAGCTACATCGCGGTCACGCTGGGCAAGGTCTTCTTCCCCTCGGGCGATCCCACCGCCCAGCTGCTGTCCACGTTCGGCGCCTTCGCCGCGGCCTTCCTGGTCCGCCCGCTCGGCGGCCTGGTCTTCGGCCCGCTCGGCGACCGCGTGGGGCGGCAGAAGGTCCTCGCCCTCACCATGATCATGATGGCGGCGGGCACCTTCGCCATCGGCCTCATCCCGTCCTACGCCGCGATCGGCGTGGGCGCCCCGGTCCTGCTGCTGGCCGCCCGCCTGGTGCAGGGCTTCTCCACCGGCGGCGAGTACGCCGGCGCGTCCACCTTCATCGCCGAGTACGCCCCCGACAAGCGGCGCGGCTTCCTCGGCAGCTGGCTGGAGTTCGGCACGCTCGCCGGGTACATCGGCGGCGCGGGCCTGGTCACCCTGATGACCGCGCTGCTCTCCTCGGAGGACCTGCTGTCCTGGGGCTGGCGCATCCCGTTCCTGATCGCGGGCCCGATGGGCGTCATCGGCCTCTATCTGCGCATGCGCCTGGAGGAGACGCCGGCGTTCGCGGCCGAGGTCGAGAAGGCGGAGAGCAGCCGCCCGAAGGTGCCGCTGCGCGAGATGGTCACCGGCCAGTGGCGCGCGCTGCTGCTGTGCGTGGGTCTGGTGCTGGTCTTCAACGTCACCGACTACATGCTGCTGTCGTACATGCCGAGCTACCTCACCGGTGAGCTGGGCCACGACGCGACGCACGGTCTGCTCGTGGTCCTCGGCGTGATGGTGCTGATGATGATCGTCCAGCCGTTCGCCGGTGCGCTGACCGACCGGATCGGCCGCCGCCCGGTGATCGCGGCCGGGTGCGGCGGGTTCCTGGTGCTGTCCGTCCCGGCGCTGCTGCTGATCCGCGACGGCGGCCTGCTCGCGGTCGCCGTCGGCATGGGCGCCCTCGGCCTGCTGCTGGTGTGCTTCACCGCGGCCATGCCCTCCGCGCTTCCGGCGCTGTTCCCGACGCGCGTGCGGTACGGCTCGCTGTCGATCGGCTTCAACGTCTCGGTGTCGCTGTTCGGCGGCACGACCCCGCTGGTGATCACGGCCCTGATCGGCGCGACCGGCGACGTGATGATGCCCGCCTACTACATGATGGCGGCGGCCGTGATCGGCGGGTTCGCGGTGTGGCGCATGGCGGAGTCGGCGGGACGCCCGCTGCCGGGTTCGGCTCCGTCGCTGGAGGCGGCCGGGACACGCTGAGGGCGCCGACCGGTGATTCCCTGACAGGGAAGCCGTGCACCACGTATCTTCGTCAGCGCCACTAGTTAGGCAGGCTAACCAGCCGTACGGAAGGTACAGGTGCATGAGCGAGTCGCGGCTCTGGCAGGAAGTGGACGACTACCTCACCGCCCGTCTCCTGCCCGACGCCCCGGAGGACGACGCCCTGACGGCCGCCCTGCGCGACAGCGAGGCCGCCGGCCTCCCGCCCATCGCCGTGTCGCCCGCCCAGGGCAAGCTGCTCCAGCTCCTCGCCCAGGTGCAGGGCGCCCGGCACATCCTGGAGATCGGCACGCTCGGCGGCTACAGCACCATCTGGCTGGGCCGCGCCCTGCCGGCCGACGGGCGGCTGGTCTCCCTGGAGTACGACCCCCGGCACGCCGAGGTCGCCACCCGCAACATCGCCCGCGCGGGACTCGACCGGCAGGTCGAGGTGCGGGTGGGTCCGGCGCTGGAGTCGCTGCCCGGGCTGGCCGACGAGAACCCGCCCCCGTTCGACCTCGTCTTCATCGACGCGGACAAGGCCAACAACCCGCACTACGTGGAGTGGGCCCTGAAGCTCACCAGCACGGGCAGCCTGATCGTCCTGGACAACGTCGTACGGGGCGGCCGGGTGGCCGACCCCGGCACCACCGATCCGGACGTGCTCGGCACCCGCGCCGCGCTCGACATGATCGGCAGCCATCCGAGGCTGAGCGGCACGGCGATCCAGACGGTCGGCGCCAAGGGCCACGACGGCTTCGCGCTGGCCCGGGTGCTCGCCTAGGCGCACCCCGGCCCGCGGGCCTCACACCTCGTGGTAGAAGCCCACGTTGACGCTGCGCGGGGCGGCGCGGTCCTGGACGACGACCTCGCCGCTGCCGCCACGGTGCCGCCGTAGGCGACCGGGCGGGTGTGCTCCCCGACGGTCAGCCGGACCTCGGAGGAGGGCTCGGGCAGCGAGCCGCGCAGCCAGGTCAGCTGCCAGGTGCCGTCCCGCAGGCACTGGAACTCCAGGTGGACCCGGGAGACGAACAGCCAGTCGTCCGGCGTGGAGAGCCGGCACACCGACCTGTCCCGGCCCACCCGCAGCACGGCGCCCGGCTCGCTGGGCGCGTCGGCCATGAGCATGCCGGCCGTGGCACCCGCTTCCGCCGCGGACACGGCGGCCATGGTGAGTTCGAGCACGTGCGCTCCTCCTGAAACGGGACGGCCCTGACCGGAACCGCCTCGGGCGGCGGCCGGACCGGCTCACCGCCGCCGCATGATAAAACGCCCGGCTCCGCGGTGTCCGGCACAATGGCCTCATGACCGAGCGAAAGCCACCCGGCGTCGACTTCGAGTCCTGGGTCGACAAGCAGATCCGCGACGCGGAGGCGCGCGGGGAGTTCGAACGGCTGCCGGGGGCGGGCAAACCCCTCCCGCGTGACGTGGAGACCGCGTACGACGAACTGTGGTGGGTCAAACGGAAGATGGCCCGCGAGGGCCTCTCCGTGCTCCCGCCGGCGCTGGCCCTGCGCAAGGAGGCCGAGGACGCGCTGCAGGCGGCCCTCGCGGCCCCCTCGGAGCGGATCGTCCGGAGGATCCTCACGGAGATCAACGACAGGATCCGCGAGATGATGTTCAAGCCGCCGCCCGGCCCCCCGCTGGGCAAGAAGCCGTACGACGTCGAGGACGTCGTACGGCAGTGGCGGGAGCGCCGGACCGCGGCGGGCGGGTCAGACGCGTAGCAGCCGCTCCGCCAGCTCGCGGTAGTCCCGCAGGGCGAGGCGCAGTTGCTCGGTGTCGGTCGCCGCGGCGTTCCCGGCCTCACCGGTGTCGGCGGTGTCGGCGGCCCGCCAGGACCGGCACAGGGCGTGGCGCCGCTCGGTCACCGCGTCCGTGACGCGCGCGGTGAGCTCCTGCAGGACGCGGTCGGCCTCCTCGACGGCGTCCCGCGGCGCGTCGACGAACCCGGCCACGGCGTGCTGCAGCTGAGCGGCGAACCGGTCGCCGTCGTCGCGCGGGAGGAGACGGGTGCCCGGGGTTCCTTCGTTCCCGCGGCCCGGACCGGGGGTCCGCTCCGGGGCGTGGCGCGCCGTGTCGCCGGCCGGCGTGCCGCCGGCCTGCGGGTGGGCGGCGACCAGCGGGCCCTCCCCGCCCGCGGCGGGAGCGCCCGGGGTGGTGCCGGTGCTTCCGGGGAGCGGTTCCCCGCCGGGGCGTCGGATCGCGTCGGACATCTCGCTCAGCTCTCCTTCGTCTGGTGCCGGTGGAACACCGACGGCGTGTGGTGACCGCGACCGGCCGGGGACCTGTGCCCGTCGTCCGCGCCGGCGCGGTGGCGGCCGCGGTCGTGGGCGGACGGCCGGACCAGTTCGTCGAACAGGGCGCGGGCCTCGACCAGGGCCTCGCGCATCTCCTCGGTGCCCGCGCCGCCGTCGTGCGCGCCCCTCGCGCGCGCCTGGGCCACCCGGTGCACCCGCCGGTAGCCCTCGACGTGGTGCGCGTGGTGCACGGACAGCGCGGCGAGCTGGTCCTCGTAGTGCCCGCCGTCGGGGAAGCCCTTGGCGCCGGCCAGCTCGGCGAGCAGCCGGTCCGCCTCGGCGACCGCGTCGCCCGGCGCGTCGACGAACCGCTCCTGCACGGCCGCCCAGCGCGCCTCGTACCGCTCCCGCTCGGCGGGCTCCAACGGCCGTTCCCGCAGGTCGCCGTGGCGCTCCACGCGCTCGGCGAGCTCCCGCTCGGCGGCCTTGGCGTCCCCGTCGTGCCGGGCGACGGCCCGGTCGTACTCGGGTCCGAAGCGCCGCTTCAGGTTCGTGCCGTGCCGCGGGCCGCGGGCCCTCAGGGTCACCACGGCCGCCGCGACGACGACGAGCGCGACAATCACGATCAAAGCAATGATCAGGCCAGTGGACATGAATGCCTTCCGGTTCTCGGCCAGGCCGGCACTCCTCGCGAGCCGGTTCGCCTACCGGGTTGCCCGAAGGTTCACCCGCAAACAGTTCCGGCCCCCCACCGGACCGGCGCGGCACGGGCGGGGCACAGGCGCGGCATATTCGCTTGCGCGCCCGCCGGGGGGCCCGCCGAGAATGCGGGCATGGCCTGGACCGTCGCCCCGGAACCGCACGACTCCCCCGTCGCCGCCGCGCTCTGGCGGGCGTACTACACGGAGGTCAGCGACCGCTGGTACCTGCTGCACGAGGGGCGGCGGACCGATCCCGGGGAACTGGAGCGCGAGATCGCGGCGCAGTCGGGCGGCGATCTCGCGCCGCCGAAGGGCCTGCTGCTGGTCGCGCGGTACGCGGGGGAGCCGGCCGGCAGCGCGGGCGTCCGGCTGCTGGACGACGCGGCCGCCGAACTCACCCGGGTGTTCCTCCACGAGGGGATGCGGGGCAGGGGCGGTGCGGCGCTGCTGGTACGGGCCGCCGAGGACGCGGCCCGCGCCCGCGGTGCCACCCGGATGGTCCTCGACACGCGCGGGGACCTCGTCGAGGCCCGGGCCCTGTACGCCCGGCTCGGCTACGCGGAGACCGAGCCGCACAACGCCGGCCCGTACGCCGAGCACTGGTTCGCCAAGGAACTCGGCTGACCGGCGTCACCTCACCCGGCCCGTGTGGCCGGGCGCTCGCGGTGCGGGCGTTCGCGGTGCGGACGCTCCCCCTGCGCACCGCACAGCTCGCCGGTCAGCTCGTGCACCAGCTGCACGAGGTCGGTCGGACGGTCCGGCCCCCACCAGTCGCCGAGCAGTTCGGCCAGGGAGTCCTCCCGCGTCCGTGCCAGCCGCTCGGCCACCTCGCGCCCTTCCTCGGTCATCACCAGGTCGAGGCCCTGGCGCACGGCGAGGTGCCGTACCTCCAGCTGGCGGGCGGCCTCGATGACGACGCTCAGCGGGACGGGGCCGCGCTCGGCGAGCAGGGCCGGTTCCACCGCGCCGTACTTCCTGATCCGCAGCAGCAGCCAGCTCGCCGCGGGCAGCAGGTCGTAGCCCGCGCGTGCGGTGATCCTCTGGTAGATCTCGCGCCGCCCCTCCCGGGTGCCGAGCAGCGACAGCGCGCGGTACACCTCGTCGTACGACGACCGCTCCACGGGGTTGCTGGCCAGCGTCTCGGTGGCGTCGGGCGCGGTGACCGAGCCGCGCAGCCTGTCCTCCTTGAGGAACCAGGCCAGCACGAAGCCGAGGACGGCGACGGGAGCGGCGTACAGGAAGACGTCGGTGATCGCGGAGGCGTAGGCGTCGACGGCCGAGGCGCGCAGCGCGGGCGGCAGGGCGGCGATGCCGCGCGGGTCGGCCTCCAGTGAGTCGGCGGAGATGCCGGGCGGCAGCCGGGCGCCGCTCAGGGCGTCCGTGAGTTTGTCGCCGAGGCGGCCGGCGAAGACCGTGCCGAAGACGGCGACGCCGAAGGAGGCGCCGATGGACCGGAAGAAGGTCGCGCCGGAGGTGGCGACGCCGAGGTCCTCGTAGGGGACGGCGTTCTGCACGATCAGCACCAGGACCTGCATCACCAGCCCGAGCCCGAACCCGAGGACGAAGAAGAAGAGGCTCATCACGGCGGCGGAGCTGTGCGCGTCGAGCTGGTGGAGCAGCAGCAGGCCGAGCGTGGTGACGGCGGTGCCCGCGACGGGGAACACCTTCCAGCGGCCGGTGCGGCTGATGATCTGCCCGGAGCCGGTCGAGGCCAGCAGTATGCCGGCCACCATCGGCAGCATGTGCACGCCGGACATGGTCGGGGTGACGCCCTGGACCACCTGGAGGAAGGTCGGCAGATAGGTCATCGCGCCGAACATGGCGAAGCCGATGATGAAGCTGATCACGGCGGAGAGCGTGAAGGTGCGCACGCGGAACAGCTTGAGCGGCAGCACCGGTTCGGCGGCCCGCCGCTCGGCGGCGACGAAGGCGACGGCGAGGACGGCGCCCAGCACCGCGAGCCCGGCGATCTGCGGCGAGCCCCAGCTCCAGGTGGTGCCGCCGAGGGAGGCGACCAGGACCAGGCAGGTGGCGACGGAGGCGATGAGGAAGGTGCCGAGGTAGTCGATGACGTGCTTCGTCGACCTGCGCGGGATGTGCAGCACCGCCGCGATCACGGCGAGCGCGACGACGCCGACGGGCAGGTTGACGTAGAACACCCAGCGCCAGCTCAGGTGCTCGGTGAGCAGTCCGCCGAGCAGCGGCCCGAGGACACTCGTCGTGCCGAAGACCGCGCCGAACAGGCCCTGGTAGCGGCCGCGTTCGCGCGGGGGGACGAGATCCCCGACGATCGCCATCGACAGCACGATCAGCCCGCCGCCGCCCAGTCCCTGGAGCGCGCGGAACGCGATCAGCTGGGGCATGTCCTGCGCCGCGCCGCACAGCGCCGAGCCCACCAGGAAGATCACGATGGCGATCTGGAAGAGCCTCTTGCGCCCGTACTGGTCGCCGAGCTTGCCCCACAGCGGGGTCGCCGCGGTGGAGGCCAGCAGATAGGCGGTGACCACCCAGGACAGGTGCTCCAGACCGCCCAGCTCGCTGACGATGGTGGGCAGCGCGGTGGCCACGATGGTCTGGTCGAGGGCGGCGAGCAGCAGACCGAGCAGCAGCGCGCCGATCGAGAAGAGGACGTTGCCGGACACCTGCTCCCGGGCGCCGGCGTCACGGGCCGGCGGTCCGGCGCCGGGCGAGGGCTGCGCGTTGCCCGCCTTCGGCGTCGTTCCGTGCGCGTCCCCGGCCATGAAGACCTCCCCAGGTTCTCGTTTTCACCCTCCATCGTGATCGGTATGACCCGTTATGGCCTGTTGAGTTCTGACGGAAGTCTGCATTCCGGGGGCGCACGGACCGAGCTGTGAAGAAGATCTGCATAATCTCTGGAGTTCGCGAGGGGAGGGACGACACGTGGAACAGCCGAACGGGAACCCGTGCCCGGAGTGCGGTGCGCCCAGACACAGGGACAACACGCCGTCCTGCACCTGCACCCTCCGCGCGTCCGACGCCCTCCGCGACGCCCGCACGGCTCAGGCGGCCGCGGCGGAGGACTTCGACCCGCTGCGCATACGGCCGTACGTCGAGCTGGACGGCAAAACGGCGGGGGGTGTGCCGGACGCGCCGGGCCGTGCGCCGGGCGGCGGACCGGAGGGCGCGCCGGACGGCGGGCGGGGAACCGGGAAGGCGCCGGGGGCGGGGGGTGCGCAGGGGGCGCAGGACGTCCCCCCGGAGTCCGGGACACCGCAGGCGGCCGACGCGACCGTGCCGTTGCGCGCCGTCGCCCCGGACGCCCCGGACACTCCCGGTGCGCCCGGCCCCCCTGACGCACCGGGCGCCGGGGCCCCCACGTCCGTCCTCCCCACGCCGCTCGCGCCGCCCGCCACCGAGCCGAGCGCCGCGGACCTGCACCTGTTCGAGACCGGGCCCCCGCACCCGTCCGGAGCCGCCCCGGCCGCGGACGACACCACCGGCCGGCCCGCCGCTCCGCCGCGCCGGCGGCGCCGTACCACCCTGCTCGCGATCACCGGGGCCGTCGTCGCCGTGGTGGGCGCGGCCGGGTGGGCGAGCGGGCTGTTCTCCTACGAGACGCCGTCCCGGGACGGCGCGCTGCCGGAGGACATCAGGGCGGGCGTGCCGGCCCCCTCGTCCGCCCCGCCGTCCGCGGCACCGGCGACGAGCGCGTCCGTCACCGCGCCGGCCTCCGCCTCCCCGTCGGCCTCGCCGTCCGCGAGCGCGAGCCCGTCGGCCTCTCCCTCGCCTTCGGCGTCCAGCGCCACGCCGAGCCCGTCGAAGCCGGCCGAACCGTCCGCGGCCCCGACGACCACCGCGCCCACCGGCTCTCCCGAGGAGCGGGACGAGGACGACCGCGACGCCACCGGACCCGTCCTGAGCCGCGGCGACCGGGGCCCGGAGGTCACCGAACTGCAGCTGCGCCTGCGCCAGTTGTACCTGTACAACGACGACATCAACGGCCAGTTCACCCACCGCGTGGAGGACGCCCTGCGCAACTACCAGTGGTCCCGCGGCCTCCAGGACGAGCTGAGCGTGTACGGCCCGAGGACCCGCGCCCAGCTGGAGTCGGAGACCCGGGAGCCGTAGGGCCTGCCCGGGGAGTCCCAGGGGCCCGGAGGCCCGGGGCCCGGTGCCGGCGGGTCCGGCGGGCCCCTGCGGGGTCACGCCCCGCGCGTCCGGGCTCCGTCACGCGGTTTCCCGTCACGGGGATCACACGGACACGGGGATCACGCGGATTCCGTCACGTGCAGTCGGATCGTGCCGTCGGCCCCGGCCTCCACGCGCACCTGGGTCAGGTCCCGTACGACCACGTCCGGCGCGTGGAAGCCGGCCCGCGGGCCGACGCCCACGACCCGCATCCCGGCGGCGCGGCCCGCGGCGATGCCGGCGCCGGAGTCCTCGAAGACCACGCAGTCGGCGGGGTCGACGCCCAGTTCCGCCGCGCCCTTCAGGAAGCCCTCGGGGTCCGGCTTGCTCGCGCCGACGGACTCCGCGGTCACCCGCACCGCGGGCAGGTCCAGCCCGGCGGCGGCCATCCGGGCGGTGGACAGGGCGACGTCGGCGGAGGTCACGAGCGCGTGCGGCAGCCCGTGCAGCGAGGCGAGGAACGCGCGGGCGCCCGGGATCTCGACGACGCCCTCGGTGTCCGCCGTCTCCTCGGCGAGCATGCGGGCGTTGTCCGCGTGGTTCTGCTTCATCGGCCGGTCCGGCAGCAGCAGCGCCATCGACGCGTACCCCTGGCGCCCGTGCACGACCTTCATGACCTCGTCCCCGTCGAGCCCGTGCCGCTCGGCCCAGCGGCGCCAGACGCGTTCGACCGAGGCGTCGGAGTTGACGAGGGTGCCGTCCATGTCCAGCAGGAGGGCGCGGGCGGTGAGTACGGCGGTGGCCGTCATCGGCAGCTCCAAGGCGCGGAGGAAGTGACTCGGGCGGGGATCCCGAGGGCTGTCGGGCGCGGGGCCCGAGAGGGCGCGGGGCCCGGAGGTACAAGGCGGCCCCGCCCGCCGGTCAGGGAAAACGGGCGGGAGCCACTTTGTTTCTCCACGGTACAAAACGAACCCGGCATCCCGCCACCGCCTCCGCCGACCGTTCACCGGGACTTCGGCTTCCCGCCGCCTCCGCCGGACCGCGCGGCGGACCGTCACCCGGTGACCGCCTCCCACAGGCTCCACACGCCGAGGCCCAGCATCAGCAGCGCCGCGATCTGCGTGATCAGCCGCAGCGGAACCCGCTTCATCAGCGCCTTTCCGCCGACGATGCCGAGCCCGGCCACCGCCCACAGCGCGAGCACCGCGCCCAGGCCGACGGAGAGCGGGTCGTCGTAGCGTGCGGCGAGGTTGGCCGTCATGATCTGGGTCAGATCGCCGAACTCGGCGACGAGGATGAGCATGAAGCCCGCCCCGGAGACCTTCCAGAAGCTCTGGTCCTCCGGCTTGCGGACCTCCTCCTCGCCCTCGTCCCTCTTGAACAGCAGCATCGCCGCGCCACCCAGGAAGAGCACACCGGTGAGCGCGTGCACGAGCTGCTGGGGCAGCAGCGTGAGCACGCTTCCGGCCGCCACCGCCAGCGCGACGTGCAGGGCGAAGGCGGCGGCGACGCCGGCGAAGACGTAGGAGGCCCGGTAACGGGTGCCGAGGACGAGGCCGGCGAGGGCGGTCTTGTCCGGCAGTTCGGCGAGGAAGACGACGCCGAAGACGACGGCCGTCACGGTCAGACTGATCAACGGTTCCTCAATCGGTCGGGGCTGCCCCACCGAGAGTGCTGTGCGATTCCGCGGGACACCTCGGCACGGCAGCGCACACGGCGCCCGTGCCGTACGGCACGGGCGTGCACTGCTTGCCGAAGGTCTCGCTGGCCGACCTCGCGCGAGGTCCGCCTCCGGGCGCCGGCTCAGGCGGGCTGAGCAGTGTGTCGACGGTCCGGCGAAGAGCTACTCCCCTTCTGCGCCGTCCATGGTACGCGAGGCCCCGCCGATCCCGGACGCGGAAGTTTCACAACTGAACCATAGACGTGTCATGAACGCGTCACTAACTTCTTACCGGACACACCCCTCCCCGCAACGCGGAGTGGTGAGCATGGCCCTGCTCGCGCTCCAACACCCCCATCGCACAAGGGAGTTCGCATGCCGAAGTTCTACGCGCGTCGACGGCTCAGCATAGTCGCGGCGCTCACCGGCCTCATAGCCTCCGCCGGCCTGTTCAACGGCCCGACCGCCTCCGCCGCCCTCCCCACCCCCGTCAGCGCCGCCACCGCCCGCAGCTACCTCGCCACCCTCCCCGTGCGCACCGAGAACCGCACCGGCTACAACCGGGACCTGTTCCCGCACTGGATCACCGTCAGCGGCACCTGCAACACCCGCGAGACCGTCCTCAAGCGCGACGGCTCCAACGTGCGGACCGACTCCTCCTGCGCCGCCACCAGCGGCAGCTGGTACTCCCCGTACGACGGCGCGACCTGGTCCGCCGCCTCCGACGTCGACATCGACCACCTCGTTCCGCTCGCCGAGGCCTGGGACTCCGGCGCCGGCTCCTGGACCACCTCGCGCCGGCAGGCCTTCGCCAACGACCTGACCCGCCCGCAGCTCCTCGCCGTCACGGACAACGTCAACCAGGCCAAGGGCGACCAGGACCCGGCCACCTGGATGCCCTCGCGCACGGCCTACCACTGCACCTACGTCCGCGCCTGGGTCCAGGTGAAGTACTACTACGGCCTGTCGGTCGACTCGGCCGAGAAGTCCGCCCTGCAGAGCCACCTCGCGAACTGCTGAGCGCCGGAATCCCCCCGCCGGCCTCCGTCGCTGCGTACCGTACGGGGCGACGGAGGAAGGGGTCACCATGACCGGACTGCGGCTCGGACCGCTGCTGAGGTACGTCGACGGTTCGTCCGCGACCGTCTGGGTCGAGACGAGCCGTCCGGGCACCGCCGAGGTGCGCTGCGCGGACGGGTCCGGCGGGACGGCCGGCACCTTCCGGGTCGCCGGGCACCACTACGCGCTCGTCCAGGTGACCGGCCTGACCCCGGGCACGGCCACGCCGTACGAGGTGTTCCTGGACGGCACCCGGGTGTGGCCGCCGGCCGAGGAGTCCTTCCCGTCCCTGCCGCCCTCCGTCATCCCCACCCCGGGCCCCGACGGCCGCGTGCGCATCGCCTTCGGCTCCTGCCGCTGGGCCTCACCGCCCACCGGGGAGCACGATCCCGTCGGCCCCGACGCCCTGGACACCCTGTCGGCGCGCATCGCCGCGGACCCGGACGGCGAACGGCCCGACGTCCTGCTCCTCCTGGGCGACCAGGTGTACGCCGACGAGACCTCCGACGCCACCCGCGCCTGGCTCGCCGCCCGCCGCGACCTGGACGACCCCCCGGGCAGCCAGGTGGCGGACTACGAGGAGTACACCCACCTCTACTACGAGTCCTGGCTCGACCCGCAGGTGCGCTGGCTGCTGTCCACCGTCCCCACCTGCATGGTCTTCGACGACCACGACGTGATCGACGACTGGAACACCTCCGCCTCCTGGGTGGAGGACATGCGCGCCACCTCGTGGTGGCGCGAGCGGGTCCTCAGCGGCCTGATGTCGTACTGGGTGTACCAGCACCTGGGCAACCTCTCCCCGGCGGAGCTGGCGGCGGACCCGCTGTACGCGGCCGTGCGGGAGAGCCCCGACGGCACGGAGGCGCTGCGCGCCTTCGCCGCCGGGGCCGAGGCGGACGCCGCCTCCGTGCGCTGGAGCTACCGGCGCGACTTCGGCCGGGTGCGGCTGCTGATGGTGGACAGCCGCGCGGCCCGCGTCCTGGCGGAGGGCGAGCGCTCCATGCTCGACCCGGGCGAGGCCGCCTGGCTGCGCGAACAGGTCTTCGACGAGCGCGGTTCCTACGACCACCTCCTGATCGGCACGTCCCTGCCCTGGCTGCTGCCGCACCTGGTGCACGACGTCGAGGGATGGAGCTCCGTGCTGTGCCGGGGCGACAAGGGCCCCCGCTGGGCGCGACTCGGGGAGAGGCTGCGGCGCGGGGCGGACCTGGAGCACTGGGCGGCGTTCCCGGAGTCCTTCGCCGATCTGGCGGAGCTGATCGCCGAGGCCGGTACGGGACCCGAGGCACCGGCGACGGTGTGCGTGCTCTCCGGTGACGTGCACCACGCCTATGTCGCCGAGCCGAGCTGGCCGGGGCGCGCCGGGCCCGACGCCCGCGTGGTGCAGCTGACCTGCTCCCCCGTCCACAACTCCATTCCCCTGTCGATAAGGCTCGGCTTCCGCTTCGGCTGGAGCGCCGCCGCCCGGCGGTTCGGCCGTGCCTTCGCGCGGCACGCCGGTCTCGCCCGGCCGCCGGTCACCTGGCGCAGGACGGGCGGGCCGTGGTTCGGCAACCAGCTCATGACGCTGACGACCCGGGGGCGTTCGGCGGTGCTGCGGCTGGAGCACACGCAGGAGGAGGAGGCCGGGGCGCGCCTCAGGACGGTGATGGAGACCCGGCTGAGCCGGTGAGCCCGCCGGGAAACCTGTGAGCCGCCTGTGCAAGGAGGTGTGTATTCGGTCACGTCGTTGAACATGACGGCGGGGTGGCGACCGTATTCACGTGCGGCGGCGGGCGCGCGAACGCCGCAGGCCGAGGCGAACCCATGGCCAAATGTTGAACTTGCAAGCAATAGTTAGGGACACCTAACGTGGGGGTCGACTCGGTTCCGTCCCCGGACCGGCCCCGCCCCGGGGTCGGCCTGACCGAAGGAGACCCCCCACATGACCGGACGCCTCAACAGCGCCCAGCCGTACGCCCTGGGCCTGTTCCGCATAGTCGTCGGCCTGCTGTTCGCCTGCCACGGCGCCGTCTCCCTGCTCGGCGCGCTCGGCGGCGTGGACGGCAACGGCGGCACCGTCGAGACGGGCGCCTGGCCCAACTGGTACGCGGCTCTGATCGAGCTCGTCTGCGGTGGTCTGGTCCTGCTCGGCCTCGGCACCCGTGCCGCCGCGTTCCTGTCGTCCGGCGCGATGGCGTACGCGTACTTCAAGGTCCACCAGCCCGAGGCCCTGTGGCCGATCGAGAACAACGGCGAGGGCGCGGCCCTGTACTGCTGGGCCATGTTCCTGCTGGTGTTCACCGGCTCCGGAGCGTTCGGCCTGGACCGGCTGTTCGCCAGGCGCTCGCCGGCGGAGGGCGAGCAGACGGCGGGCCAGGCCCCCGTGGCCGCCTGACCGGCGCCGGAGGGTGTCCTTCCCGGGCCCGGGAAGGACACCCTCCGCCACGTGCCGGAACGGTGGACTCCGGACACCTGCGGGACGACGGCGAACTCCCGGTGCCGCACGCATGAACCCCTCGTGACCCTTCCGTCACACATCACGCGTACGCTGTATGGCTGTCAACGGCCACTCCTGCCGCTCCCCCCGCGACATCGCGGCACGGTCTGGCCCACGGGGGAGCCACGGGGAGTTCGGGTGGAGAGTTTCGGGTCGCTGATCGGCAGCCCATGGATCTACGCGGTGGTGGCCCTCTCGGTACTGCTCGACGTGTTCCTGCCGGTCCTGCCCAGCGGGGTCCTGGTGATCACCGCGGCCACGGCGGCGGCCGCGGGCACGGCGGCCGACGTGCCCGACATCCTGGTGCTGACGCTCTGCGCCGCCACCGCCTCCGTCCTGGGCGACCTGGTCGCCTACCGCCTCGCCTGGCGCGGCGGCCCCCGCCTGGACCGGGCGATCGCCCGCTCCCGGCGGCTGACCCGCGCGCAGGAACGACTCGGCGCGGCGCTGGTCCGGGGCGGCGGCGCCCTCGTCGTCCTCGCCCGCTTCGCCCCGGCAGGCCGCTCGCTCGTCTCCCTCGGGGCCGGCGCCGCGCGCCACCGCGCCCGTGACTTCCTCCCCTGGTCGGCCCTGGCCGGCCTGTCCTGGGCCGCGTACAGCGTGGCCCTCGGCTACTTCGGCGCCCACTGGCTCGGCGCGACCTGGCTGGCGACGGCGGTGTCGGTGGGCGCGCTGTTCGGGGCGGGGGCGGGGGCGGCGTTCCTGGTGCGGAGGCGGCCCCGCCCCTCGGAGGCCTCGTAGGGATGGGGCCGTGGGCCCCGCAGGGCCGTGCGGCAGGCCCCTGTCCCCGCCTGCCCGCGGATCCGGCGCTCCACCGGTGCGCTACCCCGCCTGCCGGGCCGCGGCGCCCCGCACCTCCAGGCCGTCCAGCAGCTCGGCGGTGGCCTCGGCGATCGCGTCCACGGCCCGGTCGAAGACCTCGCGGTTGTGGGCGGCCGGTGCCCGGAAGCCGGACACCTTCCTCACGTACTGCAGGGCGGCGGCCCGGATGTCCTCCTCCGTGGCCTCCTCGGGCAGCGCGGGCGGACGCAGGGTCTTGATACTCCGGCACATGCCCCCAGTCTGACGCCCCGGGGCCGCGCCGGCCACGGAATCGTCGACTGCGACGGTCCCGACAGGCGGCCACCGTCCGGGGGCCGGCCGACGGGAGGAGTTCCCGGGGCGCACCGGCTCCCGTGATCGCCCGCGGGGTACGGGAGTTGACCCGCACCGTGCCGCAACGGCCCCGGCCTCGCCCGGCGTTGCGGTGGCCCGGGCCGCCCGGCCGGTCCGTGCGACCGGGTCCGGCCGTCGACCGGGGCGGCGGTTCCACGATCGGGTGAACTCCGGGGCGGGCCCCCGGCAACTCGCCCCCCGAAATCGAACAGGCGTATCATCGGGCCGTGGCTGCGACCTATGACTTTCCGAGTGACCTCCTCGCCGGTCAGGAGGAACTGCACCAGGTCCGGGCCGAGTTGTCGGCCCTGCTGAAGCGGCTCCCCTGGTCGGTCGAACCCCTCGACGGCTTCAGCGACGACAACGGCTGGCGCAAGGTCGAGCGTCCCGCCTCGCCCGGCTGGACCGATGACGAACAGGCCGAGGTGGAGAAGCTCCGGCGGCGGGAGCACGAGCTCGCGGTGTTCGTCAGCACCCACCGCTACTGGAACGAACTCACCGGCGCCGACCGGATGCACGCCCGCTCCCGGCTCAAGCACGTCGTGGGCGAGGGCGCTCCGCCGGAGCACACGGAGAAGTCCCCGTAGGACGCGCGGCGCGCAGGAGCCCGCGAAGGCGGGAGCACGGGAGAAGACGGGAAGACGAAAGGGCCTCCGGAACGTGTCCGGAGGCCCTGTGCGCCGATGCGGGCCGGCGTTCGCCGACGATCGCGGTGGGCGCGGACGGTTTCGAACCGCCGACATCCTGCTTGTAAGGCAGGCGCTCTACCCCTGAGCTACGCACCCGCGGCCCGGACTGCGCGCCCGGGTCGGGTGGACAGCCTACATGGCCCGGGGCAGGGTCCGGAAAACCTCCACCGGGGGTTATCCCCACCTCCGATCCGGTAGTGGCCCGGATCCCCCGCCGGGCCGCGGATCCGTACGGTCGAAGAGCGCTGGAGAACGCTGGAGAGCGCCACCGTCCGTCCCAGGGGGAGACCGTCATGACCCGTGCCACCGGCACCCACCGAACCACCGGTTCCGCGCACGCCGGCGGTCCCGGCCGCACCGCGCGGACGCGCGCCCTCGCCCTCGCCGGGGCGGCCGTGGCGCTCGTCGCCGGCCTGAGTGCCTGCGGGGCGTCGGCCGGGGACGACGACGATCCCGACCACCGGTCCTTCGACCTGCCCGGCAGCACCCTCACCATCGACTCCGACGACTCCGCCCTCGAGATCGTCGCCGCGGACGGGCACCCGTCGGGCGAGGTCCGGGTCACCCGGTGGTTCCAGGGCTCGGTCGCCTTCGGCAGGGACCCGGAGGTCACCTGGTCCATGGACGGCGACCGGCTGGTGCTGCGCATGGAGTGCACCGGCGTCGTCGCCGACTGCTCCGCCAAGCACCGCATCGAGGTGCCCCGCGGGGTCGCCGTCAAGGTCGAGGAGAAGGACGGCAGCGTGCGGGCACGGGGTTTCCGCGACGCGCTGAGCATCCGTACGACGGACGGCTCGGTCCGCGTCACGGACTCCACGGGCCCCCTTAAGCTGCGCACCGGTGACGGGTCCGTGCGCGCGGAGGTCGCCTCCCGCACGGTGCGCACCCACACCGGCGACGGCTCGGTCCGTCTCCGGTTCCAGGCCGTGCCCGACCTGGTGGAGTCCCGCAGCGGCGACGGTTCCCTGACCATCGACCTGCCCCGGGCCGCCTACCGCGTGGACACCGGAACCGGTGACGGCGCCGAGGACGTGTCCGTGCCCCGCGACGACTCCAGCTCCCACGTGGTGACCGCCCGCACCGGCGACGGCAAACTCACCGTCCGCACGGCGAACTGACCGGCCCGTGTGTTCGTCTCTTACCGGTGGGAGAATGACACCGGGCAGGGCGAACGACAGTACGGGAGAGGGATGTGACGGCGACACCAGCGCAGCCGTACTCGCCGTCGGTGCCGCGCGTGCCCCGCACGCGCCGTCTTCCGTCTCCCCTCCCACGGCCGCGCCCCCGCCGGGGGCGCGGAGCGCCCGGCCCGCTCCGGGACGCGCTCGCCCTCGCGGGGCTGCCGCTGGTCGCCGCGCTGGCGCTGCCCGCCGCCTTCGCCGGCGGCGGCACCCGGCGCTGGTTCGGCGGACGGGCCGAGAACCAGCGGGCCGAGGCCCAGGCCGCCAAGGACGCGGCGGCGGCCGCGTTCTACGAGCTCGACACCGCCCAGCGCGACCTGCGGATCTCCATCGAGACGATCACCGCCGTCGACGACTCCCCCGCCGCCCGCCGCGCCGTCGCCGATTTCGAGGCCCTCAGCCGGCGCATCGACGAGGCCAGCCACCGCTACATCAACGCCGTCGACGCCCACGACCTCGACCGCGACGACCTGGAGGCCTCGTCCGCCTCCCGCGCCCGCGCCGAGCTGACCACCGCCAAGGACGAGCTCGGGCGGGTCAAGCAGGAGCTGGACCGCTTCGCCGACGGGCTCGGCCCGCTCCTCGGCAAGGCCGAGACCCAGCTGGCCCGGCTGGCGCCCGCCGTCGAACGCGCCCGGCAGGCGCTGCTCGCCGCCTCGAACGCCCTCGACACCGCACGCGGGTCGGGACTGAGGGCCGACGACCTCGCCGCCCGGCTCGCCGCCCTCTCCCCGGAGCTGACCAAGCTGAACCAGGGCGCCGGGCAGCACGGCGTACCGCAGACCCTGGAGCGGGCCGAACGGGTCACCCGCGAGGCCGAGGCCGTCCGCGCCGAAGCCGAACGGCTGCCGGAACGGGCCGCCGAGATCGACCGCCGGCTGGTCTCCCTGCGCACCCGCGCCCAAGCCCTCACCACCCGCTCGGAGCAGGTCGAACCGGTGCTCAGCGAACTGCGCCGCCGCTTCACCGCCGCCTGCTGGCAGGACCTGCAACACGTCCCCGACCTGGCCACGGAGAACGTGCGCCAGGCCGAAGCCCGGCTCGCCGAGGCCAGGGCCGCCCGCGAGGAACAGCGGTGGGCGGACGCGACCGCCCTGCTGTCGACCGTGCGGGCGCTGCTGAACACGACCGACGAGGCCGTGTCCGCCGCCGGTGACCGTCTGCGGCGCCTGAACGCGGTGCAGAAGGACCCGGAGCAGGAGGTCGAACGCACCCGCTTCGCCATCCGCGACGCCCAGCGCCTGGCCATGGCCGGCCGCAACACCCCCGACCCGCGCCACGCCCGCCCCCTGGACGACGCCGTGGCCCGCCTGGAACGCGCCGTCGCGGGCCTGGAGGGCCGCCACCCCGACTACTGGCACTTCCTGACGGAGACGGAGGCGGTACGCGCGACGGTGAGCCGTGTGGTGGCGCTCATCCGGGAGGAACGGGGCGCAGCCGCCCACTGACCGTCACCGGCCGGTTAACCTGTGCCCATGCCTCGTTACGAGTACCGCTGCCGGACCTGCGGCGACACCTTCGAACTGAGCCGTCCCATGGCCGAGTCCTCCGCCCCCGCGACCTGCCCGGCGGGCCACGACGACACGGTGAAGCTCCTGTCCACGGTCGCGGTGGCCGGCACCGGCTCCGCCCCGGCCCCGGCTCCCCGCGCGAGCGGCGGTGGCGGCGGCTGCTGCGGCGGGGGCTGCTGCGGCTGACGCCCAAAGCCGCCGACCGGCAGGTCAGCTCCCCAGGTAGCGCAGCACCGCCAGCACTCTGCGGGAGTAGCCCTCACCTCCGCCTGCCAGCCCGAGCTTGTCGAAGATCGCGTTGGTGTGCTTCTCCACCGCGCTCTGCGAGATGTGCAGCCGCCGCGCGATGGCCGCGTTGGTGTGCCCCTGCGCCATCTCGGCCAGGACCGCGTGCTCCCGTGCGGTGAGGCGGGCGAGCGGGTCGGTGTGGGTCGTGCGGCCGAGCAGTTGCCGGACGACCTCCGGGTCGAAGGCGGCGCGTCCGCCGGCCACCCGCTCCAGGGCGTCCAGGAACTCGTCGACCTGGACGACACGGTCCTTGAGCAGATAGCCGACCCCTTCCGACTCGCCGGTCAGCAGCTCCGTCGCGTACCGCTTCTCCACGTACTGCGAGAGCACCAGCACCCCCACCTCCGGCCGGCGACGGCGGATCTCCAGGGCCGCGCGCAGCCCTTCGTCGGTGTGGGTGGGCGGCATCCGCACATCGGCGACCACCACGTCCGGCGGATCCTCGGCGACGGCCTTCAGCAGCAGTTCCGCGTTGCCGACGGCGGCGAGCACCTCGTGCCCCTCCTCCGCCAGCAGCCGCACCAGGCCCTCTCTCAGCAGGGTGGAGTCCTCGGCCAGGATCACGCGCATGGCAGCTCCGCGGTCACCAGGGTCGGTCCGCCCGGCGGACTGCGCACCTCCAGGCGTCCGTCGAGGGCCGCGACCCGCCGGGCCAGCCCGAACAGCCCGCTGCCCGACGCGTTCGCCCCGCCCCGGCCGTCGTCCTCCACGCTCACGTGCACCACTCCCTTCTCCGCTCCGACCGCGACGACTATCCGGGTCGGTGCCGCATGCTTCACCGCGTTGGTGACGGCCTCGCAGACGACGAAGTAGGCGACGGTCGCCACGGCCCGCCCGGGCTCCCCGGTGAGCCCGTACTCCACTCGTACCGGCACGGAGGCCCGCTCGGCGACCGTCTCCAGCGCCGCCCGCAGTCCCGCCTCGTCCAGGGAGGTGGGATAGATCCGCCACGCCACTTCGCGCAGGTCGTCCAGGGCCTGCCGGCTCTCCTCGTGGGCCTGGCGCAGCAGCCGGTCCGCGCGGTCGGGGTCCTCGCTGCGCAGGGCGCGGCCGAGCAGCATGCCGAGCGCGACCAGGCGTTGCTGCACCCCGTCGTGCAGGTCCCGCTCGATGCGGCGCCGTTCGTCGTTCACCGCGTCGACCACGGCCGCGCGGCTCGCGGACAGCTCGGCGATGCGCCGCTCCAGCGCGTGCTGGTGGCTGGGGCCGAGCAGCCGGAGGGCCAGCTTCCCCTCCAGTTCGGCCACGCCGACTATCCCCTGTACGGCGAGGAAGAGCAGGAAGAGTCCGCCGAGGGACGTGTAGACGATCACTGTGGTGTTCCGTACGTCGTCGACCAGCAGCCAGAGGTACGTCCAGGACGTGCCGTACCCGAGGCCGATCGCCACCGAGAGCATCACCACCGCGCCCAGGACACCCAGCGCCCAGCGGCAGGCGAGGTAGGCCAGGGCCTGGGTGTCCTCGTAGACGGGAGAGGTGTGCGCCCTCAGCCAGATCCGCAGCCGGGCGCGCTCCAGTTCCGTCAGTCCTCGCGCACCCGCGAGGACCGGTCGGAGCACGGCGCGACGACCGTGCGGCCAGGCCGCGACGGGCAGCAGGAGCAGACCGGCCAGGACTGCGCAGAGCAGCTCGACGACGGCGGTGGCGGCGCCCCACATCAGGCCCACCGCACACCGCACCACGCGCCGCACCGTGTCTCGCATGATCGCGAGGCTAGCCGGGCGCGGCACCGGCGCGCACTGCGGAAAACCGCAATTCCGGCTGCGGAAGCCCACAGCGCATCGTGCGGTTCTCCTCAGGGTCCCTTCAGCTCCGGTTTTCTAGCGTGGTCGGCATGACAGCCATCGCAGCGCACACGATCACGGCGGCCGCGGACGGGAGCGCCGGGCCGCAGTGGGTCAACGACCTCATGGACACCATGGGCGCCCCTGGGGCCGGCCTCGCCATCGCGCTGGAGAACCTCTTCCCACCCCTGCCCAGCGAGGTGATCCTGCCGCTGGCGGGGTTCGCCGCGAGCAGCGGGCGGATGAGTCTGCTCGCCGTGCTGCTGTGGACGACGGCGGGGTCGGTGATCGGCGCGCTCGCGCTGTACGGGGTGGGTGCGCTGCTCGGCCGGGACCGGACGGTGGCGATCGCGGGGCGGCTGCCGCTGGTGAAGGTCGCGGACATCGAGCGGACGGAGGCCTGGTTCCTGCGGCACGGGACCAAGGCGGTGTTCTTCGGCCGGATGATCCCGATCTTCCGCAGTCTCATATCGGTGCCGGCCGGTGTGGAGCGCATGCGGCTGCCGGTGTTCCTCGGTCTGACCACGCTGGGCAGCGCCATCTGGAACACCGCGTTCGTGCTGGCGGGCTATGTCCTGGGCGACAACTGGGAGCGGGTCACGACCGTCGTCTCGGCGTACTCGAAGGTGGTCCTCGGTGCGGCCGCGCTGGCGGTGCTGGTGTTCGTGGTCATGCGGCTGCGGCGGCCGGGGGCCGGGCGCCGGCGGCGCGACGGGCGGGGGAACACGGAGGGGACGCGTCCGGAGGAGGCACGGCCGTCGGACTTCTCCGAGGAGGACCACCCCACCCGCCGGCTCCGCGTCACGGACCCGTACGAGCTCACCGACCGGAGGCGGAGTCCCTGAGAGCGGATCGCCGACGGTGACGCCGCCCCGCCTCCCGGGCGGGGCGCACCGGGGTCTCCCTCGGTCAGTGGGCCGAGCGCACCGTCCGCAGGAACTCGCGCAGGATCCGCTCGCCGGCCAGGACGCCGCGTTCGGGCAGTGCCCTGATCGAGGGGGCCGTCCAGTCGGCGTCGGCCAGTTCGCCGTGGCCGGGGCGCCAGCCCTGGTCCGCGGCGAGGAGCAGATCGGCGTCCAGGAGGGAGTCGCCGGCGGCGAGGGTGAGGTCGGCGCCGGTGCGGCGGGCCACCTCGTGCATAGCCGCGCTCTTGGTGAGGGGCCCCGGCACAGCGTAGATCTTGCGGCCCTGCAGGGACACCGTCCAGCCGCGGTTCTCCGCCCACACCGCGAGCTCCTTCACCCACTCCTCGCGCAGCAGTTCCCGCTCGACGACGAGGTAGGCGAAGAGGTCCTCGGCGACGCGGTGCTTGCGCACCCAGACCGGGTCGGCGGTCCGCAGCAGATGCTCCTGCACCTCGGACAGCGGGGCGCACTCGTCGGCCAGGCGGGCGAGCACCCGCGCGTGCCAGTCCCGGTCGGACACGCCGTCGACCAGGAGGTGGCCGCCGTTGGCGCAGATCGCGTAGGTCGGCGCCGGGCCGGGGAGGTTGATGCGCTGGTACTGCTTGCGGGTGCGGGTCGTCGTGGGGACGAACACGGCCGTGTCACCGAGATCGGTGAGGAGTCCGGCCGCCGTCTCCGTCATGTAGGACAGGGGTCTGCTCTCGTGGACCTCCACGCACAGCAGCCGGGGCGCCCGAGCGTCCGGCATGGTCAGGGCCAGGGCGGCGGCGGAGTAGATGAGCGTGCGGTCGAGGTCACTGGCGACGAGGACGGGCATCAGAGCGTCACCGCCTTGCCGTCGGCGCCGGTCGCGCCCCGGGTGAACCGGGGGTGGATCAGTCCGACGCAGGTGTAGGGCAGGTCGGCGACCTCCTCGACGGGGACGCCCCGCTGCTCGGCGAGGAGGCGTACGTGGTCGAGGTCGCTGCCGGCTCCGGCCCGCGCCAGCACCTTCCAGGGCACGCGGCGCAGCAGCACCCGGGTGGTCTCGCCGACGCCGGGCTTGACGAGGTTCACGTCGTGGATGCCGTACTCCTCGCTGATGCGTTCGACCGCGGCCCAGCCCTCCCAGGTGGGGGTGCGGTCGGTGGCGAGCAGTTCCTTGGCCTGGGCGCAGGCCGCGTCCGCGACCTCCGGGAAGCGGTCGGAGACGGCGTCCAGGAAGGCCACGGAGACGTCCGCGTCGGCGAGTTCGCGGTAGAACTTGGCGCCGTGGAAGTCGTGCGGGCCGACCAGGTCGGCGCGGAGCACGGTGCGCGAGACCAGTCCGGAGACCGTCGAGTTGAGGCAGGCGGAGGGGATCAGGTAGTCCTCGCGGGTGCCGTAGGTGCGGACGCAGGAGCCGGGGTCGGCCAGGACCGCGATCTCCGGGTCGAAGCCGGTGATGCCCTCGGCCTTCTCGAACTCGGCGACCGCCTGGGCGAGTTCGCGGGTGATGGCGCCCTTGCCGGTCCAGCCGTCGACGAAGACGACGTCCCGGGGGTCGTGGTGGGCGGCCAGCCAGCGCAGCGCGTTGGTGTCGATGCCCCGGCCGCGGACGATGGAGACGGCGTAGTGGGGGAGGTCGAGGCCGTGCCGGTACCGGGCCCAGCGGCGCATCAGGATGCCGACGGGGGTGCCCGCGCGGGCCAGGGAGACGAGCACCGGGCGGGGGGACCGTTCGGTGAGCACCGTCTCGGTGACCACGCCCACCGCGTGGGCGAGGCGGGCCGCCGAGGCGTCCAGGGCCGCGCGGAACAGCTCCTGGTACTGCTCGCTCGGCTGGTACTCCACCGGCAGCGACTCCGCGTAGTGGGCGCCGCCGCTCTGGATGGCCTCCTCGCGCTCCTCGGTCGGCGCCTCCAGCGTCACGTCCGAGAGGTCCTGCAGCAGCCAGCCGACCTCCTCGGGCGGGTACGAGGAGAAGGCGGGGCCTCTGAGGGGCTCGGGCAGCATGGTGGCGGGCCTTTCGGGGGCGTCCGGTGCGACCGGTGCGTTCGAGGGGGCGGGTGCGTACGACGGTACGACCGCGAGGAGGACCTGAGGGGTGTGCGCGGCGAGCCGGGCGAGCAGGCCCCCGGGCGCGTGCAGTGCGGGGGTGTCGGCGGCCGAGTCGACGACGGCGACGACGGCGTCGAAGCCGGCACCGGCGACGTTGTAGGCGTAGCGCTCGCCGGGGCCGTCGGCGGGGTCGTCGTGGGCGGGGAAGACCAGCCGGGTGCGTATCGCGTAGCCGGGGTCGTCCACGGCGAGGACGGGCGAGCGGGTGGTGGTGGAGAAGCGCACCTCGGTGCCGGTCACCAGTTCCAGCTCACGGGCGAGACGGAGCGGCGCGTACATCAGCTCCTCGAAGCCGAGGACGAGCACCCGGCGGACACCGTCGGGCAGTGCCTCGGCGATCCGGGCGGCCATGGCGGGCAGGGCGCTCTCCAGGCGGGCGCGGTGGGCGGGCGTGAATCCGTGCCGTCCGCCGTCGGGCAGCCCGCGGGGCCACCCCAGCCCGACCCGCGTGATCCGCCCGGCCCCGGCGGCAGCGGCGGCGGACTCGGCCGCCCCCGCACCGGCACCGGACTCCGCCTCGTGCCGGGCCACCAGCTCCCGCCCCTTCTCCAGCACGCCCTCCGGCAGCCGGACCGTGCCCGAGGCGGTCGTCACCAGGTCGACGCGGGCGCCGATCCCACGGGCGAAGTCCTGCAGGCGGCCGGCGTCGGCGGGCGAGCGCACGTCGACCAGGGCGACCACGACGTAGCGGCGTCGCGGATAGCGGGCGTGCAGGTCACGGATGGTGTTCAGCACCGTGTTCCCGGTGGAGAACTCGTCGTCGACCAGGACCAGCGGGCCGTCCCCGGCCAGCAGCTCCGGGTCCTCCGGGAGCAGCAGGTGGGAGGTCGCGTGGGAGTGGGACTCCTCGAAGCCGCCGGCGGCGGCGACCCCGGGGACCGGGCGGCGGGTGGAGTGCAGGTAGGGGGCGAGGCCCAGGCCGTCGGCGACCGAGTGGCCGAGGCCGGTCGCGGTCTCCGCGTACCCGAGGACGACCGCCCGGCCCGCCTCGTCGCCCAGCAGTTCGCGCACCCGGCGACCGAGCGCGAAGCCGTGGCCGTACACGACGGACGGCGACTGGGGCACGTGCTTGCCGAGGACGTGGGACACCAGCAGGTGCGCCCGCTTCGGGTTGCGGCGCAGCGCCAGCCCCAGCAGCTCGGTGAGCCGGTCGTCCCCGACCAGCTCGACCCCGAGCCGCTGTGCGACCCAGCTCCCGGACCAGACGTCACCGCCGGTCCGTGCCGCTCCGTGGCGCACCGTTCGCCGCTCCCCCTCGTTCACTGCCTTCTCCATGGATTCCCTGCGGTCGGTCCGGTTCGTACGGTCGTGGTCACTCCGTCAGGCCCGCCGCGAGCAGTTCCACGAAGCCGATGTCCTCGTTCGCCACGCCGAAGACCTCGGCACGCAGCAGGATCCGCTCGGCCCAGGCGCGGTGCGGCTTCACCTCGTTCATCTTGTTGGTGTAGGCCGACCTCAGTACACCCCCACCGCCGCGTTCCGGCCGCAGGATGTCCTGGGCGTCGCTGAACTCCTCGTGGCTGACGACGGACAGCGCGTGCACCGGCAGCACGTGGGAGGGATGGATGCAGGTCTTGCCCAGCAGGCCGTTGGCCTGGTCGAGGGAGATCTCGCGCAGCAGACCGTCCATGGCGTGCTCGATCAGCGTCTCGCGCAGCGCCACGGCCTGCACCTCCAGGAAGGGGCTCTGCCGCAGCAGCGGCTTGAACATGCGCTCCTGGACCCGGAAGTACTCCCAGACCGGCCCGGTCACGGTGAATCCGGTGCCGTCGGCCCGGCCCAGCATGTTCACCACGTCGGCGATCACCGAGGCGACGACCTGGATGTCGTACGCCGTCATGTCGGGGCCCCTGCGCAGCCCGTAGGAGGAGCAGAAGTCGGTCACGCCGAGGCGCAGCGCGAGGACCCGGTCACGGAATTTGTCGACCGTGCGGTAGATGCCCTCCAGGGTCGCCACGCGCGACTCGCGGTAGAGCAGGTCGGGCGACTCCAGCACCGGCATGGCGAAGAGCCGGTGGCCGCTGCCGGCCTCGGCGGTGGTCAGCGCCTCCAGGAAGGGCAGGCCGCGTTCGGCGGTGAACTTCGGCAGGACGAATCCGGACAGCAGCCGGACGGCGGGGCCGAGGCGCCGGACCAGGTCGGGGATCTGCTCGGGGACGCGGACCCGTATGAACAGCAGCGGCAGATCCGCTCCGGGCCGTCCGGCCAGGTCCGTGAACTGGCGTACGAGGTTCTCCTCACCGGCGCCCACGTCCGCGTCGTCGATGGAGTCCTCCAGGCACAGCACCATCGAGACCACGCCGCGTCCGCCCTGCTTGACGACGTCGTCGGCGAGCCGGGGCCGGGTCGCGGGGCTGTAGAGGGTGGCGCCGAGGGCCGCGGAGAGCAGCCGGGCCGGGGAGTCCTGCGTGAACACGCCGGGCTCCCGGTAGAAAAGACGTTTCCGCACCTCAGGGGCGACGTGCCCGAAATGACGCATTGAACTCCCCTGTGGCTTCTGGGTGGCCTGTGGAAGGTAGGAGGAAGGTGGCCGGTAATAGTACGTAGAGATCGGTGTCGGAGGTTCCCGCGGACCGTGAACGTCAGGTAACCCTGCTGTGTCGCCCCCACACCCCCCGCATTGTCGTGACCAGGACGGAGAAGGCAGGATGACCGTATGACGCACGCGATGCTGAAGGGGTCGAACATCCCTCTGGAAGCCACCACGGTACGTGCCGTGCTGCGCTGGTCGCCCGGGCAGGGGGTGCCGGACGTCGACGCCTCCGCGCTGCTCCTCGGCCCCGACGATCGTGTGCGCTCCGACGAGGACTTCGTCTTCTACAACCAGCCCCGGCACCCCTCCGGGAAGGTGTGGCGGCTCGGCAAGAAACGCGTCGCCGAGGGCCTGACCGACACGATCCAGACAGATCTCGCCGGTGTCGAGTCCGGCGTGGGCCGGATCCTCCTGGTCGCGTCGGCGGACGGCGCCACGTTCGACCGCGTACGGGCGCTGCGCATTCTGCTGTACGACGCGCAGGCGGCCGACGGGGAGGCGCTGGCCCACTTCGACATCACGCCGGAGACGGGCCAGGAGACCGCGCTGATCTGCGGTGAGCTGTACCGGCGCGGGGACGGCTGGAAGTTCCGGGCGCTCGGCGAGGGCTATTCGAACGGGCTGAAGGGCCTGGCGACCGACTTCGGCATCTCGGTGGACGAGTCGGAGGCCGCGCAGGAGCCCGAGGCCGCCGACACCACCCAGCAGGCGCCCGCAACGGCGCAGACGCAGGTCCAGGCTCCGGACCGGACCCCTCCGGAGGCGCCGACCCAGCCGCACGCCCCGGTCGTGCCGCCGGCCCCCGAGGTGTCCCGGCCCCTGCCGCCCGAGCAGCCGGCGGGGGTGCCCGCACAGCCCGCGTACGGCTACCCGCCGCAGCAGCCCGCGGCGGCCCGGCCGGCCTACGGCTATCCGCACCCGGCCGGTCAGCCCGCCTACGGCTACCCGCAGGCGCCGGCCACGGCCGCCGCGGCGGGCGCGCCGTCCGGGTACGGCTTCCCGCCGCCGGCCGCCTCCGCCCCGGACCCCGACTTCCGGCTCCCGCCGCAGGGGCCGCAGTTCATCGGGCGGTAGCGGGTCCGTCCCGTCCGGCGTCCGTCCCGTCCGGCGTCCGGCCCGGCGGGCGGCCGCGGCCCCTCACCGCCCGGCCTTCGTCTTGTAGCCCCTGCCCCACTGCAGCCCCCACCCGTACAGCCGGTCCAGCTCCGCCTGGAACCCGTACACGAACTTCACCTCGCGGCGGACGACGATCTCGTTCTTGACGTTCTCGATCATCACCACCGCGCAGGAGCGGGCCTGCGGATGGCGTTCGTCGAGGCTGATCTCGATCCGCGGGCCGTTGCCGGGGTAGAGCGTGACCATGGCCTGGGTGCGGTCGAACGCGGGTGTCTGGTCGTAGATGTAGGCGAAGACCAGCAGGCGTTTGATGTTCTCGCGGTGGTCCAGGTTGACGTAGATCGTCTCCCCGGAGCCCGAGCCGAACCGGTCGTCGCCGCTGAGCTTGACGTACGGCGGCGCGTTGACGTCGCCGAGGAAGCCGCCGAGGGGCTGGACGACGCCCTTGGTGCCGTCCTGGAGCTCGTACAGGCAGCCGAGGTCGAGGTCCACGTTGACCATGCTCTGGCTGTGGCCGACGACCTCCGGCGGCTTGAGCGCCTTGAAGGGGTGGCGCAGCAGGCTCTCGCGCTGGGAGCCGCCCAGGTCGGAGGTGCGCATCCGCCAGCTCAGGTTGATCCGCAGATGGCCGGTGGCCGCACCCTGCTTGGTCAGGGACACCTGCGCGTGCCGCTTGGTCAGCTCGATGGCGTTGGTGGCCGCGTTGCCCGAGTCGAAGGCACTCTCGCGTCCGCGCCGCAGTCCGTCCAGGAAACCCATTCCCGCCCCAAGTCCAGTCGTCGAACCCCGCCACACCCCCGTTCCGGCCGTCCGGTACCCACCGGTCCCGGACGGCCGACGGGGCGGCCCCGAGGAGTGGTCCTCGGTGGCCGCCCCGTCGAGAGCGTTCCTCACCCGGAGGGCTGTCACACCCCGGAGGAGACCTCGGTCTTCGTGCCCGCGCTTCCCTCGGCCGCCGCCAGCCTCCTGTTGCGGCGGACGGAGGACCAGAAGGAGGCGCCGATCAGGATGACGCCGATGGAGCCGGTGATGAGCTCGTGGATCTCGTACCGGATGGTGACGAGCAGGATCATCGCCAGGGCGCCGATGGCGTAGTGCGCGCCGTGCTCGAGGTAGACGTACTCGTCCAGGGTGCCCTGGCGGACCAGGTAGACCGTGAGCGAACGGACGTACATGGCGCCGATGCCCAGACCCAGGGCCATCAGGACGATGTCGTTGGTGATGGCGAAGGCACCGATCACGCCGTCGAAGGAGAAGGACGCGTCCAGGACCTCGAGGTAGAGGAACATGAAGAACGCGGCCTTGCCGGCCAGGGCGACCGCCGAGCGGGGCTTGCCCTCGCGCGCGGCCTTCTCCTCCTCCTCGTGCTCGCGCTCCTCCTCCTCTTCGAGCTTGTCCTCGAAGAAGCCGGACAGGCCGCCCACGATCAGGTAGGTGATCAGACCGGCGACGCCGGAGAGCAGGACCGTGGACGACTTGTCGACGTGCGCCCCGCCGTGCTGGTGGGCGTGCGTCGCGAACGCCATGGCGGAGATCATCAGCACGATCAGCGCGATGCACACCGACAGCATGTCGACCTTGCCGAGCTTGGCCAGCGGGCGCTCCAGCCAGCCCAGCCACTTGATCTCCCGGTCCTCGAAGATGAAGTCGAGGAAGATCATCAGCAGGAACATGCCACCGAACGCGGCGATCGCCGGGTGGGCGTCGGTGACGAGTTCCTGGTAACGGTCCTTGTCGCTGAGCGCGAGGTCGACGGCCTCGATCGGACCGAGCTGGGCGCTGACGGCGACGATGACGACGGGGAAGACCAGCCGCATGCCGAAGACGGCGATCAGAATGCCGATGGTGAGGAAGATCTTCTGCCAGAAGGCATTCATCTTCTTCAGGATGCCGGCGTTGACCACCGCGTTGTCGAAGGACAGCGAGATCTCGAGGATGGAGAGAATCGCCACGATACCGAAGGCGGTCCACCCCCCGAAAAGGACCGCTGCGACCAGGCCGAGCGCGGTGACCGCGAACGACCAGCCGAAGGTTTTCAGAACCACTGGCTACCCCATGGTGTGTGTACGGGTCTCCCCCGCTGCCGTGATCGGCTTTACGAAACGTTGACTCCGAAGTCTAGAGCGATGCCTCGCAGCCCCGACGCGTACCCCTGTCCCACCGCACGGAACTTCCACTCACCCTGGTAACGGTAGAGCTCGCCGAAGATCATCGCGGTTTCGGTGGAGGCGTCCTCCGACAGGTCGTACCGGGCGAGTTCCTGGCCGTCCGCCTGGTTGACCACGCGGATGAAGGCGTTGCTGACCTGGCCGAAGGTCTGGCCGCGCTCGTCGGCCATGTGGATGGAGACCGGAAAGATGATCTTGTCGCACTGGGCCGGCACCTTGGAGAGGTCGACCAGCAGGGACTCGTCGTCGCCGTCGCCCTCGCCGGTGAGGTTGTCACCGGTGTGCTCCACCGAGCCGTCCGGACTCTTGAGCTGGTTGTAGAAGACGAACCATTCGTCGCCCATGACCCGGCCGCCGCTGCACATCAGTGCGCTGGCGTCGAGGTCGAAGGGGGCTCCGGTGGTGGAGCGCGCGTCCCAGCCGAGCCCGATCATCACCTGCGTGAGGTTCGGTGCGGCCTTGGACAGGGAGACGTTGCCTCCCTTGGCGAGCGTGACGCCCATGATGCTGGTCCCTCCCCGGGTGAAGTTTCTCAGGTGGTCCTGCGCGTCCGGCGCCGCACGTAAACCGTGCGGCGCCGGACGGTGCGGTCGTGCCGGACGACCGGGCTCGGGCGCGCCCGCCCGGGACGTGACCGTCTCAGACGTTCACGCCGAAGTCCTGCGCGATGCCGCGCAGGCCGGAGGCGTAGCCCTGGCCGATGGCGCGGAACTTCCACTCCGCGCCGTGCCGGTACAGCTCACCGAAGACCATGGCGGTCTCGGTGGACGCGTCCTCCGAGAGGTCGTAGCGCGCGATCTCGGCGCCGCCGTCCTGGTTGACGACGCGGATGAACGCGTTGCGCACCTGGCCGAAGGACTGCTGGCGGTTCTCGGCGTCGTAGATCGAGACCGGGAAGACGATCTTCTCGACGTCGGCCGGGACGGTCGCGAGGTTGACCTTGATCTGCTCGTCGTCGCCCTCGCCCTCACCGGTGAGGTTGTCACCGGTGTGCTCCACCGAGCCGTCCGGGCTCTTGAGGTTGTTGAAGAAGATGAAGTGCTGGTCGCTGGCGACCTTGCCCGAGTTGTTCAGCAGCAGCGCGCTGGCGTCCAGGTCGAAGTCGGTGCCGGTCGTGGTGCGGACGTCCCACCCCAGTCCGACGATGACCGCGGTCAGGCCCGGCGCCTCCTTGGTCAGCGATACGTTGCCGCCCTTGCTGAGGCTGACTCCCACGAGTCCTCCCTTGGTGTCCGGGGGCGGGGTGCCCCGTAGTGCGTTGGATGTCGGATCAACGAGTCGATCCTAGTGAGGGGTTCCCGGCCCTCGCAGGCCCTGGAGGCGAACGGTCACGGGGTGTCGAACGGTCACAGGGTGTCGAGCGCCTTCACGTACTCGCTCAGGTCACGGGCGTCCGGCAGACCGTTGACGACGGTCCAGCGCACGACCCCCTCCTTGTCGATGATGAAGGTCCCGCGCACGGCGCACCCCTTGTCCTCGTCGAAGACGCCGTACGCGCGCGAGACGTTGCCGTGCGGCCAGAAGTCGCTGAGCAGCGGGTACTCCAGGCCCTCCTGCTCGGCGAAGACGCGCAGGGTGTGAATGGAGTCGTTGGAGACGGCGAGCACCTGGGTGTCGCGGTCGGAGAACTGCGGCAGGTTGTCGCGGACCTCGCACAGCTCGCCGGTGCACACGCCGGTGAAGGCGAACGGGTAGAAGAGCACCACCACGTTCTTCCGTCCCCGGAAGTCGGACAACTTCACGGTGGCACCGTGGTTGTCCCTGAGTTCGAAGTCGGGGGCCTGGTCGCCGACCTGGATCGCCATCGTCGTGTTCATCCCTTCGGAGGGTGGTTCGCTCGGAACACCCTACGCAGGGAGCACGACAGGCCGACGGACGGGCTGACGCACGAGGTGGCCGGCCCGTCCGTGGCGTGATCTACCGCTTGGACTTCGCGGCCTTCGGTGTCGCCAGGCGGCTGCCGCTCCAGTCCTTGCCCACGCTGACGCTCTTGGACGCCGTCAGGCCTGCCGTGGTGGCGGCTTCCGAGATGTCACTCGGCTCCACATATCCCGAACGGCCGGTCTTCGGCGTGAGCAGCAGGATCGCGCCGCCCTCTTCGATATACGTGGTGGCATCCACCAGCGCATCCGTCAGGTCGCCGTCGTCGTCGCGGAACCACAGCACAACGGCGTCGGCCACGTCGTCGTACTCCTCGTCGACCAGGTCACTCTCGATGACGCCCTCAATGGCCTCGCGGAGCTCCTGGTCGACGTCGTCGTCGTAGCCGATCTCCTGGACCACCTGCCCGGGCTGGAACCCCAGCCTGGCGGCAGGGTTCGTCCGCTCCTCCGCGTGGTCCGCGGTCGCGCTCACGGGTTGCCTCCTGATCATGTCTTGGGAATAACTCAGCCACGCGCGTGCGCGAAGCATTGGCCGTAGTCCACACGGGCGGGACGGATCGCGCAAGTACCCGGCCGTCCAGACCGCCGAAACGGTGACGATCCCGACCGGGTCACCGCAACTCCAGGCACACCATCATGGTCCACAGTGACGCACACCACACCTTTGTGCCCTTTTTGGGCGTTTGGGAACCGTCTGCGGGGACGGGAGTCGAATGTACGTCTGCGGGTACGGGACCCGGAAACACACGAAGACATTCGCCCCCCGCACCATCCCCGCGCCACCGAGCCGGTCCCCCACCCGGACCGCATCCGGGTTACCTCTCGGTAGAGATGACGTTTGCGGTCCCGAGGTGGACCATGGGAGCGGCGCAAACCCGGCTGCATCAGCGACCCAGCAACCCTCTCACGGCCCTCTGACAGGTAAGGAACAGCGTGGCTTCCGCATCCGATCGCAACCCGATCATCATTGGCGGCCTTCCGAGTCAGGTTCCTGACTTCGACCCCGAGGAAACCCAGGAGTGGCTCGACTCCCTCGACGCCGCCGTCGACGAGCGCGGCAGGGAGCGGGCCCGTTATCTGATGCTGCGGCTGATCGAGCGGGCCCGCGAGAGGCGCGTGGCCGTGCCCGAGATGCGCAGCACGGACTACGTCAACACGATCCCCACGCGCGCGGAACCGTTCTTCCCGGGCAACGAGGAGATCGAGCGCAAGATCCTCAACGCGACCCGCTGGAACGCCGCGGTGATGGTCTCGCGCGCGCAGCGGCCCGGCATCGGGGTCGGCGGTCACATCGCCACCTTCGCGTCCTCCGCGTCGCTGTACGACGTGGGCTTCAACCACTTCTTCCGCGGCAAGGAGGAGGGCGACGGCGGCGACCAGGTCTTCTTCCAGGGGCACGCCTCCCCGGGCATCTACGCCCGCGCGTTCCTGCTGGACCGGCTGGGCGAGCAGCACCTGGACGGCTTCCGGCAGGAGAAGTCGAAGGCGCCGTACGCCCTGTCGTCGTACCCGCACCCGCGGTCGATGCCGGACTTCTGGGAGTTCCCGACGGTGTCGATGGGCCTCGGCCCGATCGGCGCGATCTACCAGGCGCGGATGAACCGCTACATGCACGCGCGCGGCATCGCGGACACCTCCAGGTCGCACGTGTGGGCGTTCCTCGGCGACGGCGAGATGGACGAGCCGGAGTCGCTGGGCCAGCTGTCCCTCGCCGCCCGCGAGGGCCTGGACAACCTCACCTTCGTCGTCAACTGCAACCTGCAGCGCCTCGACGGCCCGGTGCGCGGCAACGGCAAGATCATCCAGGAGCTGGAGTCGATCTTCCGGGGCGCCGGCTGGAACGTCATCAAGCTGATCTGGGACCGCTCCTGGGACCCGCTGCTCGCGCAGGACCGGGACGGCGTGCTGGTCAACAAGATGAACACCACGCCGGACGGCCAGTTCCAGACGTACGCCACCGAGACCGGCGCCTACATCCGCGACCACTTCTTCGGCGACGACCACCGGCTGCGCGCGATGGTCGAGAACATGTCCGACCACCAGATCCTCATGCTGGGCCGTGGCGGTCACGACCACCGCAAGATCTACGCGGCGTACAAGGCGGCGGTGGAGCACAAGGGCCAGCCGACGGTCATCCTCGCCAAGACCGTCAAGGGCTGGACGCTGGGCCCGAACTTCGAGGGCCGCAACGCCACGCACCAGATGAAGAAGCTGACGGTCGACGACCTCAAGCGCTTCCGTGACCGGCTGCACCTGCCGATCTCCGACAAGGACCTGGAGTCCGGCCCGCCGCCGTACTACCACCCGGGCCGGGACTCGGAGGAGATCCAGTACATGCACGACCGCCGCAGGTCGCTCGGCGGTTACGTGCCGACGCGCGTGGTGCGGTCGAAGCCGCTCGCCCTGCCGGACGACAAGACGTACGCGACCGTGAAGAAGGGCTCGGGCCAGCAGTCCATCGCGACGACCATGGCCTTCGTCCGGCTCCTCAAGGACCTCATGCGGGACAAGGAGATCGGCAAACGGTTCGTGCTGATCGCGCCGGACGAGTACCGCACGTTCGGCATGGACTCGTTCTTCCCGAGCGCGAAGATCTACAACCCGCTGGGCCAGCAGTACGAGGCCGTGGACCGGGATCTGCTGCTCGCCTACAAGGAGGCGCCGAACGGGCAGATGCTGCACGACGGCATCTCCGAGGCCGGCTGCACGGCCTCGCTCATCGCCGCCGGCTCGGCGTACGCCACGCACGGCGAACCCCTCATCCCGGTGTACGTCTTCTACTCGATGTTCGGTTTCCAGCGCACCGGCGACCAGTTCTGGCAGATGGCCGACCAGCTGGCGCGCGGTTTCGTGCTGGGTGCGACCGCGGGCCGTACGACGCTGACCGGCGAGGGCCTGCAGCACGCGGACGGCCACTCACAGCTGCTGGCGTCCACCAACCCGGCCTGCGTCGCGTACGACCCGGCCTTCGGGTACGAGATCGCGCACATCGTCAAGGACGGCCTGCGCCGGATGTACGGAAGCTCCGAGGAGCACCCGCACGGCGAGGACGTCTTCTACTACCTGACCGTCTACAACGAGCCCATCCAGCACCCGGCCGAGCCCACGGGCGTGGACGCCGAGGGCATCGTCAAGGGCCTCTACCGCTTCAGCGAGGGCACGGAGGGCTCCCTCCCGGCGCAGATCCTGGCCTCCGGTGTCGCGCTGCCGTGGGCGATCGAGGCGCAGCGGATCCTCGCCGCGGAGTGGGACGTGAGGGCCGACGTGTGGTCGGCGACCTCCTGGAACGAGCTGCGACGCGAGGCGGTGGCCTGCGAGGAGCACAACCTGCTGCACCCGGAGGAGGAGCAGCGCGTGCCGTACGTGACGCGGAAGCTCGCCGGGGCGCAGGGACCGGTGGTGGCGGTGTCGGACTGGATGCGGTCGGTGCCGGACCAGATCGCGCGCTGGGTGCCGGGGACGTACCAGTCGCTCGGCGCCGACGGCTTCGGCTTCGCGGACACGCGCGGGGCGGCCCGGCGGTTCTTCCACATCGACGCGCAGTCGATCGTGGTGGCGGTGCTGACGGAGCTGGCCCGGGAGGGCAAGGTCGACCGGTCCGTGCTGAAGCAGGCCATCGACCGCTACCAGCTGCTCGACGTCTCCGCGGCCGACCCGGGCGTGGCGGGCGGCGACGCGTAGGGCGTCACGGGTCACGGAGCGACGACGGACGGCGGCCCCCGCGGGCCGCCGTCCGTCGTTCCCTACGATGCCCCCCATGCCCGAACCCACTGCACTGGACCGCTGGGAGCGGCGTACCCAGGGCCCCCTGATGGCGCTGGCCGTCCTCTTCGCGGTCGCCTACGCCCTCCCGATCGTGGACCCGGACGCTCCGCGGGCCCTGCGGACCGCCTGCCACGCCGTGAACTGGGGGGTGTGGGGCGCGTTCACCGTCGACTACGCCGCCCGGCTGTGGCTGAGCGAGGACCGGATGCGTTTCGTGCGCGGCAACCCGTTGGCGCTGCTCGCGGTCGTCCTGCCGCTGGTGCAGCCGCTGCGGCTGCTCCGGCTGGTGTCGCTGCTGCTGCTCGCCGGGCAGCGGGCGCGTCTGGCGTCGCAGATCCGGGTCACGACGTATGTCGCGGGCTGCTGCCTGGGGCTGCTGGTCTTCGGCGCGCTGGCCGTGCTGGAGGTGGAGCGGGGCGAGCCCGGGGCGTCCATCCACACGCTGGGGGACGCGGTGTGGTGGGCGTTCACGACGATGACCACCGTGGGGTACGGCGACATGGCACCGACCACCGGGCTGGGGCGGATGCTGGCGATCGGGCTGATGCTCTCCGGGATCGCGCTGCTCGGTGTCGTCACCGCGAACATCGCGGCCTGGTTCATCGCGCGGTTCGAGATGGACGACGCGGAGGAGCGCCGGCAGACGGCGGCCATCGAGGCGCTGACGGAGGAGGTCCGGGCCCTGCGGGGAGAGGTCGCGACGCTGCGGGAGTCGGCGGCGGGCCGGGGTACCGGAGCACCGCGCGGACCGGCATGAGCGAGGGCCCCCGGCGCCCCACCGGAGACCCTCGCTCGCACCCGGGTCAGAACATGCCGTACCCGGGGGTCGCTCCGGCCAGCCAGATGACGGCCAGGAGCGTGTCGATGGCGCCCAGGACGACGGCGACCACGGCCGGTACCGGGCGGGAACCCGCCCAGCTGCGGCCCATGGCGAGCCAGCCGCAGACGATCGCCGCGGGGCCGAGGACGATCCCCAGCACGAAGAATCCGGCGACCGCGCAGATGACTCCGACGATCCCGAGCGTCGCGCGATCCGGCCCGGTCCGTAGCCCCGTCCGGCCACGTGAGCGGGGGTGCCTGCGCGTTCCGTGTCCGAAGCTCGCCATCGTCAACTCCCTGAACCCCTTGGTCGACTGGGGTGGTTCCGGGGTTCGTCGTCATGGCGGGTACCCCCGCTTCGGCCGTGAATTCACGTGGTACGGACGGCAGTAGGCGCGCCGCCCCCCTCCGGCAGCGCGCCGCAACCGCCGTCCTCCCTGCCCTGCGGAGGACGTGACCCACTGTGACCCGCGGTGCCCTCCCCGGGGGAGGGATCACCGCGCGGGTTCGCCCTGATAGGCGAATTCGGCCCCGTGTGCGTCGGACGTCGCGTCAGATGTGGCCGACGCCCGCGCCGGCCTCCGCGTTCTCACCGCGCTTGGTGAGGAACGCGACCAGCACCGCCACGGCGGCGACTCCGGCGGCGACCAGGGACGCCAGGCTCATGCCGGAGAGGAAGGTGTCGTGCGCGACGTCGGTGATCTTCGCGGCGACCGCCTCGGGCGTGCCCTCGGCCACCGGCGCCGCACCGACCTGGACGGCCTCGGCGGCCTGGTCGGCCTGTTCCGGGGTGAGCGGCGGAAGCCCGGCGTCCGCCCAGTTGCCCTCGAGGTCGCTGTCGACCTTCGAGGCCATCACGGCGCCCAGCACGGCCGTACCGAGGCTGCCGCCGATCTGCATGGCGGCCTGCTGGAGACCGCCGGCGACACCGGAGAGCTCCATCGGCGCGTTGCCGACGATGACCTCGGTGGCGCCGACCATGACGGGGGCGAGGCCGAGGCCCAGCAGGGCGAACCAGAGCGACATCACGGCGCTGCCGGTCCCCTTGTCCAGCGTCGACATGCCGTACATGGCGAGCGCGGTGAGGGCCATGCCGCCGGCCAGCGGGATGCGCGGGCCGACCTTGGTGATCACCGCACCGGCGAGCGGCGAGCCGACGATCATCATGCCGGTGAGCGGCAGCAGGTGCAGACCGGCGTCGACCGGGCCCAGGCCGTGCACGTTCTGCAGGTAGAAGGTGACGAAGAACAGGCCGCCCATGAAGGCGATGGCCATCAGGATCATCAGCACGACACCCGCGGACAGCGGGACGGAGCGGAACAGGGCCAGCGGGATCAGCGGCTCCTTGACCTTCGTCTCCCAGAAGGAGAAGAGCCCGAAGCCGACGATCGAGGCGAAGACGAACGCCCAGGTCTTGCCGTCGCCCCAGCCCCACTCGGGGGCCTTGATCAGGGCCCAGACGAGACAGAACATCGCGCCGGACAGCAGGGCGATGCCGGGGATGTCGAAGGAGCGCGGGGCGTTCTCCGCGCGGTGGTCCAGCAGGATCCACACGCCGAGGGCGACGGCGAGGACGCCGACCGGCACGTTGATGAAGAACACCGACTGCCAGTTGACGTGCTCGACGAGCACACCGCCGAGGATCGGACCGCCCGCGGTGGAGGCACCGATGACCATGCCCCAGATGCCGATGGCCATGTTGAGCTTCTCGGCCGGGAAGGTGGCCCGCAGCAGACCGAGCGCGGCCGGCATCAGCAGCGCGCCGAACAGGCCCTGGAACACGCGGAAGACGACGACCATCGCGATGCTGTCGGACAGGCCGATGGCACCCGAGGCGGCGGCGAAGCCCACGACGCCTATGAGGAAGGTCTGCCGGTGGCCGAAGCGGTCACCGAGCTTGCCCGCGGTGATCAGGGAGACCGCGAGGGCGAGGAAGTAGGCGTTGGTGATCCACTGGAGCTCCGACAGGGTGGCGCCCAGATCGTCACCGATGGCCGGGTTCGCGATGGCCACGATGGTGCCGTCGAGGGCCACCATCATGACCCCCACGGCGACGGTGATCAGGGTGAACCAGGAGTGCCCGCGCAGCCCTCTGCCCGGTGTCGCGCCCGACGGGGCAGCCGGTGCCTCGTCCCCCGGCCCCGTCGTGTCGATGGTGGTCTGACTAGTCATGTGTTCGAGGCTAGTGACAGCCGCTGACACTTGACAAACCAATTCACCAGTCAGTAACTGACAGGACACTCGCGTATAGCCTGAGCTGGAGAAACAGTGCGAGGAGGACCAATGAGGAGGGCCGGGACCGTCACGGGTGCGGTGCCGCGACCGGGTCTGCGGGAGCGCAAGAAGCAGCGCACCCGGGACGCGCTGGTCCGGGCCGCACTGGAGCTGTTCGCCACGCGCGGGTACGAGGGCACGACCGTCGACGACATCGCCGCGGCCGCCGACGTCTCGCAGCGCACCTTCTTCCGCTACTTCGCCAGCAAGGAGGAGGTGACGTTCTTCGTCCCGCGGCTCGCCGAGTCGCACGTCGTCGAGGCCGTGCGCGGGCGTCCGCCGGGCGAGGCGCCGCTGGAGACGCTGCGCCGGGCCGTCCTGGACAGCTGGGACGACATCCACGCGACCATCGAGCAGCTCGTGCCCCTCGACCTGCACCTGCGGGTCTACCGGGTGATCGAGTCGACACCGGCGCTGCTCGCCGCCCATCTGCGGCGCGCGACGGAGCTGGAGGAGGAGCTGGCGCGCATCATCGCCGAGCGCGAGGGGCTGGACCTGGACGCCGATCCCCGGCCGCGGGTCCTGGTGGCCGCCTTCGGCGGGGTGATCCGGGTGACGGAACGGCTGTGGTCGGCCGGGGACGACATCAGCGTCGCCGCCATGCACGACCTGATGGCGGCCTACCTGGACCGGCTGGGGCCGGCGCTCGCGGAGAACTGGCGTACGGACCGAGCCCCGGATCGGCGCACTGAAACGTGAGACCGGTCACTTGGCGCACGCGAGACCCTCCCGTTCTCCTAGTGTGTCCTTTCAGTGACTTCCTTCGACACCTCTCCGCAACTGAACGTCTGGCGCGCGCTGCTCGTGTTCGCCGTCGTCTTCGTGATGCTGGCGACCACCGGCTGGACGGCACTGCGCAGCCAGCGGGAGGTGCCCCCTCTCCAGGCGTCGCTCAGCGCCTGGGGGAAGGGCCGCATAGCCGGTCACCGGCTGCCGGACCCGCAGTCGGCGCCCTCGCGGCTGGCCCGGTTCTTCGCCTCCCTCACCGAGGGGCAGCGGGCGGCCCTCGCCCGCCGTTATCCGCTCGCGGTCGGCAACATGAACGGCGCACCGGTCGCCCTGCGCTACCGCGCCAACCGCATCGCGCTGGCCCAGGCCCGCGAGGTCGAGCTGAAACGCGTGCGCGACAGCCGCCTCACGCCCGCGGGGCAGCAGCAGGCGGCCCGCCGGACGGACCGCTTCGAGGCGCTGATGCGCCCCGGCCGCCGCATCCTCGCCTTCGACCCGTCGGGCCCGGGCCGGGTCGCCGAGGTCTTCGGTGACCTGCGCACGGCCGACCGGGTCTCGGTCGTCGTCCCCGGCTCCGACACGGACCTGCTCACCTTCCAGCGTGCGGACCGCAGGTACGCGGCGCCCGTCGGCATGGCCAGGTCCCTGTACGCGGCCGAGCGCGAGGCCGCCCCCACGACCCGTACCGCCGTGATCGCCTGGGCCGACTACACCGCCCCCAGCGGGCTGGGCATGGACGCGGCCACGGCGATGCGCGCCGAGGACGGCGCGGTGCGGCTGAACGCGATGCTGCGCGGGCTGCCCGGGAAGACCCCGGTCTCGCTGTTCTGCCACAGCTACGGCTCCGTGGTGTGCGGGCTCGCCGCGCCCGCGCTGCCGGGCCGGGTGGCCGACATAGCGGTGGCCGGCAGTCCCGGGATGCGGGTCGAGAAGGCCTCCCAGCTGGACACCTCCGCGCGGGTGTGGGCGATGCGGGACGCCGACGACTGGATCCAGGACGTGCCGTACCTGGAACTCGGCGGCCTGGGACACGGAGCCGATCCGGTGGCCGCGGGGTTCGGGGCGCGGGTGCTGTCGGCGCGGGAGGCGCAGGGGCACAGCGGGTACTTCGAACCGGGCACGGACAGCCTGCGGAACTTCGCCGGGATCGGTGTCGGCGCGTACCGCGCGGTGTCCTGCGCCCACGAGGACGACGTCTGCCGGGCGGGTTTGTCCGGCACGGCGGCCACCGGACGCGCGTAGAGGCGGAGAAACTGCGGTATGCGCGGGGAGAGGACGAAGAAGCTCGTGCCGCATACGATGAGCCGCATGGGTGACGTACTGGCCGGATTTCATGCCGCCTGGGAGTTCGAGTCCGACTCCGTGCTCATCCGTTACGAACGGGGGATTCGAACACCCAAGCTGTTCCAGGCACTCGGGGAACGACGCATACCCCTCGAGGCGATCGAGGGGGTGACCCTGGCCCCCGGCAAGCGCGGCACCGTGGTCCTGCGCGTCGCACCACGGCCCGGTGCCGATCCGCTCATGGAGGCGGCCGCCGGGCAGCTGAAGGAGAGCTCCGACCCGTACCGGCTGGTGCTGCCCGCCGAGCGCGAGACGCTCGCCGAGTACTACGCCGACGAACTGCGCGGCCTGCTCACCGAGTCCGGACCGGCCGAACGTCATCTGGTGGCGGCACCCGAAACGCCGCGCCAGTTCAAGGCGTACGACGGGAAGGCGTCCTTCGACGGGACGTCGGTGTCCTTCCGCTGGTTCTGGACGGGCGCCTCGTCGGCCAAGTGGAAGGCCGGCGACCAGCGCTTCCCCATCGGCGAGCTGAGCGGCGTGGAGTGGCGGTCGCCCGAGGTGTTCGAGGGACACCTGCGGCTGCTGCGCCGGGACGCGGGGGCGCCTCCCGCGCAGGCCGACCAGGACCCGGCGGCCGTGGTGTTCGGGCTCGGCTACGGACCGGTGCACGAGTCACTGCCGTTCGCCGCCGCCGTGCTGGCGGCGGTGCGCACCTGCGAGCCGGTGCCCGCGGTGGCCGCGGCACCGCGCCGCGACCCCGCGGACATCGCCGACCGCATCCGCCACCTGGGGGAACTTCATCAGGCGGGGCTGGTGACGGACGAGGAGTTCTCCGTGAAGAAGGCGGAGTTGCTGGCGGAGCTGTAGCGTCCGCCGGGTTCACTCCCTGCCCGCGGAGGTGAACGCCATGTCCGCGTAGCGGTCGCCGGCCACCTTGCCCGCGATCGGGTCCAGCCGGGCCAGTTCCTCGTCCGTGAGGACGATCCGCGTCGCCGCCGTGTTCTCCTCCACCCGGGCCGGCTTGCGCGTGCCGGGGATCGGGACGACCGGGAGGCCGTGGACGGCGGCCTGCTGGTGGACCCAGGCCAGGGCGATCTGGCCCGGGGTGGCGTCGTGGGCCTCGGCGATCGCACGGACCGGCTCGAGCAGGGCCGCGTTGGCCGCCGCGTTCTCCCCGGTGAACCGGGGCATCCGACGGCGGAAGTCGTCGGCCGTGAGGTCCTGGTCGGCGTCGGCGAAGGAGCCGGTCAGAAAGCCCCGCCCGAGCGGCGAGTACGGCACGAGCGTCACGCCCAGCTCGCGGGCGGCCGGTACCACCTTCGCCTCGATGTCCCGGCTGAACAGCGACCACTCCGACTGCACGGCGGCGATCGGGTGCACGGCGTGCGCGGCGCGGAGCTCACCGGCCGTGACCTCGCTCAGGCCCAGCTGCTTGACCTTGCCCTCGCGGACCAGCTCGGCCATGACGCCGACGGTCTCCTCGATCGGCACGTTCACATCGCGCCGGTGCATGTAGTAGAGGTCGATCACGTCGACGTCCAGGCGCTTCAGGCTCGCCTCGACGGCCCGGCGGACGTACGGCGCGTCGTTGCGGATGATCCGCCGGGTCGGGTCGTCCGGCGGGATCGACAGGGCGAACTTGGTCGCGATGACCACCTCGTCCCGGTGCGCCGCGAAGAAGGGGGACAGGAACCGCTCGTTCTCCCCCGCCCCGTACGCGTCCGCCGTGTCGTAGAGCGTGACGCCGAGTTCCAGCGCCCGCTCCAGGGTGGCCCGGGAGGCCTCCGCGTCGGCGGGGCCGTAGGCGAAGCTCATCCCCATGCAGCCGAGGCCCTGCACGCCCACCTCGGGGCCGCCGTCGCCCAGTGCCGCCGTCGCGATCCTGTCGTTCGTCATCGCGTCCTCTCCGACGCCAGGGCGCGCCCGGCGTCCGCGTAGAAGCTGATCTTCCGGTCGAGTACGGCGAGGGTGCCCTGGAGCTCGGCGATCCGGGCCAGCACGTCCTCGCGGGTCTCCTTGAGCAGTTCGAAACGCTCGGTGTACGTGTGGTCCCCGGCGCGGACCAGTTCCGCGTACCGCACCATGTCCGCGACCGGCATCCCGGTCAGGCGGAGCTTGCCGACGAGGGCGAGCCAGTCGAGGTCGCGGTTGCTGTAGCGGCGCTGGCCGGTGTGGGACCGGTCGATGTGCGGCATCAGCCCGATGCGCTCGTACCAGCGCAGGGTGTGCGCCGTCAGCCCGGTGAGGGCGGCGACCTCGCTGATCGTGTACGTGTCCTCGCCGTCCGGCCGCCGGTTCCCCTGCGGCGGCCCGGCGCAGGTGTCGGTGGTCCTGGTGTCCGTGGTCTCCGTCACCGTCATGGGCCCCACGCTAGAACGCTGGAGTGCACTCCAGGCAAGCACGCGCGGCGGGATCGGCGGAATGCCCCGCCGGGCCGCGGGCCCGGGTCCGGCCCCTCTGCCCGCACCGTCCCGCGAACGCTTAGGCTCGACGGCATGTCGCTGAAGAGCCTCGCGTTGATCGAGAACTGGCCGGTTCCCACCGCCGCGGCGGGTGTCGTGCGTGCGGACGGCACCGCCTTGGGCACCCACGGGCCGGCCGGCCACCGCTTCCCGCTGGCCTCGGTCACCAAGCCGCTCGCCGCCTACGCGGTGCTCGTGGCGTACGAGGAGGGCGCGATCGAGCTGGACGAGCCGGCGGGCCCCGAGGGCTCCACCGTCCGGCACCTGCTCGCGCACACCTCGGGGCTGGCCTTCGACGAGCACCGGGTGACCTCGGCGCCCGGGGAGCGGCGGCTGTACTCGAACGCCGGGTTCGAGCAGCTGGGGGACCACGTCGCGAAGGCGACGGAGATCCCGTTCGCGGAGTACCTGCGGCAGGCGGTGCTTCAGCCGCTCGGCATGACGTCGACGTCGCTGGAGGGCTCCCCCGCCAAGGACGGCGTGTCCACGGTGGAGGACCTGCTGCGCTTCGCCGCCGAGGTCCAGGCCCCGCGCCTCCTCGACCCCCGCACGGTCGCCGAGGCGATGACGGTCCAGTACCCGGGCACCAAGGGCGTCCTGCCGGGCTACGGCCACCAGAACCCCAACGACTGGGGCCTCGGCTTCGAGATCCGCGACTCCAAGTCCCCGCACTGGACGGGCGGTTCGTCCTCGCCGCGCACCTTCGGCCACTTCGGGCAGTCGGGCACGTTCCTGTGGGTCGACCCGGACGCGCGGGCCGCGTGCGTGGCGCTCACCGACCGCGCCTTCGGCCCCTGGGCGATCGAGGCGTGGCCGCCGTTCACCGACGCGGTGCTCGCCGAGCTCTAGGCCCTGTCGTCGAACTCGCGTGGTCCGCCCGGAGGGCGGGCCATGCGGCGTCAGGCGCGCTCTCCGGGGATCCCCCTGCTCGAAGGGCCTGGGAGTGCCGGGCCCTGAGCCTCGTACCGGACGTACCCGGGTCGGGGCCCGGTGCGGCGAGAGCGCGTGCACGGCGTCGCGAGGCGGACGGGAGTCCGACGACAGGGCCTAGTTCCCGTCCGGCGGCGGGCGCATCTCCCACAGCAGCAGCTCGGCCGTCGCGCTCACGGCGGCCGCCTCGACGTCCTCGGCGTCCGTGATCCGCGCCGCGTCGCCCGGCCCCAGCCGTTCCCCGTCCAGCAGGACCTCGCCGCGCACCACGTGGGCGTACACGTGCGCGGCGTCGGGGACGGCGGTCCGCTCGCCCGCCGCGAGACGGCGCACGTGGAGCAGCGCGCCCGCCTCCGGGAGGGCGTACGGGGTCGAGTCGGCCACCCCGCGGACGACCTCGTAGCGGGGGTCGCCCCCGGGCTCGTGCGGGGCCAGCCACATCTGGAGGAAGACCAGGGGGGCCGGGCCGTCGTTGCGCTCCACGTGCCGCACCCCGGACGCCGCGCTCAGGCGCTGCACGTCGCCGGGGCGGACCACCGTCTCCCGCCCCGTGGAGTCCCGGTGGGTCAGCTCGCCCTCCACCACCCAGGTCACGATCTCGGTGTGGCTGTGCGGGTGCTCGTCGAAGCCCGCGCCGGGGGCCAGGTGCTCCTCGTTGCAGGCGATGACCGCGCCGAAGCGGAGGTTGCCGGGGTCGTAGTGGGGGCCGAAGGAGAAGGCGTGCCACGTCTCGATCCCGGCCGCCGGATCACCGCCCCGGTAGCGCTCGTGCGCGCGTCGTACGTCCATCACGCCGTCCACCGTAGGCCCTGCCCGCGGGCCGGGTACCGACCCGGCGGCACACCCTCCCGTCCGGATAAGGCAGTCTTGTCCCCGTGCCCGAACCCGAAACCAGCACCATCGAAGCCGCAGTACGTCCCGCCCATCCGCACTCCGCGACGCTGAAGCGGCTGGAGAAGTCGTCCGGCAGCCTCGCCGCGCAGGCCATCGCACGGATGGACGAGACGCTGCCCTGGTACCGGGCCATGCCCCCGGAGAACCGTTCCTGGATCGGTCTGGTGGCCCAGGCGGGCATCGCCGCCTTCACCGAGTGGTTCCGGCACCCCGACGCCCCGCAGGCCATCTCCACCGACGTCTTCGGCACCGCGCCGCGCGAGCTGACCCGGGCGATCACGCTGCGGCAGACCGTGGAGATGGTGCGCACCACCATCGAGGTCATGGAGACGGCCATCGACGAGGTGGCGGCGCCGGGCGACGAGTCCGTGCTGCGCGAGGCCCTCCTCGTCTACGCCCGGGAGATCGCCTTCGCCACCGCCCAGGTGTACGCGCAGGCGGCCGAGGCACGGGGTGCCTGGGACGCGCGCCTGGAGTCGCTGGTCGTGAACGCCGTGCTCAGCGGTGAGGCCGACGAGGGGGCCGTGTCCCGGGCCGCCGCCCTCGGGTGGAACTCGCCCGAGCACGTGTGCGTGGTGCTGGGCACCGCGCCCGACGGTGATTCCGAGCTGACCGTGGAGGCGATCCGGCGCGCCGCCCGGCACGCCAAGCTCCAGGTGCTGACCGGGGTGCTCGGGGACCGGCTCGTGGTGATCGCGGGCGGCAGCGACAATCCGCTGGCCGTCGCCAAGTCGCTGATCGGGCCGTACGCGCCGGGACCGGTGGTGGCGGGCCCGGTGGTGCCGGACCTGCTGGCCGCGACCCGGTCCGCGCAGGCCGCCGCGGCCGGGCTCAAGGCGTGTTCCGCCTGGCAGGACGCGCCGCGCCCGGTGCTGGCGGACGATCTGCTCCCGGAGCGGGCGATAGCCGGAGACCCCTCGGCCCGCGAGCAGTTGGTGGAGGAGATCTACAGACCGCTGGAGGAGGCCGGGGCCGCGCTGCTGGAGACGCTCAGCGTCTATCTCGAACAGGCGAGCAGTCTCGAGGGCGCGGCGCGGATGCTGTTCGTGCATCCCAACACCGTTCGCTACCGGCTCCGACGTGTGACTGACGTCACCGGATGGTCGCCCTCCGATGTACGCTCGGCGTTCACGCTGCGGATCGCGCTGATCCTGGGGCGTCTGGTCGATGGCGATCTTCAGCCCTAGCGTTTTGTCGGGGCCCCACAAAAGGCCCTCGTGTTCTTCGTCCCTGTCCTCACGGGCGGCCGTGCCCGTCCCCAAGAGAGAGTGTGAGAGTGCTCGTACTCGTCGCTCCCGGCCAGGGCGCCCAGACGCCCGGCTTCCTGACTGAATGGCTCGAACTCCCCGGTGCCGCGGACCGCGTCGCCGCCTGGTCCGACGCCATCGGACTCGACCTCGCCCACTACGGCACGCGGGCCGACGCGGACGCGATCCGCGACACGGCCGTCGCCCAGCCGCTGCTGGTCGCGGCCGGGCTGCTGTCCGCTGCGGCACTGGGTGACATGGCGGACATCGCGCCCGGCGCGGTCGCCGGTCACAGCGTCGGCGAGATCACCGCCGCCGCCTTCGCGGGCGTCCTGGACGACACCGCCGCGCTGGGGCTCGTCCGCACGCGGGGTCTGGCCATGGCCGACGCCGCCGCCGTCACCGAGACCGGCATGGCGGCGCTGCTCGGCGGCGACCCCGAGGTGACCCTGGAGCACCTGGAGAAGCTGGGCCTGACCCCGGCGAACATCAACGGCGCGGGCCAGATCGTGGCGGCCGGCACCAAGGAACAGCTCGCCGCGCTCGAGGCGGACAAGCCCGAGGGCGTGCGCAAGGTCGTCGCGCTCAAGGTCGCCGGCGCCTTCCACACCTCCCACATGGCTCCCGCGGTCGACACGCTGGCGAAGGCCGCCGCGGACCTGACGCCGGGCGACCCGAAGGTCACCTACGTGTCGAACAAGGACGGCCGGACCGTCGCGACCGGTGCCGAGGTGCTTCAGCGCCTGGTCGGCCAGGTCGCGAACCCGGTCCGCTGGGACCTGTGCATGGAGACCTTCGAGGAACTCGGCGCGACCGCCCTGCTGGAGGTCTGCCCCGGCGGCACCCTGACCGGACTCGCCAAGCGCGCCCTGCCCGGCGTCAGGACGCTGGCCCTGAAGACCCCCGCCGACCTCGACGCGGCCCGCGAGCTCATCGCCGAACACGCCGCCTGATCGCCTTAAGGAGCCCACCCGCATGGCGAAGATCAAGCCCAGCAAGGGCGCCCCGTACGCGCGCATCCTCGGCGTGGGCGGCTACCGGCCCACCCGGGTCGTGCCGAACGAGGTGATCCTCGAGACGATCGACTCCTCCGACGAGTGGATCCGTTCGCGCTCCGGCATCGAGACCCGGCACTGGGCGTCGCCCGAGGAGACCGTCGCGGCGATGTCGCTCGAGGCCTCCGGCAAGGCGATCGCGGACGCCGGGGTCGACGCCGCGCAGATCGGCGCCGTCGTCGTGTCGACCGTGTCGCACTTCAGCCAGACCCCGGCCATCGCCACCGAGATCGCCGACAGGCTGGGCACGGACAAGGCCGCCGCCTTCGACATCTCGGCCGGCTGCGCGGGCTTCGGCTACGGCCTCACCCTCGCCAAGGGCATGGTCGTCGAGGGTTCGGCGGAGTACGTCCTCGTCATCGGCGTGGAGCGGCTGAGCGACCTGACCGACCTGGAGGACCGGGCGACCGCCTTCCTGTTCGGCGACGGCGCCGGCGCGGTGGTCGTCGGCCCGTCCCGGGAGCCCGCGATCGGCCCGACCGTGTGGGGCTCGGAGGGCGACAAGTCCGAGACCATCAAGCAGACCGTGCCGTGGACGGACTACCGCGACGGGACGGTCGAGAAGTTCCCCGCGATCACGCAGGAGGGCCAGGCGGTGTTCCGCTGGGCCGTGTTCGAGATGGCGAAGGTCGCGCAGCAGGCGCTGGACGCGGCCGGGATCACCCCGGACGACCTGGACGTCTTCATCCCGCACCAGGCCAATGTGCGGATCATCGACTCGATGGTGAAGACCCTCAGACTGCCGGAGCACGTCACGGTCGCCCGTGACATCCGCACCACCGGCAACACCTCGGCCGCCTCGATTCCGCTCGCGATGGAGCGGCTCCTGGCGACCGGCGAGGCGAAGAGCGGCGACACCGCGCTCGTCATCGGCTTCGGGGCGGGTCTCGTCTACGCCGCCACGGTCGTTACCCTCCCCTAGGCACTCCGTGCCGGATCATCCGGTCCGGCACGGGTACCGCAACACCTGCCGCTGACGCGGCGGGCGCCACACCCTCTGAAATCACAACGAAGGAGCGCCACCATGGCCGCCACTCAGGAAGAGATCGTCGCCGGTCTCGCGGAGATCGTGAACGAGATCGCCGGCATCCCGGTTGAGGACGTCCAGCTGGACAAGTCCTTCACCGACGACCTGGACGTCGACTCGCTGTCCATGGTCGAGGTCGTCGTCGCCGCCGAAGAGCGCTTCGACGTCAAGATCCCGGACGACGACGTCAAGAACCTCAAGACCGTCGGCGACGCGACCGACTACATCCTCAAGCACCAGGCCTGAGCCCTGCTCGGGCCGGAGCCCGGCCCCGCCACCCGGCGGTGGCGCCGTTGTCCCCGCCTCGAGCGGGGGTTGTCCTCCTCGAATCCGCTGGAGAAAGAATTCCCGTGAGCCCGACCAATCGCACCGTGGTCGTCACCGGTATCGGCGCAACCACACCGCTGGGTGGCGACGCAGCCTCTACCTGGGAGGGACTGGTCGCCGGACGCTCCGGCGTCAAGCCCCTGGAGCAGGAATGGGCCGCCGAGCAGGCGGTCCGCATCGCGGCCCCGGTGGCCGTGGAACCCACCGAGGTCATTCCCCGGCCGCAGGCCCGCCGGCTGGACCGCTCGGCGCAGTTCGCGCTGGTCGCGGCCAAGGAGGCGTGGGCCGACGCCGGTTTCGAGGGCAAGGCCGGTGAGGACCCGAACGTCGACCCGGACCGGCTCGGCGCGGTCATCGCCTCCGGCATCGGCGGCGTGACGACCCTGCTGGACCAGTACGACGTGCTGAAGGAGAAGGGCGTCCGCCGCGTCTCCCCGCACACCGTCCCCATGCTGATGCCGAACGGCCCCTCGGCGAACGTGGGCCTGGCCGTGGGCGCCCGCGCGGGCGTGCACACCCCGGTCTCGGCCTGCGCCTCGGGCGCGGAGGCCATCGGCTACGCCATCGAGATGATCCGCACCGGCCGTGCCGACGTCGTCGTCGCGGGCGGCACGGAGGCGGCGATCCACCCGCTGCCGATCGCCGCGTTCGGCAACATGATGGCGATGTCCAAGAACAACGACGACCCCGAGGGCGCCTCGCGTCCCTACGACGCCGCCCGTGACGGCTTCGTCCTCGGCGAGGGCGCGGGCGTGATCGTCCTGGAGTCCGCCGAGCACGCCGCGGCGCGCGGCGCCCGCGTCTACGCGGAGGCGGTCGGCCAGGGCGTCTCCGCCGACTCCCACGACATCGTGCAGCCGGAGCCGGAGGGCCGCGGCATCTCGCACGCCCTGCAGAACCTGCTGGACCGCACCGACCTGGACCCGGCCGAGATCGTGCACGTCAACGCGCACGCCACCTCGACGCCGGCCGGTGACATCGCCGAACTGAAGGCGCTGCGCAAGGTCTTCGGCGACGACACCGACCACATGGCGGTCTCCGCCACCAAGTCGATGACCGGTCACCTGCTCGGCGGCGCCGGCGGCGTGGAGTCGGTGGCGACGGTGCTCGCGCTGTACCACCGGGTGGCCCCGCCGACCATCAACATCGAGAACCTCGACCCCGAGGCCGAGGCGCACGCGGACGTGGTCCGCGGCGAGGCGCGCAAGCTTCCCGCCGAGGGCCGCATCGCCGCGCTGAACGACTCGTTCGGGTTCGGCGGCCACAACGTGGTGCTGGCGTTCCGGACGGTCTGACCGCCGCCGGTACGCAACACGTCGTCGCCTGTGCGCGCGAGGGCCCCCACCGTGACGGTGGGGGCCCTCGCGCGTGCCGGTGGGCCTTACGCGTACCGCCCCGGGAGCCCGGTCAGACCACCTGGTGCAGCCAGCGCACCGGGGCGCCCTCGCCGGCGTAGCGGAAGGGCTCCAGTTCGTCGTCCCAGGGCTTGCCCAGGAGCTTGGCGATCTCCGCCTCCAGGTCGGTCTCGCCGCTTCGGGAGCGGACCAGGGCGGCGCGCAGCCGGTCCTCGGGGATCAGGATGTCGCCGTGCATGCCGGTGACGGCGTGGAAGATGCCGAGGTCGGGGGTGCAGCTGTAGCGCTCGCCCTCGGCGGTGGGGCAGGGCTCCGCGGTGACCTCGAAGCGCAGCATCTGCCAGCCGCGCAGCGCGGAGGCGAGTTTGGAGGCGGTGCCGGCCTGGCCCTGCCAGGAGAACTCCGAGCGCCAGGTGCCGGGGGCGGCGGGCTGGCGGATCCAGTCCAGGCTGACGCGCGTGCCGAGCACCCCGGCGACGGCCCACTCGACGTGCGGGCACAGCGCGCGCGGCGCGGAGTGCACGTACAGAACTCCACGAGTCGTCACCGGAACCTCCGGGCAGAGCGGGACATCTTGGAACGGGTGGAACGGCCGCGGCCCGGCGGGCCGCGTTGATGGCGAGGCTACCGTGCGACGGCGCAAGGAGTGTGACGTACCGTCGGTCCTGCTGCCGGGAAACATCCACCATTCACCCGGCAGGACGCCTGTACGGGTGCGGGACGTTGCCACCCGCCGGGCGGGAACCCTCGTGCGTTGTTATGGGTTGGGGGACGGCGACACCACGACACGCGGGGAGGCGACGGAATTGGACCGGACGACGCACAGGCGGCGGCGCCGCTCACGGACCGTCCTCGCCGTGGTGACGGCCGCCGCCCTGGGCGCGGCCGGCTGCGACGCCGTCGGCGGTGAGTCCGGTCCGGGCGCGAAGGAGGGCGGGCCGTCCCCGAGGCCCACACCCGTGTGGGACACCAGTCCCTCCTCCGTCGCCGCCGTCGGTGACTCCATCACCACCGGCTTCGACGCCTGCACGGTGCTGGCGGACTGCCCCGAGGTGTCGTGGGCGACGGGCAGCAGCGACAAGGTCGACAGTCTCGCGGTCCGGCTGCTGGGGAAGGCCGGTGCGGCCGAGCGGAGCTGGAACTACGCGGTGACCGGGGCCCGGATGGCGGATCTGCCGGGCCAGATGGCGCGGGCGGTGCGGCGCGCCCCGCAGCTGGTGGCGGTGATGGCCGGGGCGAACGACGCCTGCCGGGACACGGCGTCGGCGATGACGCCGGTGGCCGACTTCCGTGCCGACTTCCAGGAGGCGATGAACACCCTGCGCGAGGCGCTGCCCCGGACCCAGGTGTACGTGGCGAGCGTGCCGAACCTGAAGCGGCTGTGGTCGCAGGGGCGGACCAACGCCCTGGGCAAGCAGATCTGGAAGCTGGGCATCTGCCCGTCGATGCTGGGCGACGCGGACGCGCTGGACGCGGCGGCGACGCAGCGGCGCGAGACGGTGCACAAACGGGTGGAGGACTACAACAAGGTGCTGGAGGAGGTCTGCGCCGCGGACCGCCGGTGCCGCTACGACGGCGGCGCGGTGCACGCGTACCGCTTCGGCACCGAGCAGTTGAGCCGCTGGGACTGGTTCCACCCCAGTGTCGACGGGCAGGCCAGACTGGCGGAGATCGCCTACCGGACGGTCACGGCGAAGCGGCCGTGACCTGACGAGGAGGCCGTGACTTATCGTTTCGCGCATGAACGAACTCTTCGGCACCCTCCCCGACGGCACCCCGGTGCACCGCTGGACGCTTCAGCGGGCAGGCGTACGGGTGCGGGTCCTGTCGTACGGCGGGATCGTGCAGAGCGTGGAGGTGCCGGACCGGGAGGGGACGGCCGGGGACGTGGTGCTGGGGTTCCCCGGCCTGGACGGCTATCTCGCCCGTCCCGAGCCCTTCCTGGGCGCCCTGATCGGCCGGTACGCCAACCGGATCGCGGGCGCCCGCTTCTCGCTGGACGGGATCACCTACGCGCTCGCCCCGAACAACGGGCCGAACTCGCTGCACGGCGGGGAGCGGGGCTTCGACAAGCGGGTGTGGGACGTGACGGCGGTCGAGCACGGTCTGCGCCTCACCCGGGTCAGCCCGCACGGCGAGGAGGGCTTCCCGGGCCGCCTGGAGGTCTCGGTGACGTACACGCTGGACGAGCGGGGCGCGCTGGGCATCGCCTACGAGGCGGTGACGGACGCGCCGACCCCGGTGAACCTGACGAACCACTCGTACTGGAACCTGGCCGGCTCCGGCAGCGCGGCCGGGCACGAACTGCGGCTGGCGGCCTCCCGGTTCACGCCGGTCGACGCGGACCTGATTCCGACGGGAGAGCTCGCCGACGTGACCGGCACCCGCTTCGACTTCCGCGAGGCACGCGCGACCGGCACCGGGTACGACCACAACCTCGTGCTCGACAAGGGCGTGACGCCGGCGCCCGTGGAGGTCGCCGAGCTGTACGACCCGGGGTCGGGCCGGGTGCTGACGGTGGCGACCACCGAGCCCGGGATGCAGCTGTACACCGCGGACCACATCGGCGAGCCCTTCGCCCCCGGTGACGGCATCGCGCTGGAGACCCAGCACTTCCCCGACTCCCCGAACCGTCCGGAGTTCCCGGGCACCGTCCTGCGGCCGGGCGAGGTGTTCCGCTCGGAGACGGTGTACGGCTTCTCGGTGCGGTAGGCCGCCCGTACGACGGGGCGACGGGGCGGTCGGCGTCCCCGAGCCCCGGCCCGGGGTCAGGGTCCCGGACCGGGGCTGCTCATACGGGTACCGCCCGGATCAGACGTTAACCGTCGCGCCGATCCCGCGGTCCGCGATCGAGTGCCCGGGCCGGATCCCGTACGAACCCTTCACAAATGGCAGGCCGGCGCGCCGCGCGAGGCGGGGGCGCGGATTCCCGCCCGGTTCCCCGCCCCGTGGCGTGGCTCTTCCGGTCACGCGATACTGCGGCCTTCGGCATCCCGCGTGCCCCACGACGAACGGAAGGCCCAGCCCCCTTGAATCCCCTACGCGTTCGCGTCGCCGTCCTCGGCCTCGCCCTGCTGACCGCCGGCCTCACCGCCCCCACGACCGCGACCGCCGCCGAGTCCGCGGCCCCCTCCCCCACCGTCGAGGAACGGCGCCTGGACAGAGCGGCCCCGCAGGAGATACTGCGCCGTTCCGGGTTCGGCACCGTGGCACCGGAGTTCGCCCGCGCCCTCGACCGCGCGCGCTCCTACGCGCAGGCCCGCCGTACCGTCGCGCGCGAGGGGACGGCGCTGTGGCGCAGGGCCGTCGACCGGGCGCAGGGGCGCGGCCCGGCGGGCGGTGACCTCAGCCGGGACGACGACCGGCCGCTGTACTGGGCGCGGCTCGGCATGTCCCGCGAACTGCGCTCCTGGGAGCCGGGGTTCGGCCTGACCGGGGAGCAGCGGGCGCGGCTGCTCGGCGAACTGGAGCGGACCTCGCGGGGACAGAGCGCGATCCGCTATCCGCGCGGCGAGGGCGTCGGGCGGATCCTGGTGACCGGGTTCGATCCGTTCACCCTGGACCGGGACGTGCGCATCTCCAACCCGTCCGGCGCGGTCGCGCTCGCCCTGGACGGCACGGTGATCGAGACCGCGGACGGCCCGGCGCGCGTCGAGACGGCCGTGTTCCCGGTGCGCTGGCAGGACTTCACGGAGGGCACGGTGGAGCGGGCGCTGCGGCCGCACCTGCCCGAGGTGGACCTGTTCGCCACGGTGAGCCAGGGCCGGGTGGGCCGGTTCGACATCGAGCGGACCAACGGGGCCTGGCGGGGCGGGTTCGGGGACAACGAGAACATCGGCCGGACGGAGACCGTCCCGGTCGCCGACCCGGCCTCGCAGCCGCAGTGGACGACGACCACCCTGCCGTACGACGCCGTCGTGGCCGCGGACACCGGGCGGTTCCCGGTGTACGACAACACGTCCGTGACCGAGATCCCGGCCGGGGGCACCGAACCCGTCGTGCGGCCGGACGGGCCCACGCCCGGCTCGACGGCCCGCGCGGGCGGCGGCGGCGACTACCTCTCCAACGAGATCGCCTACCGGGCCACCCTGCTGCGCGACCGTCTCGGCCTGCGCGACACGCTGCCGGGCGGCCATGTCCACACCCCGGTCCTGCAGTTCGGCCCCGGGAACACCGACCCGGCGACGGGGGCGGTCACGGATCCGGCGTTCGTGCGGAACCGGCTGGACATCATCGACCAGGTGCGGTCGATCGTGACCGTGGCGCTCAGTGCGACGGAGCGAACGCGAGACTGACGCCGAGGCCGGCCAGGACGGACCCGATGACCTTGTTGAGGACCTTCTGGCCGCGCAGCATCAGGGTGCGCATCCGGTCGTGGGAGAAGAACAACGCGACGACGCCGAACCACAGCAGGTGGGCCAGCGACATGAACAGGCCGTAGCCCACCTGCTGGACGACCGGGGTGCCGGGGCTGACGACCTGGGCGAAGGTGGAGACGACGAAGAGGGTCGTCTTCGGGTTGAGGACGTTGGTCAGGAAGCCGGTGCGCAGGGCCGCGAACGGGGTGAGCCCCGTCTTGTTCCCCAGGTCGACGGTGACCTCGGTGCGGGTACGGAAGGTGCGGATCCCGACGTACACGAGATAGGCCGCGCCGACCAGCTTGACGACCGTGAACAGGAAGGTGGAGGAGGCGATCAGCAGGCCCACGCCGAGCATCGTGTAGGCGACGTGCACCAGCACGCCGGCGGCGACGCCGACCGCGCCGAGCAGCCCGGTGCGGCGGCCGTAGAGGTAGCTGCCCCGCACCACCATCGCGAAGTCGGCGCCCGGGGCGATCACGGCCAGGACGGTGACGACGGCGACGGCGAGCACCTCGGTCATGACGTGACGCCCTCCTCCTCGGACTCCTCGGCACCGTCCCCGGCGGTCTCCTCACCGAGCAGCTCGCGCGCCATGAGGGTGGCACCGGCGACCGCGCCCGGCATCAGGAACACCGCGACGAACGGGACGAGGAAGGCCAGCGCCAGGGGCGTGCCGAAGCCCCAGACGAGGGTCTTGCGGGACCGCAGCAGGCGGAGCCGCTCGCGCAGCCGGACCCCGCGGCGCTGGAGCGCGACGGCGGTGAGTTCCTCGGTGAGGAAGAACCCGGTGACGAAGAAGCCGATCACCGGTACGGCGGTCTGCCCGAGGACCGGGACGAAACCGAGCGCGAAGAGCAGCACGGCCCAGACGAGGGCCCGCACGACGATCCGGAGGCTGTCCCGGCCGGAGATCCACAGCTCCCGCCACAGCGGCAGGTCCGACTCGGGCGCGGTGCCGTCGGGGGACACGTCCCGGTCGACCTTCTCGGAGAGGCTCTCGTAGAAGGGATCCCCGACGAGCAGCGTCACCGCGGTGAAGGTGAGCACGGACAGCAGCAGTCCGAGCGCGAACAGGACGACGGTGAGGAACCCGCGGAACAGTCCGGGCCAGGGGCTGGACCAGTCGTCGGCGAACGGCGTCGCCCAGGCGACGAAGTCCTCCCCCCACAGCGCCAGCGCGACGAGCGCCGCCGCGTACAGCACGAGGGTGATCAGCCCCGGCAGCAGCCCGAACCCGAACTGCTTGCCGTGCCGGGCCACCCACCGCTGGCCCTTCAGGAGATACCGGAAACCCGCCCCAAGATCGCGCATGGGGAAGACTGTATCGGGGCACCGCCAGGTAGCCTCACCCCCGCATCGATCAACGGGGGAAGCACATGACCGCTGTCCGGTTCCGTCTCACGCGTACGGCTTCCGTTCGCGGACGGCTGTTCAAACGGGCCACGCACACCTGGACCGGGACGCTGCCCGGCCTCGGGCCGGTCGAGCTGGTGTGCCCCGTGGCGGAGGATCGCGGCCGGGACAAGCTGACCGCCCGGGTGACGGGCCAGGCGGTCCCGCCGGTGTCCTTCCGCGGCATCGGCTTTCGCAACCTCCCGCGCATGGCCAGGGCGACCCTCACCGCCGACGGACGGACGGCGCGGCTGCGCCGCCGCCACCTGGCGGTGACGCAGCAAGGCCGCGCCCTGCACATCGAGGTCGCCGGACGCTCCTACCGGTACCGGGTGCTGGGCGGCAGGCTCAGGCACGAGCTGCGGCGCGAGGGAGCCGTCGTGACGACGACCCGGTCGCAGTGGCGGTGGCCGCAGACCGTTTCCGGTGTCTCGCAGGGGGAGGCGGACGCCCTGGACCTCGGTCTCGCGATCCTGCTGGAGGGCGTCTACACGCGGAACCTGTCCTTCGGCGGCGCGCTCTGCTCCTGGCCCGGGCGCTTCCTGAGCCGACTGGACCTGAGTGACCTCCTGGACCTCTGGGGCGGCTGAGGACGTCCGGGCGCACCCACGGACGGGGGCCGCACCCCACGTCCAAGGGTGCGGCCCCCACCGTACGCAACGACCGTGTCAGGCCAGCGTCACGGTGATGTTGCCGCGGGTCGCCTTCGAGTACGGGCACACCTGGTGGGCCTTCTCGACGAGCGAGCGCGCGGTGTCGGCGTCCACGTTCGGGATGTCCGCCGCGATCTCGACGATGATGCCGAAGCCGTCCTCGTTCTTGCCGAGGCCGACCTTGGCGGTGACCGTCGAGCCGGAGACGTCGGCGCCCTCCTGGCGGGCGACCACGCCGAGGGCGCCCTGGAAGCAGGCGCTGTAACCGGCGGCGAACAGCTGCTCCGGGTTGGTGCCGGTGCCGCTGCCGCCCATCTCCTTGGGCGGGTTGACGACCAGGTCGAGCGTGCCGTCGTCGGTGGCCACGCGTCCGTCGCGGCCGTTCTCGGCGGTGGCGACGGCGGTGTACAGGACGTCTGACTGCTGAATGGGCATGCGGTGCGTTCCTCCTCGGTCCGCCGTGACTCGCGCCCACGATCACGACGATTTCGGAAAGAAGCTACCGCATGCCGGAAATTCAGTGAAGCCGTCCGCGTCAGAGCTTGACGATCATCTTCCCGGTGTTGTCGCCGCGCAGGACCCCGAGGAACGCCTCGAGGGTGTTCTCGACGCCCTCGACGACGGTCTCCCGGTACTTGAGTTCGCCGGACCGCACCCAGGGCCCGACCTCCTGGACGAACTGCGGCTGGAGGTCGTAGTGGTCACCGACCAGGAAGCCCTCGATGCGCCCGCGGGTCTGGATCAGGCGGGCGAGGTTCTTCGGGCCGGGCGCGGGCTCGGTGTTGTTGTAGACGGAGATCATCCCGCAGACGGCGATCCGGCCGCCCCGGTTGAGCGACCCGATGGCCGCCTCCAGGTGGTCGCCGCCCACGTTGTCGAAGTAGACGTCGATCCCGTCCGGGGCGGCGGCGCGCAACTGCTCGCCCACGGGGCCGTTCTTGTAGTTGAAGGCGGCGTCGAAGCCGTACTCCTCGACGAGGAGCTTGACCTTCTCGTCGGACCCGGCGGACCCGATCACCCGCGAGGCCCCCTTGAGCTTCGCGATCTGCCCGACCTGGCTGCCGACGGCCCCCGCGGCACCGGACACGAAGACGCAGTCGCCCTCCTTGAAGGCGGCGGTGCGCAGCAGCCCCGCGTAGGCGGTGAGCCCGGTCATCCCCAGCACGCCGAGGTACGCCGACAGCGGCGCGGCCCCGGGGTCCACCTTGACGGCGTTCTCGGCGGCCACGACGGCGTACTCGCGCCAGCCGAAGAAGTGCAGGACGTGGTCGCCGACGGCGATCCCCTCGGCGTTGGAGGCGACGACCTCGCCGACGGCACCGCCCTGCATGACCTTGCCGAGCTCGAAGGGGGCGACGTAGGACTTGGCGGCACTCATCCGGCCGCGCATGTACGGGTCGACGGAGAGGTACTTGTTCCGCACCAGCACCTGGCCCTCACCGGGCGCGGAGACCTCGGCCTCGACGAGGGCGAAGTCCTCGGGCTTCGGCCAGCCGACGGGACGGCTCAGCAGATGCCACTCGCGGCCGGCGGTGGGGAGCGTGGGGGCGTCGGACATGACCTGGCACCTTTCCTCGGGTTTCCTCGGAATACTTCACTACCTGAAACAACCATGCGCCTGAATATTTCAGAATGTCAAGCAAGTGGGTACCCTGGAGGGCATGGCCACCTCCCGCACCGCCCGCCGCCCCGACGCCCTGACCCTGGAAGTCGTCGAGCTGATCGGCGCGGTCGTGGCCCGCTACCACGAGGAGTACGAGGAGGCCGCCGCCGGTCACACGCTGACGGGCGCGCAGGCCAGGCTGCTGAGCCTGCTGTCGCTGGAGCCGCTGCCCATGCGGAAGCTGGCCCAGCGACTGAAGTGCGAGCCGTCGAACGTCACCGGCATCGTCGACCGCCTGGAGTCCCGGGGCCTGGTGGAACGCCGCCCGGACCCGGTGGACCGCCGGGTGAAGCTGGCCGCGGCGACGGCCGAGGGGCGGCGGGTGGCCCGGAGCCTGCAGGAGTCCCTGCGCTTCGCGCGCGAACCGCTGGCGGGGCTGTCGGAGGAGGAGCGGGTGGCCCTGCGGGACGCCCTGCGGAGGATGCTGCGGGAGGACTGAGCGGGCACCGGGCCGGACCGGGCCGGCCGCCCCCGCCTCAGCGGATCACCTCAGCGGATCATCCCGGGGATCAGGTGCACCACCACAGGAACCGGTCGCAGGTCTCGGTGGGTTCCGGTTCCGGCTCGGGCTCGGGCCGCTTCGTGGTCGGGTCCGGCTCCGGGGTCTCCGGTGCGGACGGGGGCGCCGGCGGCGGAGCCCCCGTCGGCCGGGCCGACGGCGCGTCCGCGGGCGCGGACGACGCGTCCGCCCCGGCCCCGTCCTCGGCCTCCTCGTCCTCGGCCTCCTCCGACTCCTCGTCCTCGGGGGACTCCGAAGCCGACGGGGAACCGGAGGCCGTGGGGGACGCGGGCCTCGCCGGGGCTCCCGCCCCCGGGTCACCGCTCGGCGACTCCGCCGGTTCCAGCTCCGCCGCGCCGCCGTCGGGCGACTCCTCGCCCGCCGCGGCGGGCTCCGGCGGCGGTCCCGGCGCGTCCGTGCCGAGTTCGGCCAGGCTCAGTCCGCCGGCGGCCAGCACGAAGCCCGCCGCGACCAGCAGCGTCCGGCGCCGTCGCCGCCGGTGCGCCGCGGCCTTGCGGTCACGCCGGCTGCCTCCGCCCGCCCGGTTCCCGTCCGGCCCGCGGCCGCGCCGCCGGGCCGTCCGGCCCCGGGGCTCGGGCTCCGGCTCCTGGCCGTCGCCGCCATCGCCGCCGCCCTCGTACGCGTCGCCGCCGGCGGCGCCCGCCGGCGCCGGCTCCCCCCCGTACTCCGAAGGCCCCGCGGGCTCGGCGGGTTCCGCGGCGTGGGCACGGAGCGTCTCGACGGGGGTGCCGCACCCGGGGCACGCGAGGGCGCCGTTGAGGTGCCGTCGGCACGGGTGACAGTAATCCATGACGCGGGAAGACTAGGTTCCGCTCGGGTCGGGTTCCTAGGCCTGGCCGTGAAGGTTTGGTAGGGACCAAGCCCCATAGGTTTCGAACCTGCCGAAACCGTTGTCCGCGCGACCCATTGACACTCCCGCCATGCCCTCCTTACTGTCACGCCAGCATTTCGAACGTGTGCCGAAATATCGAACACGTCGAACTGAACCGATAATACGAGGGGCAACTGCCGTGCGCATCACCGGAATCAGCACACACGTGGTCGGGACGCCGTGGCGCAACCTGACGTACGTCCAGGTGCACACCGACGAGGGGATCACCGGAGTCGGTGAGACCCGGATGCTGGGCCACACCGACGCACTCCTGGGCTACCTGAAGGAAGCCGAGGTCAACCACATTCTCGGCTCCGACCCGTTCGCTGTCGAGGACCTCGTCCGCCGCATGAAGTACGGCGACTACGGCCGCGCCGGCGAGATCGTGATGTCCGGTATCGCCGTCGTCGAGATGGCCTGCTGGGACATCAAGGGCAAGGCCCTCGGCGTCCCCGTCTGGCAGCTGCTCGGCGGCAAGGTCACCGACAAGGTCAAGGCGTACGCCAACGGCTGGTACACCACCGAGCGCACCCCGGAGGCGTACCACAAGGCCGCGCAGGCCGTGATGGAGCGCGGCTACCGGGCGCTGAAGATCGACCCCTTCGGCACCGGCCACTTCGAACTCGACCACCAGCAGACCCTGTACGCCGTCTCCCTGATCGAGGCGGTCCGCGACGCCATCGGCCCCGACGCCGAGCTGATGCTGGAGATGCACGGCCGCTTCTCCCCCGCCACCGCCGTCCGCCTGGCCAAGGAGCTCGCGCCCTTCAAGCCGGCCTGGCTGGAGGAGCCGGTCCCGCCGGAGAACCTCAAGGCGCTGGAGAAGGTCGCCGCGAAGGTCGACATGCCGGTGGCCACCGGTGAACGCATCCACGACCGCATCGAGTTCCGCGAGCTGTTCGAGAACCAGGCGGTCGACATCCTCCAGCCGGACGTCGGCCACATCGGCGGCATCTGGGAGACCCGCAAGCTGGCGGCGACCGCCGAGACCCACTACATGCTGGTCGCGCCGCACAACGTCGGCGGCTCCGTCCTGACCGCCGCCTCCCTCCAGGTCGGCTTCACCTCGCCGAACTTCAAGATCCTGGAGCACTTCAACGACTTCGCGGACGCGGAGATCAAGAAGGTCGTCAAGGGCGCGCCCCAGGTGAACCCGGAGGACGGCTGCTTCCACCTGTCCGACGCCCCCGGCCTCGGCGTGGAGCTGGACGTCGACGCGGCGGCCGAGTTCCCGCAGCAGCAGGCCCGGTTCGACCTGTGGGCCGAGGGCTGGGAACAGCGCAGGCCGAAGGGCACGAAGTGACCGCGCCGGACCGCCCCCGCCGCCCCGGGGAGGCGCGATGAGCACCGCCGTCGTCATCGAGGGGCCCGGTGAGCACCGCCTCGTCCCGCACGAGCCGCGCGAACCCGGCCCCGGCGAGGCCCTGATCCGGGTCCACGCCGCCGGCATCTGCGGCAGCGACCGCGAGGTGTACCAGGGCAACCGGCCCGAGGGGTACGTCCGGTACCCGCTCACGCCGGGCCACGAGTGGTCCGGGACCGTGCAGGGGGTGGGCGCGGGAGTGCCCGCCTCGCTCGTCGGCCGCAAGGTGGTCGGGGAGGGCTTCCGCAACTGCCAGGTCTGCGACCGCTGCCACGCCGGCGAGACGACGCTGTGCTCGGCGGGCTACGAGGAGACCGGGTTCACCCAGCCGGGAGCCATGGCCGGCACGCTGACCCTCCCGGCCCGGCTGCTGCACGTGCTGCCGGACGACGCCGACCTCGGCGCCGCCGCGCTGCTGGAGCCGGCGGCCTGCATCGCCGCCGCCGCGCTCAAGGCGAACGCCCTGCCCGGCGAGCGGGTGGCCGTGGTCGGCACCGGCACCCTCGGCATGTTCGCCGTGCAGTTCCTGAAGGCGAACTCCCCGGCCGAGCTGCTGGTCGTCGGCACCCGGGACGACCGGGAGGCGCTGTCGCGGCAGTACGGCGCGACCGACTTCCGCACCAAGGACCGGGAGCTCCCGGACGACTTCGACGTCGTGGTCGAGACCGCCGGGTCCGCCGACGCGGCCCGCACGGCGGCCTCGCTGCTCCGGCGCGGCGGGCGGCTGGTCCTGACCGGCATCCCGGCCCCGGGGGCCCACGGGCTCGACCCGACGGACCTGGTCGTACGGCAGCTGGAGGTGCACACCGTCTTCGGGGCGCCGCCGGACGCCTGGGCGCACACGGTGCGGGTGTTCGCCGCCGGGCTCCTCGACCCGCTGCCGCTGGTGACGCACGAGCTGCCGCTCGCCGAGTTCCCGCACGCCATCGAGCTGGTGGGATCCGGCGACCCGAAGGTGGGCAAGGTCCTGCTGCGCCCCTAGGGCGCGCCCGGTCGTACGCCGGTACGGGGGCGACCTGACGGTCCCCGTACCGGCGTACATCCAGTCCTCGTCCGAGCCCTCACCCCGCCCGCCCCGCCCCGGCCACCGCACCGCCCGGCCCGCACCCAGATCCGCGAACTTCGTCCGACATACCGAACATCAAAGGACACCTTGTGACCGACGCTTCCGCCAAGGCAGCCCGCAGGCCCGGTGAGCAGGCGCTCACCGCCCTCGGCCTGGGCGCGCCCGCCCTCGACCCCGCCGACGCCTCGCCGCACTCCTTCCCCGGCGGCGGCCGCTGGCGCACCGAGATCCCCTCCTGCGAGGGACCGGAAGCGCTGGCGGTGGTACTGAAGGAGGCCTCGCGCCTCGACGTGCCGATCCACCGGATCAGCCAGGGCAGCGGCGTGTGGATGCTGACCGATGCCGAGATCACCGAGATGGTCGAGGCCACCGCCGAACGGGACATCGAGCTGTGCCTGTTCACCGGCCCGCGCGGCACCTGGGACATCGGCGGTTCGACCCGCACCGACTCCCGCGGCGCCGGACTGCGCGCCCGGGGCCACGACGCGGTCGCCGGGTGCGTCGAAGACGCCGTGCGGGCCACGGAGCTGGGCGTCAAGTGCCTGCTCGTCGCCGACGAGGGCGTGCTGTGGACGCTGCACCGGGCGCGGGCGGCCGGCATCCTCCCGGCCGACACCACGCTGAAGGTCTCGGCGCTCATCGGACCGGTCAACCCGGCCTCGTACGCGGTGTACGAGCGGCTCGGCGCCGACTCGATCAACGTGCCGAGCGACCTGACGCCCGCCCACCTCACCGAGATACGGCGGGTTTCGGCCACCCCGATGGACATGTACATCGAGGCGCCCGACGACCTCGGCGGCTATGTGCGGATGTACGAGGTGGCCGAGCTCATCCGGCGCGGCGCACCGCTGTACCTGAAGTTCGGCCTGTCCAAGGCACCCGGGATCTACCCGTACGGCCACCATCTGCGGGAGCTGACCCTGGCGACCGCCAAGGAGCGGGTGCGGCGCGGCCGGCTCGCGCTCGACCTGCTGGCGCGCCACGGCGCGGACGGCGACATGGCGCCGCTCGGTTCGCGGCTTCCGGGCGATCTGAGCCGGTTCGAAATCTCGTCATAACGTTCCGGAAACTCGGCTTCACAGAAGCAGACACAGCCGCGCACAATCCCACACACCCCTTCTCGGTCCCTCCTGGCCCCACTCCCGGAAGCGACTTCGCACCCCTCGACCGACCCCGCACACATCAAGGATGATGACCATGCGTAACCGCAGAGCCGCACTCGCCGCCATCGCCGGAGCCGCCTCCCTCGCCCTCACCCTGACCGCCTGCGGCCAGAACAGCGAGGGCGGCAGCGAGGAGGACAAGGGGGGTTCCGAGGGGGCCACCATCGGCATCGCGATGCCGACCAAGTCCTCCGAGCGCTGGATCGCCGACGGCAACAACGTCAAGAAGGACCTGGAGGCCAGGGGTTACGAGACCAAGCTGGTCTACGGCGAGGACGACCCGGACCAGCAGGTCTCGCAGATCGAGAACCTGATCACGCAGGGCGTGGAGGCCCTGATCGTCGCGGCCATCGACAACAAGTCGATGAACAACGTCCTGCAGCAGGCCAAGGAAGCCGACATCCCGGTCATCTCCTACGACCGCCTCATCCTCGGCACCGAGAACGTCGACTACTACGCCTCCTTCGACAACGAGAAGGTCGGCGAGCTCCAGGGCACCTACATCGTCGAGAAGCTCGGCCTGAAGGACGGCAGCGAGAAGGGCCCGTTCAACATCGAGCTGTTCGCCGGCTCCAACGACGACAACAACACCCGCTACTTCTTCCAGG
>NZ_JAPSKQ010000115.1:6806-21638 GCF_031181555.1 Streptomyces sp. | reverse complement strand
CCGGACTGTGCTGCCGTGCCCGGCCCGCGAGGGTGTGGGCGAGTGCGGTCACCCGCGAGGTGTGACGGGTCCAGTCGGCGGTGATCGTGCCGAGGTAGTCGGCCCGGGCACGCTCCAGCAGATCACGGTCGGTCGTCGTGAGCGTCTGCGCGATCGTCTCGGCGGCGGCGTCCTTGGAGACGATCCGGCCGGTGTCGAGCGTGACGAGGATGCGTGCCAGGGTGAGGAGGGTGTTGCGCTCGTCGCCTTCGATCTCGTCCAGGACGTCCGGGACGACGGCGAGGACCGCATTCCTGAGCAGCTCGGACGGGACGGAGGGGACGACGTCACCGAACGCGGGGCCGCGCAGCACCCGGCACGCCGAGTGGGCGGTGGCCAGAAGGACGACGGCGTCGGGATCGCCCGTGGGCTGCGGAAGGTGGCCGTGGGTGAGTTCTTCGCGAAGCCACTCGCCGTACTGGAAGTCGCGGCGAGGCGTGTCCGTCAGCGGACGGATGTCGTCGATGACGATGCCGGTCAGCTCGATGGGCCGCCGGTGCGCCGCGTCGGGGAAGCGTCCGGCGTGGCCGCGCCATCCGGAGACGCCCGACAGCAGCGAGACCAGCGCGGCACGCTCGGGGGCGGTCAGCGAGCGGCGGGTGAGCATGAGCAGGTCGATGTCGCTGTCCGGACGCAGCCCCGAGGTACTGGCGGAGCCGTAGAGGTAGACGCCGACGACGTCCCCCGGGTTCTCCCGGTCCAGGTGCTCCAGGAGCGGGGCGATCAGTTCGTCCATCACCTCTCAGGCTAACGGCCTCGGGAGGCAGGGCCCCCTCTGCCCCGGCGACGGAACCTCCGCCGCCGGCCGCTCGACGACATTCACAGCACGCCCGGCCGCGCACGTCCCGGCGGCCGGCGGACAAGAGCCTCGGAGGGGGCTCGCGGGTTCCGTTCCCGGCCTCGTCGCTCGCTCCAGCCTGAGCGGATGGCGTGGTCGGTCGTTGCAGGAGTCGTCATCCTCGTGTTCGGAGGGACGATCGCCTCTGCCGAACTGCCGGACAGGGTGGTGCGGAAGCAGCCGTTCGGCGCAGACGACGTCATGGTCGGCGGCGTCGACGTCCTCCTGCTTTTCGTCGGAGCCGGCATTCTCTTCGCCGTCGGGTCCCCCACCGCCCGATTCGCCTTCGGGACGCCGGAGCCACCGAGCCTTGCGACGCCGCCGGACCGGGGCGCGCCGAGAGGGGACCTGTCCCGCGCAGTGCGTCTTCGCGGGGGTTCGGGGCCACGGAGCGGACCGGGACGCCGGCCGGCCCCGCGGTCCGGTCGCCCCGGAACGCTCCCCGCCCCGTGCCGGCACCGGGCGACGGGTGAGGTCCTGGCTGCGTGGAACCCGGACCACCACGCGGCAGACCGGAGGGAGGCGCACCGTTGTGAAGGCGACATTCCCGCTCGGGCGCGTGGCCGGCATCCGGATCGGAGTGCACTGGAGCGTCCTGGTCATCGTCATCGTGCTCGCCCTGGGTCTCGCGGGCCGGTTCCCCGACGCCCACCCCGACCGGCCGCCCTGGCAGTACTGGCTCACCGGGCTGCTGGGCGCGGTGGTCTTCCTGCTGTCACTGCTGGCCCATGAGCTCAGCCACGCCCTCGTGGCGCGCCGCAACGGCGTGGACGTCGACGGCATCACGCTGTGGCTCCTGGGAGGCATCGCCCGGTTGAGGAGTGAAGCCCCCACGCCGGCCGCCGAAGTCCGCATCGCCGGGGTCGGCCCGCTGGTCAGCCTGCTGCTCGGCGTGCTCTTCGGTGTCCTCGCAGGGCTGTTCGGTGCCCTGTACGGTGCCGGACTCGTCGTCGAGACACTCGCGTGGCTGGCAGGCATCAACCTCCTGGTGGCCGTCTTCAACGCCCTGCCCGCCGCCCCGCTGGACGGCGGACGGCTGCTGCGGGCGCTGGTGTGGCGCAGGACGGGCAGCCCGCTGCGCGCGACCGCGGTGGCGACCGGTGCCGGACGGGCGCTGGGCTGGGTGCTGATCGGCGTCGGGCTCTACCTCGTCCTGACCGGCGCCGCCCTCAGCGGCTTCTGGCTCGCCGTCATCGGCTGGTTCCTCATCGCCACGGCGACCGCTGAAGGCGGCCAGGCGCACCTGCGCGAATTGCTGAGCGGCGTCCCGGTGCGCCGGGCGATGGGCCCCGATCCCGTCACCGTGCCCGCGTCCCTCACCGTGGCCCGGTTCCTCGCCGCACCCGAGTACCGCTACCGGCACTCCGCCTTTCCCGTCGTCGACGGAGAACAGCGCCCTGTCGGGCTGGTGAACGTGAAAACCGCCGCCGGCGTTCCGGAAACAGAGCGGGACTCCCCCGTCACCTCGGTGATGATCCCGATCGAGGACATTCCCACACCCCACCCCGACGACCCCCTGGCACGTGTCCTGCCCGCGCTGGACAGCAGCCCGGCGCACCGCGCCCTGGCGGTCGAGAACGGCCGGGTCGTGGGCACGGTCACCAGCTCCGACATCAGCCGGGTCATCTCCTGGCTGGCGTCCTCCTCCTCGTGGCGCGCCCGGGCCTTCTGAACCACCCGCACCGGTCCCGCCTCTCCGGCTTGGTTTCCACCGCCCGTCGCTCCGCCCATCGCATGCACCAGGGCACGGCGCCACGGCGTCACCCCGGCACGCCGCCCACCCAGTACGGATGGGGTGGGGCGTTTTCGCCGGCCGGTGCGATGCGGACCACGAGGAAGGCGCGGCCGTCGAGAGCCGGGTGACCGGATGAGAAAAGACAGCGAGGTGCGCGACCGGAAGGCCGGGCAGGTCCCCCTCGGCGCGGCCGACACCGCCGTCGTCGACCTGCCGGGAGCGTCACGGACCCGGCCCGCCGAGGGCCCGCTCGGCTCCGGCGTCCTCGGCGGCTTCGGGCGCGCCACCACCGACTACGCCGACGAGGCCCTGCTGCTCCCCGTGCGGTGGGAAACCTCCGGTTGCGGGCACCTCTGGACGGACGAGAGCGACCGTGACGGAGAGCGGGTCGCGGGACGGCCGCGTTGTCGCCCGGGGCGGCCCGGTCGGGGAACTGCCGCAGCGCGTCGACTGCTGCCGGGGAGGATCCGCCTATCCGTGCCGCACCGGCCCCGGAACGACGGCGACCGGGCACCGAGCCGTGTGCAGCACCTCGCTGCTCACCGAGCCGAGAAGCAGCCTGCGCAGTCCCGCTCGCCCCCGTGATCCGACGACCAGCAGATCGGCCTCTCCGGACAGCTCCACCAGGTCCGTCGCCGGACGCACCCCCCAGTCGACGCGCAGGCCGACGGACACCGCCGGGTACCGCTCGGAGAACTCGGTGATCTGTTCCATGAGAAAGCGCCCCGCACTGCTCTCGAAATCCCCCGCGTTCGACTCGGCCATGCCGCTCCGGCCGGGAAGCAGTGGGGGGCGGTACAGGGCGTGCACCACGTCCAGGTGCGCGGTCCGGCGAGCGGCCTCCGCGAACGCGAACTCCAGGGCCTCCGGCCGGAAGTGCACGATGTCGACACCGGTGACGACGTTCCCCTCCGCCAGGTCGACGTCTCGGCCCGGACGCGTCACCAGCACGGGGCACTCGGCGTGGGTGGCCACGTGGAGGCTCACCGAGCCCAGAGGCAGGCGCGGGAAACCGCCACCGCCGCGGTGCCCCAGCACCACGAGGGAGGCCTCCGCGGAGCGTTCGACCAATGTCGCGGCCGCGTCACCGAGGGTCAGTTCCCCGGCGACGCTGCTGTCGGGGAACGCGGACCGGGCGACGGCCTCGAAACGGTCCACCAGGTCCACGCCCCGCTGCACGGCCGCACGTGCTTCGGCGTCTTTCTCCACCGCGTTCCCGAAGGGGTTGGGCTGGGGGACGGCGTGCAGGACATGCAGGGGGGCTGGGCGCAGCACGGCCTGTCGGGCGGCGTACCGTACGAGGGCGTCCTGGTCCTCGGCGTCGTCGACACCGACGATGACGGGCTTGGTGTCGGTCATCTCGACTCCTGTCGGGGCGGTCACGGCACTCCTGGTGAAGGCGGCTCCTCGCGGACGTCGGAGACCGCGGGCGGCGCCGGCCCGTGTGGCTGCAACGGCTCCTGTTCGCCGCCGGGTGACGACAGGATCGCTGTGAGCAGCAGTCCGAGGACGGTCACGGTGACGAGCACCACCGCGATCACGGCGGTCCACGAGCGCTCGTCGCCGTCGTCTCCGGGCCGGCCGGCGCGTTCTTCCCCGGCGGCCCGGTCCGTGAGCCGCCCGTCGGCCCGGTCCGTCGCCCGTTCACCGGCCGGGCCGGTGAACTGGCTGTTGATGGCGTCGATCCGCCGTGCCAGTTCGGGATCCTCGCGGGCGAGACGTCGTTCGATCCGGGCGAAGGCGTGCTCTTCGTCCATCGCGGAGCTCATACCGATCACCTCGGTGTTCGGTCCGTGGCGAGGCTGGTGCCCCAGGGCCGTGGTCATGGTGACGATGTGCGCGGACGTCGTGATGGAGGCGCCGGCCGACGCCGCCCCGGCACCCGGGGGCGTCACGCAGGCGGTGACCGGCACCGGTGAGGGGAGGAAGTCCCGCACGACCTGCCCGACGGACCGCATCAGCCCGCCCGGGGTGCCGATCTCCACCCCGTACGCGGCGTAACCGTCCCGTTCCGCGGTGTGCGGCCCTTCCTCCAGGGGGTCCGTGATGACCGGCGTGATCGCGCCGTCCACCCGCGTCGGCAGCACACGCGAATCCTGCACCGGCGACGGACAGCGCGAGCACGCACACCGGGGCGACCGGGAGTGCGCGGGCGAGCATCCCGGTCTTCGGCCGAGGGGCGCAACCGGCCACCGCATCCACTCCCTTCCGGCACGCCGTTCAGCGGAACGCGAGCCTCCGGTCAGCGTCGTACGCGAGTACCCCCTGGGCGGCACGCGAGGCGTCCTCGGGGCGCGGGGAATGCGGCCATCGCGGGGCGGGACCTTTTTCTGCCGGGCTCAGGCAACGGGACAGGCGCGGAAGCCGGCCGGCCTCCGGAGCGGTGCGCCGAACGCCTCCGGGACGGCAACGACGCACCGGCGACCGGGAGAGGAGCAGCACGCGGACCGTCCACTCCGCGTGCGCACCGGCCGTACGGGAATGGCCGGTCCGGCTGCTGAACGCACCACGGCCGGCACCCACCCGCACGGCCGGGGCGGGCCCGTCCCACCGGACCGCCCCGGGTCTTCCGTCCGGATCAGACCGGATCAGACCGGATCAGGGAGCGGGGCCGGGGTCCGCGAGCCCGGCACGGACCGGACGAGAGGCCCCACGCCCGGCGCAGACGCGGCGGAACCACAGGCACCGACCGCGCCCCGGCGAGGACGCGCTCGGCGGAACGCGCCCAGGATCCTTCCCCTCACAGGCGTTTCGTGCAGAAGGACGCGCCGATCGTGCAGGAGTCCACACGGTCGTCGTCCCCATACTCGGTGCCCAGGTGCCCGACGTGTTCGGACGGTCAGCGGAGGCGGAACTCGATGGAAACGTTTGTCCATACGTCCCATCCTTCACGGGTGGTCTTCGGTCCCGGCACAGTGACCCGGCTTCGCGAAGAGGTCGAGCGGCTCGGCCGCTCGCGGGTGCTCCTGCTGTCCAGCCCGCCCCTGGCGCAGGCCGCCGCGCGGGTCCGCGAGGCGCTCGGCGACCTGCTGGTGACGGAGTTCGACGGCGCGGCCATGCACACCCCGGTCGAGGTCACGGAACGGGCGCTCGGCCTGCTCGAGGGCACCGACGCCGACTGCGTCGTGGCCGTCGGGGGAGGTTCGACGACGGGCCTGTCGAAGGCGCTGGCCCTGCGCACGGGCCTGCCGCAGGTCATCCTGCCGACCACCTACGCCGGTTCCGAGGTGACCCCGGTCCTCGGCGAGACCCGCGACGGGCGCAAGGTGACGCGGTCCTCACCGGAGATCCTGCCGGAGACCGTCGTGTACGACGTCGACTTCACGCTCACCCTCCCGCTGTCCATGACGGTCACCAGCGGCGTCAACGCTCTCGCGCACGCCGTCGAGGCCCTGTACTCCCCCGACGCCGACCCGGTCACCGATCAGCACGCGCTCGACGCGATCTCCCGGATCGGGCGGGCACTGCCCCGCCTGGCCGCCGACCCGGCCGACCCGGAGGCACGCGCCGACCTGCTGCAGGCGGCCTGGCTCGCCGGGACCTGCCTCGCCACGGTCGGCATGGGCCTGCACCACAAGCTGTGTCACGTCCTCGGCGGCAGCTTCGGCCTGCCGCACGCCGAGACGCACACCGTCGTCCTGCCGCACGCCATGGCCTACAACGCGCCCGCGGTGCCCGAGGTGATGCGCCGCATCGCCGACGCCCTGGGGGTGCCCGACGCCCCCGGCGGCGTGTACGACCTGGTCGTCTCCCTCGGCGGCCCCACCTCGCTGCGCGACCTCGGCATGCCGGAGTCCGACCTCGCCCGCGCGGCCGGGCCGGCCACCTCGGCGCCGTATCCCAACCCGCGCGGCCTGACCACCGAGGGCATCTCCGAACTGCTGGCCGGCGCCTGGCACGGGCGTCGCCCCGAGGGTCCGCCCTCCACGGGAGCCAAGCTGGCCCGTCTCACCGACCAGGTGGTGGCCGGCTTCGCCCAGGCCCCCGACCCGCGCGTCCGCACCCTGCTGAGCGACCTCGTCCGGCACCTGCACACCTTCGTCGCCGCCAACGACGTCACCGACGCCGAATGGCAGTACGCCATCGACTTCCTCACCCGCACCGGACAGATGTGCGGCCCCACCCGCCAGGAGTTCGTGCTGCTGTCGGACACCCTCGGCGTGTCCAGTGCCGTGGACCTGCTCAGCAACTCCCGCACCCCCGACACCACTCCGTCCGCGGTCCTGGGCCCGTTCTACGTGGACGGTCCGCCCGAGACCGCGCACGGCAGCGACATCTCCAAGGGGCTGCCCGGCACCCCGCTCTGGGTGGACGTACGGATCACGGACACCGACGGCGAGCCGGTCAAGGACGCGGTCGTGGACGTCTGGCAGTCCAACGAGGACGGCTACTACGACGTCCAGCTCCCCGACCTGGACGGACCGGTGCTGCGCGCGCGGCTGCGCACCGACGACGCCGGGCGCGTCACCTTCTGGTCCATCCTGCCCTCGGACTACCCGGTCCCCGGGGACGGGCCGGTCGGGCAGATGCTCGCCGCGGTCGGGCGCCACCGCTACCGGGCGGCCCACCTCCACTTCCTGTGCGATGCGCCCGGCCATCGCCGGCTCGTCACGCAGCTGTTCGTGTCGGGCGGCACCTACCTGGACAGTGACACCGTCTTCGGCGTCAAGGACGAGCTCATCGCCGACTTCACCCCGCAGACGGGCCCCGCTCCCGACGGCCGCCGGGTCGACGGTGAGTGGCGCCGTCTCGACTACACCTTCCGTCTCGCCCCCCTGGCCGGATGACCGAGGAGCGCCCACCCATGACCACCACCGACGCGCACGACACGTACGGGACATACGACACCGACGTCCTCGTCGTCGGCAGCGGCCCCGCCGGCGGCTCGGCCGCACTGCTGCTGGCCACGTACGGCGTCCGCACCCTGCTGGTGACCAAGTACGGCTGGCTGGCCAACACCCCGCGGGCACACATCACCAACCAGCGCACCATGGAGGTGCTGCGCGACCTCGGTGTGGAGTCGGAGGCGCTGGCGTCGGGCAGCCCGTCCCAGCTGATGGGGGACACGGTGCTGTGCACGGCGCTCACCGGGGACGAGATCGGACGTATCCGCAGCTGGGGCACGGGGCCCGCGGCGGCCACCGAATACGGCTCGAAGAGTCCCTGCGAGATGATCGACCTGCCGCAGACCTACCTGGAGCCGATCCTGGTGAGCAACGCGGCGGCCCGCGGTGCCAAGGTCCGCTTCGACACCGAGTTCGTCGGCTTCACCCAGGACGAGGACGGCGTCACCGCCCTGCTGCGTGACCGGATCCGCGGCGACGAGTTCACCGTGCGGGCCCGCTACCTGATCGGTGCGGACGGCGGGCGCAGCACGGTCGCCGAGCAGCTCGGCCTCCCCTTCGACGGACGCATGGCCAAGGCCGGCAGCATGAACATCGTCTTCAAGGCCGACCTCACCCGGTACTGCGCCCACCGGCCGAGCGTCCTGTACTGGGTGCTGCGGCCGGGGGCGGAGACCGGTGGCATCGGCATGGGCCTGGTCCGCATGGTCCGCCCGTGGAACGAGTGGCTGCTGGTGTGGGGGTACGACATCGAGCAGCCGCCGCCGGACCTGGACGAGGAGGCGGCGCGGCGGATCGTGCGCGACCTCACAGGCGACCCCGACCTGCCGGTGGAGATCACGTCGACGTCGCTGTGGACCGTCAACCACGCCTACGCCACGCGGTATTCGTCCGGGCGGGTCTTCTGCGCGGGCGACGCCGTGCACCGCCACCCGCCGTCCAACGGGCTCGGCTCCAACACCTCCGTGCAGGACTCCTACAACCTCGCCTGGAAGCTCGCCATGGTGATCCGCGGAGAGGCCGGGCCCGGGCTGCTGGAGACCTACAGCGCCGAACGCGCCCCCGTCGGACGGCAGATCGTCGAGCGGGCCAACCTCAGCCGCGACCAGTTCGGACCGGTCTTCGAGGTGCTCGGCGTCGGCGGCGGCAGCGACGAGGCGGCCATCGCCGAGGGACTCGCGGCGCTACGGGCCCGGTCGCCCGAGGGCGCCAAGAGGAGACGGCTCCTGGAAGAGGCCGTCCAGCTGAAGAACTACGAGTTCAACGCGCACGGCGTCGAGATGAACCAGCGCTACGTCTCCACCGCCGTACTCCCCGACGCGGGTCCCGCCGAATCCTGGGAGCAGGACCGGGAGCTGGTCCACCAGCCGACGACCCGGCCCGGTGCCAAACTTCCGCACGCCTGGCTCGTCGACCGGCGGGGAGAGCGCGTGTCCACGCTGGACGTCGTGGGCGGCGGTGTCCTCACCGTGCTGACCGGCCTGTCGGGCGATTACTGGGACAGCGCCGCGAGCGCCTGCCGGGACGCCCTCGGCGTGCCGCTGCGGGTGGTCCGTATCGGCGACGAGGGCTGCCGCGACGCGTACGGCGAATGGAGCCGCGTCTCGGAGATCGCCGAGGACGGGGTCCTGCTGGTCCGCCCGGACGGGTATGTCGCCTGGCGCAGCGCCGCCGCCCCCGCGACCGCGGAATCGGCCCGGGACGAGCTCCTCGGCGCGCTGCGCCGGGTGCTCGCGCGATAGGGAGAGCACCGGCATGGACAAGGTCGTGGCCACGGCCGAGGAGGCCCTGGCGGACGTGACGGACGGACGGTCGTTCGCCGTCGGGGGGTTCGGACTGAGCGGTGTTCCGGAGGTGCTCATCGGCGCCCTGTACGCGACCGGCGCGAGCGGCCTCGCGGTCGTGTCGAACAACTGCGGGGTCGACGGGCGCGGTCTGGGCGTTCTGCTGGCCGCGGGGCGCATCGCCCGGGTCACGGGCTCCTACATCGGCGAGAACAAGGAGTTCGCCCGTCAGTACCTGGCGGGCGAACTGGAGGTCGAGCTGACGCCGCAGGGCACGCTCGCCGAGCGGCTGAGGGCCGGCGGCAGCGGCATTCCCGCCTTCTACACGCCGGCCGGCGTCGGCACGCAGGTCGCGGACGGCGGGCTGCCGTGGCGCTACGCCGCGGACGGGTCGGTCGCCGTGGCCTCGCCGCCCAAGGAGGTGCGGACCTTCGACGGCGTGGAGCACATCCTGGAGCACGCCATCACCACGGACTACGCGCTGGTCAGAGCCGCGCGGGGGGACCGGCACGGCAACCTCGTCTTCCACCGCGCGGCGCGCAACTTCAACCCGTCGGCCGCGATGGCCGGGCGCATCACGGTGGCCGAGGTGGAACAGCTCGTCGAGCCCGGCCGGCTGGACCCGGACGAGGTGCATCTGCCGGGTGTGTTCGTGCAGCGGGTCGTGCGGCTGACCCCCGAGCAGGCGGCCGACAAGGGAATCGAGAAGCGGACGGTGCGCGAGCGATGAGCTGGAGCAGGGACGAGATGGCGGCACGCGCCGCGAGCGAGCTGCGGGACGGCGACTACGTCAACCTCGGCATCGGACTGCCCACCCGCGTGGCCGACTTCCTGCCGCCGGGCACCGACGTCGTCCTGCACTCGGAGAACGGGCTGCTCGGCGTCGGTCCCTATCCGTCGCCCGACGAGGTCGACGCCGACCTCGTCAACGCGGGCAAGGAGACCGTGACGGTGCTGCCGGGAGCGTCGTTCTTCGACTCCTCCCTCTCCTTCGGCATGATCCGCGGCGGCCACATCGACACCGCCGTCCTGGGCGCCCTCCAGGTCTCCGTCCGCGGCGACCTGGCCAACTGGGCGGTCCCCGGCAGGATGATCAAGGGCATGGGCGGGGCGATGGACCTCGTCCACGGCGCCCGCCGGGTCGTCGTCCTCATGGAGCACATGACGAAGGACGGCACCCCCAGGATCGTCGAGGAGTGCACGCTGCCGCTCACGGGCCGCGGCTGCGTGGACCGGATCATCACGGACCTGTGCGTGCTCGACGTCGCTCCGCACGGCCTCGAACTCGTGGAGACCGCACCCGGTGTGACGGCCGACGCGGTCGCCGCCCGCACCCCCCTGTCCGTCCGCCGCCAGTAGCCCTGCCGAGACACCGATGACCGGGCGACCGCGGACGCGTACGCCGTCCGGGCGTCGCGTCGGCGGCGCTGTGCATCGGGGTGGGCCAGGCCCTGGTAGTGGTCCTGGAGTGCTGAAGCGACGCCCGCAGCGCCCTCAGCCGGCCCGGCGGAGGGCGGCCGGGGTCGTGTCGAGCCGGGCGCGCATCACCCGGGTGAGATGCTCCTGGTGGGAGAAGCCGCAGCGCACGGCCACGTCCGCGATCGGGTCGGAGGAGGTGCGCAGCAGCCGGCAGGCCCGCTCCAGGCGCAGTCCGAGCAGGAACTGGTGCGGCGACCGGCCCGTGCTCGCCCGGAACCGGCGCGTGAACTGGCTGCAGCTCAGCGCGGCCGCGGCGGCGAGGTCCGCGATGGGCAGGGGGTCGGCCAGCCGGTCCTCCATGAGCCGGCGCACGGCGGCGAGCTGCCGGGGGGACAGCCCGGACGGCCCGGGTGCGGTGGGGGGCGGGGCGGTGGCGGTGGCGGTCCGATGCCGGCGCACGAGTTGCGCGGCGAGCATCCCGGTCAGGTGGTCGGCGTACGTACGGGCCGACGGCTCCCAGGAGCGGACCGTGCCCGCCAGCGCGAGCAGGAGCTGCTCGGTGAGCGGGTCGGTGGTGCCGAGTTCCTCGTGCAGTTCCACCGGCCGCCCGCCGTTCGCGTCGCGCAGGGCGTCGTCGCTGAGATAGGCGTGAATCGTGTCCAGCCGGCCGCCGAGTTCGACGGAGAGGGGCCGGCCGGCCGACTGCACGAACAGTCCACCCGGCGGAATCGTCCGGGACCGGGCGCCCGTGCCCCGTCCCCGGCGCACGGTCACGGGGCCGTCGAGGTGCAGGATCACCAGGTGCGTGGGGGCCGGGCCGAATGCGGCGCGGTAGGGCTGTTCCTCCTGCGCGGAGAGGTACAGCCGCTCCCACCCGAGCCCCGCGCTGCTGTGGCGTGTCCGCACGCCGGGCTGTCGCAGGATGCCGACCGTGTCGGCCAGACCGAGCTCCGTCATGGTGCGACCTCCTCGTGGCACCCGATGTACTTGAAGAATAAACTTCAGTGAGGGCGTTGGGAAGCAGTGGTCCGCCCTCGCGGGTGGGTACGGTCCCGGCCCGTCCGCGGTGCGGCCGGGATCAGGACGAGGCTCCCTCTCCCGCCGCCGGCGCCGGCGCACGAGTTCCCTCCCGAGGTTCCAGCCGCACCACGATGCCCTTCGACGTCGGCGTATTGCTCAGGTACGCCACGCTGTCCAGCGGCACCAGCACATTGGTCTCCGGGTAGTAGGCCGCCGCACAGCCCCGTGAGGTCGGGTAGCCGACCACCCGGAAGTTCTCCGCCCGGCGTTCGACGCCGTCCTCCCAGACGCCGACCAGGTCGACCGACGCGCCCTCGTCCAGACCGAGTTCGCGCATGTCGTACCAGTTGACGAAGACGACGCGACGGGAGCCGTGGATGCCGCGGTAACGGTCGTCGTCCGTGTACGGAACGGTGTTCCACTGGTCGTGGGAGCGCAGGCTCTGCAGGATCAGGTGGCCGGGCGGGGCGGTCAGGGCCTCGAAGTCGTTGCGGCTGAAGAGGGCCTTGCCGGCGGGTGTGGGGAAGACGCCCTCGTTGACCGGGTTGGGCAGGCCGAAGCCGCCGGGACGGCGGACGCGTGTGTTGAACTCCTCGAAGCCGGGGACGACGCGGGAAATGTGGTCGCGGACGCAGTCGTAGTCGGCCTCGAAGCGCTCCCAGCGGACGGGGACCTTCTCACCGAGGGTGCGGCGGGCCAGGCGGCTGAGGATGGCGACCTCGCTGAGGAGGTGCTTGGAGGCCGGTTCGAGGACGCCGCGGGAGGCGTGGACCTGGCTCATGGAATCCTCGACGGTGACGAACTGCTCGCCGGTGACCTGCACATCCCGCTCGGTGCGGCCGAGGGTGGGCAGGATCAGGGCGGTCTCGCCGCACACGACGTGGGAGCGGTTGAGCTTGGTGGAGATGTGCGCGGTCAGCCGGCAGTTGCGCACGGCGGCCTCGGTGACCTCGCTGTCCGGGGTGGCACGGACGAAGTTCCCGGCCAGGCCGAGGAAGACCTTGGCGCGGCCGTCGCGCATGGCCCGGATGGAGCCGACGGAGTCGAGGCCGTGCTCGCGGGGCGGCTCGAAGCGGAACTCGCGGGCGAGGGCGTCGAGGAAGTGGTCCGGCATCCGCTCCCAGATGCCCATGGTCCGGTCGCCCTGCACATTGCTGTGACCGCGCACGGGGCAGGCACCGGCGCCGGGCCGGCCGATGTTGCCGCGCAGCAGCAGGAAGTTGACCACTTCGCGGATGGTGGGCACGCCGTGCCTGTGCTGGGTCAGGCCCATCGCCCAGCAGACGATCACGCGCTTGCTCTCGAGGACCATGTCGCGCACCTCCTCGATCTGGGCGCGGGTCAGACCGGTGGCCTTCTCGACCTCGGGCCAGGAGACGGTGGCGCGCAGGTGCTGGGCGAACTCCTCGAAGCCCTTGGTGTGGACGTTGATGAAGTCCCGGTCGAGGACGGTGCCGGGCGCGGCCTCCTCCGCCTCCAGGAGCAGGAGGTTGAGCGCCTGGAACAGGGCCAGGTCGCCGCCGATCCTGATGTGGAGGAAGCGGTCGGCGATCTGCGTGCCTCGGCCGATGATGCCGCGGGGCCGCTGGGGCTGCTTGAAGCGGGCCAGGCCCGCCTCGGGCAGCGGGTTGACGGCGACGATCCTGCCCCCGCGGCGCTTGCAGTTCTCCAGCGCGGACAGCATCCGGGGATGGTTGGTGCCCGGGTTCTGGCCGACGGTCAGGATGAGGTCGGCGTGGTAGAGGTCGCGCAGCGACACGTCGCCCTTGCCGGTGCCGAGGGTCTCGTTGAGCGCGGTGCCGCTGGACTCGTGGCACATGTTGGAGCAGTCCGGCAGGTTGTTGGTGCCGAACGCGCGGGCGAAGAGCTGCAGGACGAACGCGGCCTCGTTGCCGGCGCGGCCGGAGGTGTAGAAGATCGCCTCGTTCGGGGAGTCCAGCGCCTTCAGCTCGTCGGCGAGCAGGTCGAGGGCGGCGCTCCAGCTGATGGGCTCGTAGTGGTCGGAGCCGGGGCGCTTGACCATGGGCCGGGTGAGGCGGCCCTGCTGGTTGAGCCACCGGTCGGACTTCTCGGCCAGCTCGCTGATCGAGTACCGGCGGAAGAAATCGGCCGTGACACGGCGCGAGGTGGCCTCGTCGTTGGTGTGCTTGGCGCCGTTCTCGCAGTACTCGTTCATGGGGCGGTGCCCCGGTTCGGGCTCGGGCCACGCGCAGCCGGGGCAGTCGAAGCCGCGGACCTGGTTGAGGTTCAGCAGCGTGAGCCCGGTACGCCGGGCCGACGTCTGGTCCAGGGAGTACTTCATCGCGTGGTACACCGCTGGTACGCCCGCGGCCCAGGTCTTGGGCGGGGTGACCTCAAGGCGGTCGTCGGCCGGTTCCTCGCTCGGCGGCTTCTGCAACGTGATCTCTCCTCGCTCCGTGTCCTGCGCCCCCTGGCTCCCGTGTGCGGTCCCGTGACCGGTCAGCCGGACGGCCAGGTCGGCACGTGGGGACGGCTCCGGCCCTCGGTGGGCTGGACGTGGCCCTTGCTGATCTCGCCGCGCCAGGCGCCGGTCTCGCGGCCCTGCCCCTCGGTGAACTCCTTGAAGGACGTCAGAGCGGTGCGGACCACGCGGCGGGCGAGGCCGAGAGTGGTCGCCGTCTGCTCCACGATTCCCCGGGACCGCAGGTCGACGCGCAGGGTCACCCGGCAGTGGCCGGCGTCGCGTTCCTCGAAGGTCGCCGTGCCGGTGTGCCGGGGTTCGTCGAGGACGTGCCAGCGCACCAGCCGGTCCGGGATCTGTTCCACGATCTCCGCGTCGTACTCGTACCTCCTCGGGCCGAACCGGGTCACCCAGTGGGTCATCACCGCCTGGATCTGGTCGACGCGTTTGACGCCGTCCATGAAGCGGGGGAACGTCTTGAACTGTGTCCACTGGTTGTACGCCACATGGACCGGGACGTCGATGTCGATCGACTCTTCGATGGTGCTCATGACCTCAGGACCATGCCCGTCTCCTCGCCGCCACCGGTGATCGCGCAGCACGACACCGGGCGCGCTCGCCCGCGCTCGCGCTATCGAGTCTCCGGGAAACACCGTCTTATGCCGACTTGTGCCGACCGCTGGTCAGGCATACGGGTGACCGGCGTGCGCAGATGCGCCGGCGCCCTCCGG
>NZ_JAPSKQ010000115.1:0-6706 GCF_031181555.1 Streptomyces sp. | reverse complement strand
GGTCGGCTGGCCCTATGTTCCGCACAACTGGCTCTCCCACCGCTGTCGCCGATCACCGTGTACCGGAAGGCTGAAGGCGTCTTCGCGACCCGGAGTTTCAGAGGGTGCGGCGGGACGGGGCGGCGGCTCTTTCCGGAACGGGGGCTTGTATCGGCACCCTGGCCGTCGCTCCTGGGACGGATCGGGCGGTTGCCCGCCCTCGTCGTCCCCGCTTCTCTCGGAAGGCCGTGCTCCCGTACGGCCGATCGACACGTCAACGGAGGAAAAAGTGCGCAAGATCGTCAAGAGCGTGGGTCTCGCAGCCGGAGCCGTCGCACTCGTAGCGGGGACCGCGGGCCCGGCCAGCGCCGCCCCCGTGGGGTGGAGCATGCCCGGTGGTCAGGGCAGCACCTACGGCAACGCCGAATTCCACAACCGCTCGGTCGGTATCTCCGGGCGCGTCGAATCGCACGTCAGCGGCTGTGTCCAGGTCATCATCGGCACCTACCCTTCCAGCACCTCGGGGTCCGAGACCCGCACCGCATGCAACTACAGCACCAAGACCTTCAGCTTCACCATGGACGTGAACGTCCCCGGTGGCGCGTCCGATGTCTACGTCACCCTTGCCAAGATCAACAGCGACAGCTCCCTGACATGGCTCGGTTCGAGGCACCTGACCCGCCCGTGACGCGCTGATGAGGCGGGGCCCCCGCGTCTTTCTCCGCAAGGAGCGCGGGGGCCACCGTCCGCCGGACCGCAACCCGGACGCGTGAAGGGACTCGCCTCGGCTCCTCCACGCGGGTGGACACCGCCGGCGGCAAGCGGGCCGAGCTCGTTCTCGACACCTCGGCGTGGCCCTGTTGCGTCGCGACCGGGCCGGCATCCCCGCGGGTCCCGGGCTCGTCATCATTCGGACGCCGACGCACCCGCACGGGACCGCCTTCGGAGAGGCCCAGGGGAGACGGCCCCCCACCTCGACGGCTCGGAGGATGCTCAGTCGAGACAGAACTCGTTGCCCTCGATGTCCTGCATCACGATGCACGAATCGTTGCCGTCGTACAGCAGTCGCACGCGCACCGCACCGAGCGCGACCAGTCGTGCGCACTCGGCTTCGAGCGCGGCCAGACGCTCTTCACCCATGAGCCCGGTGCCGACCCGCACGTCAAGATGCAGCCGGTTCTTGACGACCTTGCCTTCGGGAACGCGCTGGAAGAACAGCCGCGGGCCCACACCTGAGGGATCACTGCAGGCGAACCATGAACCCCGATCCTCAGGGGGCCGGGAGCGGTCGAAGTCGTCCCAAGTGGCGAACCCCTTCGGTGGCGGCGATACGACGTACCCCAGCACCTCGCACCAGAAGCGAGCGACGCGCTCAGGTTCTGCGCAGTCGAAGGTGACTTGGAACTGCTTGATCGATGACATCGGCGCACCATAGCAGGGGGGCTCTGCTGCCCATCTCCCGGCAGGAATCTGCGTGTTGGCGGGCCGACGGCCCCGACCGGCCGCTGCTGTGCCGTGCGGTCGCAGGGGGTGGACCGAGGTCGACGCCTGCACAGGGTTGCCCGCCGTTCCGGACCGGACCGCGACCACGGCCCTCGCCGCGTTTCCCGGCGGCGGCCTGCCGGTCCGGGGCCGCACCTACGGAGAAGACACTCCTGGGCGAGGACCGGAACCGCACCCGTTCCGAGCCGTGCACGTCCGCGACCCCGCCGGCCCTTGCGGGTCAGCGCCGCGTCATCGTGACGATGAGCGCCCGGTCCAGTGACGCGACGCGTGCACCGTGTCGGAGGACTGCCTCCATCCGCCTCCGACGAGGGCCGGGAGGCGGCGAGGCCGGCCGGTGGACGGCGGCGTTCCAGGGCGCGTGGGCCGGTCGGAGCGCGTGCCAGGGGCGCTCGGCACGCGCCGGGCCGCTCAGATGGCCATCGCCTCCTGCAGCCAGCGGTTCACCCTGTACGGCAGCCACCAGGCGAGGTCACCCACTCGCAGCACCAGCAGTTCCTCGGTGAACTCGGCGAGCACCGCCGACGGCACCTCGCGGTGGTCGACACCGAAGTCCAGGGCAGCGACGGCCGCCCGGTACTCCGGCTCGTCGGCCGTGAAGCGGCGCAGTTCCCCCCAGCGCCGGTCGCGGATCTGCATGAAGCCGGGACCCCGCCGCCACACCAGCTTGCACAGGTAGTGGTTGGTGCGCCAGGCGTACAGGGCGGCGTCCGCGTCCGTGACGTTGTCGACGACGCGCGGCGGCTGCAGGTGGGACAGCAGCTTCCACTGGTGCGCGCCGCCCCCGGCGGGCAGCCGCAGATCCCAGTCGACGTGCACGGCGCGGGCGGTCAGCTCCCGGACCAGGCAGAGCAGATCGACGGCCCGGCGCTCGGCGGCGGCGCCGGTGGCGGTGAGGTCGACCGGCTCCTCGAGGGCCACGCGGCGGACGCCGCTGCGCCACAGCCGGTCGCAGGCCTCACCGGTCACCTCGGGCAGGCCGATCGTGCCGAGCGCCATGCCCGGCAGGGCGCACGCCTCCTCGTCGTGATCGCGCCACGCCGTCACGGAGAACTTCTCAGCGGTCTGCGTCATGATGTGCGCTCCAGTGCTCGGGAAGGGGATCAGGACAGGACCGGTTCCTCGTCGCGGGTCCTCGGCCGGTCGCCGGGCTCCGGGGTGCCGTCCTCGGGGGCGCCGTCCTCCCGCACGCGGTGGGTGTGGCGCATGAAGTCCAGCCGCAGCAGGTCCTGGTTGACCGCGGACGGCGCGATGTGCACGTACTGCCCGGCGTCCGTGAACACGATCCCGTCGGCGACCCAGCCGTCCAGGAGTGCCCGGACATCCTGCTCGGTCCGGGGCTCGGAGGCCCTGTCGGACGCCTTGCGGTGCAGGGCGGCGACCGTGTGCGGCTGGTCCAGCAGCCGGAACGCGGCGATCTCGAACGGGTCCGTCAGCTCCCGGGTGCGCCATGCGAAGCCGCTGCGCCGGCTCACCAGGACGATCCGGTCCCCCAGGTCGGTGTGCGTCAGCCGGGCGTCGACGTGACGCTTCTTCCACAGCGCCAGCGCGGCGTTCAGCCGCTCCGCGGTGTCCTCGCCGATGCCGCGCGCGGGTGCCTCGAAGACGTACGCCAGGTCGTACAGCTCCTCCTCGGGCAGGTCGTACGTGAAGCGGTAGTGCTCCTCGGCACGCAGGCCGGTGAAACCGAGCTGGGGCTCGTTGAAGTAGGGGCTGAACCGCTCGATGGCGATGCGGGCCGACAGGTCGACCGGCGGGTCGAGGTGCTCCAGGGCCGGGATCTGACGGATGACCGGGGCGTAGTCGTCGTCCGTCTCGCCGGGGAAGCCGTGCAGGTAGTTCCAGGAGACGGACAGCCCGGTCTCGGCGGCGTCCCTCAGCATGCGCACGTTCTGGCAGCCGCTCACCCCCTTGTCCATCAGGTCCAGGACACGGCTGTTGAGGCTCTCGATGCCGGGCTGCACGTAGATGAGGCCCGCGTCGGCGAGGACCTGCAGCTGGGCTCGCCGCATGTTCGCCTTGATCTCGATGTGCATGCGCAGGTCGTGGCCACTGTCGATGATGCGGGGCAGCACGGTCGACAGGTACTTCATGTCGAGGATGTTGTCGACGACGTACATGTCCAGCACCCGGTGCCGCTCGGCGAGATCCATGATCTCTTCGTAGAAGGTCTCGGGGCTCTTGCTGCGGAACTGCATGAAAGAGCCGTTCAGGCCGCAGAACGTGCAGTGGTGCTTCTCCCCCCACCAGCAGCCGCGGGCTCCTTCCACGACCAGCTTGGGCTCCACCCAGTTGCGTGCCACCGACGCGGCCAGCCGATCGAAGTAGCCGCTGTAGTCGGGCGGCAGGATCGCCGCCGGCGGCAGCGGGCTGGTCGCCATCGGGTTGGCGACGCTCGACCCGTCGGGCGCCCGGTGGCACAGCCCCGGGATGCCGGTCAGGTCGTCGCTGCCGTCCCGCAGGGCGGTCAGCAGCGCGGGGAAGGCGCTCTCGCCCTCGCCGCGCACGACGTGGTCGACGAAGCGGAAGTTGCGGTGAACCGCGGCGCCCTGCTCGGAATCGCAGTTGGCCCCGCCCATGACCGTCACGATGTGCGGCGCCAGCTCCTTGACGTGCCGGGCGGCGGCGAGGGCGGCGGTGTTCTGCTGGAAGGTCGAGGTGAACCCGACCACGTCCGGTTCCGCCGCGACGATCGCCCGCGCGATCTCGTCGACGAACTCCGGGACGACACGGTGCAGTTCCCTGGTCATCCGCATCCGCGACGTGCGCAGCTTGGGCGTCATGACGCGGGTGAATTCCTCGTCCCTCCACTCCGGGTCGCCGTACAGCGCGGAGGAGAACACCCAGTCACCGCAGCCGAGGAAGTAGGACGACAGCGCGTAGTACTCGTAGTCCTGGCCGGTGAACTCGGTCCGGTGGGTGATCCAGTCGGTGAACTCCAGGTTCGCGTGCAGCACTTCGCAGGTGGTGTCCGGCACGCGCTCGTCGACGCTGCGTTTGAGGATGCCGAGGGCCAGCGAGGGCAGGTCGATCGGGGACCAGGGCATGTTGACCAGCAGAACGCGCACGGCTTGCTCCTTGGTTGTGCGTCGGAGGCGGGGACGTCGGTGGCGGGAAGCGGCGGGGAGGAACACCCGGGGAACCCGGCCGGCCCCGGGGCGGGACCGGCCGGGCGGTGATCACTCCTCGTCGCCCTCGTCGGCGTTCCGGAACGGAACGGTGATCGTGATGCCGATGCCGGGCTTGCGGTTCTCCTCGTCGTCCGCGAGCGGATCGTTGTGGATGATGTCCTTCTGCACGGAGCTCTCCCTTCGTCAGTGAGTGGTTCGTGCCGGCCCGGGCCGCCGTGTGCGCGGCGGCTCCGGGCTCCCCCGGTGACCGGGGGAGTCGGGGGTGACCGGGCCCGGGAGCGCGGTCAGATGGCGGCGCAGGAACGTCATCGCGCGCCGCAGCACGGCGACGTGGGCGGCGCCGTCGTATCCGTCGTGGCCGGTGTCGACCCACATCGCCTCGTGGGCGACGCCGGCGGCGTCGAGGGCACCGAGGTAGGAACGGATCTGGTCCGGCGGGCACTTGGCGTCCCGGGTGGCGCCGACCACGAGCAGCGGCGCCGTGACGCGGGCCGCGTAGCTGATCGGAGAGCTGCGCTCGTAGCGCTCGGGCACCTCGTCCGGGGTGCCGCCGAACAGCCGCACGTCGAGGGCGCGCAGGGCGGACGTCGAGGAGCGGTGCGCGGTGGCCCAGTCGGCGAGCGGCTTCACGGCGACGCCGGTCTGCCACAGGCCGGGGCGCGTGCCGAGGGCCAGCAGCACCAGGTACGCCCCCCAGGACACGCCCCACAGGGCCGTCGCGCCGGGTGCCGCGAGCCCGCGGCGCAGCAGGTCGGCGCGGACGGTGGCGAGGTCCTGCACCTGGGTGTGCCCGACGCCGGCGGTGAACGCCCGCCGCCAGCGGGGGCCGTAGCCGGTCGAGCCGCGGTAGTTGACGCGGGCCACGGCGTAGCCGGAAGCGACCAGGGAGTGGACGGTGGCGTCGTAGGCGTCGCGGTCCTGGTCGGCGGGGCCGCCGTGGACGAGGAAGACGAGGGGGGCGGGCCGCCGCGGGGCCGCCGCCTCGGGGAGGGCGAGGAGGGTATGGACCGGGCCGTCGGGCGTGGGCGTCCACAGGTCCAGATGCCGGCCGGGCACCTCGGGCGGGGTGCCGGTCAGGGGTGGCAGAGGGGTGTTGTCCGTGGCGCGCAGGACGGGCGGGTGCGCGGTGTCGGTCCACAGGTAGTGCAGGCCGCCGCCGGGGCGGGGCGCCGCGTCGAGGATCGTGCCGGGCGGCGTGCCCAACCGGGTGCGGCGACGGGCCGTCAGGTCCACGCGGTGCAGCAGGGAGCGGCCGTGGCGGTCCTGCCGGACGAGGACGGCGCGGGCGTCCGGGTACCAGCGGGCGGTGATCTCCGTGTCGAACGGGCACCAGTCGTGGACGACGGTACCGGCCCCTGGGGTCCAGGTGGCCAGGAGGTAGTGCTCGTCGGTCTGCAGCACGAGGAGCAGTTCGGGGCCGCCGGCCGGGCGGAAGCCGCGGCACCACTGACGGGCGGTCCGGCCCGGCAGTACGGCGGTGACGGTGCCGGCCGTGTCGAGCAGCGTCACGGCGTCGCCCGTGCCGGTCACGGCAAGGAGGCCGCCGTCCGGTGAGATGCCGTGGAGGGTGAGCGGGCCGGGGACGCGGAGCAGCTGCCTCGCCGGGTTTCCCTTGCGTCCGAGGTGGACGGTGCCGGTCCGGCCGTCGGTGAGGGCGACGGCCGTGGTGCCGCCGGCGGCGAAGGCGAGCCCGCGTGGCAGGCCGGGCGGCAGGTCCAGCAGACCGGGCGGGTCCGGGACGTCGCGGGTCCCGTCGTGGTGGAAGGGCTGGTGGCGCCACGCCCCGTGGCCGTCGCGGTCCTCGTCGAACCACCAGACGTCGGCGTCGTGGTCGATGGAGCAGTGAAACGTTCCGGTGGAGCGGGAGGTCACCTGCCGCGCCCGGCACAAGGAGGCGTCCCAGGTGAAGACCTCGCAGCGTCCGCGTGCGTCGGCCGTGAACACCATGCGGGACGGGTCGGAGGGACAGGTCTCCGGGAGCGCGCTGCGGAACACCTGGTAGCGGTCGGCGTCACTCATGAGCGCTCCCCTCGCCGGTGGGCGGCCGTCCGGCCGGGCCGGGCTCATCCGTGAGCAGCCGCCCGGCCGCCCGG
>NZ_JAPSKQ010000287.1 GCF_031181555.1 Streptomyces sp. | reverse complement strand
ACCGCCTGATGCCACGGAACGGCCCGATGCCACAGTGCACGACCTCAACGCCCGCCGAGTGCTGCGGACCAGGATCCTCGGCGGCGTGATCAGCGAGTACCGCTATATCGCTTGACCGGCGACGATGGCTTTTCGAGCGGCACAGCATATGCCCGGAAGCGGTCGGCCGGCCTGCCACCGTGCGGTCAGGCGGGGGCGTGGCCGGAAGGCCGGTTCCGGTCCTGGGCGGGGGCCGTCCTGGGTGGGGGCCGCCCGGTGGTCAGCCGGAGGGCTCCCACGGGGTCGGTGCTTCCGGCTGCTCCTGCGGAGGGGACACGACGGGGCACGCGTGGTCCGACTGCGTCATCGCCCATCCGTCCCCGAACACATGCAGGCTGCTGGGTGCGGCGGAACGGCGCGCGGTGTCGCCGTCGGCTTCCGCGTCGGCGCGGGGGACGGCGGTGGGGACCGGCGAAGCCGCGTGGTTCACCGTGCACGTCAGCTGGAGCATGGCCCGACGGCTCAGCGGAGCCGTCGCATCGGGGAGTTTGACGAAGAGGATGCCGCCGTCGATCGCCACCCGCGGCGCGTCCGTCAGGCGGGGCAGCTCCGTGGTGGCCATCGCGGCCTTGTTCGCGGCCGGCCCCTCGAACAGCAGGCGTACGACGGCCTCGAAGTCCCCGGCGTCGTCGATCCGGCGGGGATAGGGCGTCAACTTCCCGTCGCGCAGGAAGAAGAGGGAGATGGTGGCGGGCGTCGAGGGTGGTGTCGCACTGGGGGAGTACATGCCGCTCGCCGGCGCACCGGTCTCGATGACACCGGACGGGGGGACTCCGCACGCCGTGAGCGCGACCGCGGCCACGGCCGTGAGCCCGGACAGCAGCGCTGCCGTGCGCGAGCCCCTCACCGGGTGCCCCCGTCGGCCTCGGTGTCGGTGTCGTCGCGGTGCAGCGGGAGTTCGACCGTGAACACCGCGCCGCCCCGGGGCAGGTTCGCCGCCCGGATGCGCCCCCCGTGCAGGCGCACGTTCTCCGCCGTGATGGCCAGACCCAGCCCGCTGCTCTCGCTCCTGGCCCGTGAGGTGCTCGCCTTGTAGAACCGCTCGAAGATGTGCGGCATGGCCTCCTCGGCGATCCCCGGTCCGTTGTCGGTCACCTCGATGACGGCCCACGCCATGCCCGCCCCGTCCACCCGTACCCCCATGGTCAGCCGCACGGGCGGCTCTCCGTGCCGCAGCGCGTTGCCGATCAGATTGGCCGTCACCACGTCGAGTCTGCGCGGATCGACGCGCGCGCGGAGCTCACCCGGTCCGGGCAGCAGGGTCTCCACCTGCTCCTGCCGCCACCGGGAGGCGACGGTGCGCCGTACGGACTCGGCCAGGTCGATCTCGTCCCGGTTGAGTTCGGCCGCCCCCGCGTCGAAACGGGAGATCTCCATCAGGTCGTTCACCAATCCGCTCAGCCGGTTCGTTCCCTCGCTGATGAGCCGCAGCGCCTCACCGGTCTCCCCTTCTCCCTCCAGGTCCAGCACGTCGGTGACCGCCGACATCGCCGCCAGCGGCGTGCGCAGCTCGTGGGAGACATCCGCCACGAAGCGGCGCCCCTGGGCCTCCAGGCGGCGCAGCTCCCGTACGGTCCGCTCCAGTTCGGCCGCCGTCTCGTTGAAGGACCGGGAGAGATCGGCCAGTTCGTCGGAGCCGGTGACGTCCAGCCGGACGTCGAGATGCCCCGCGGCCATCCGGCGCGTCGCCCGGCGCAGCGCCCGTACGGGACGCAGTACGCCCCTCGCGGCGAGCAGCGCCAGGACGACGGCGAGGCACAGGGCCACCAGGGTGGCCCGCTCGATGCCGTGGACCATGGCCTCGACGTACCCCTCCTCGGTGGTCTGCGGGACCTCCAGGTACATCACGAGCCCGGAGAGCCTGGTCTCCAGGCCCTCGCCCCAGGTGTACGTGACGGGCATGCCGACGACGAGACGAGGACGCCCGTCGACGTTCATCCGCTGGAACACCGCGACACGTCGGTCCCGGACGGACCGGAGCATTTCGGGGCTCAGCTCGACGAAACCGGCGCTCGGCGCGTAGGCGCGGTGGCCACCGTACGTGGCCATGATCCGCCAGCCCGACGAACGGTTCGCGTGCAGCACCTGGTCCACCGCGGACTGGAGGTCCGCCTGGTTCGGGGCAATGGGGATGGAGGGCGCGACGGCGTCGACGCTCGTACGAAACTGGTTGATGACGGAGTCCTGGCTCTGCTGGAGCACCCCCGTGCGCGCCTCGCGGAAGGCGAGGGCCCCGGTGCCCAGGGAGCTGGCCATGGCCACCAGGACGAAGGACGTCAGCAGGCGGGGGCGCAGACCGCGCAGGGGGAGCGGGATGCGTGCCAGGGCCGCCCGGAGGAACCGCCGGGGGCCGGCACCCGGTACGGGGGCGGGGGGCTCTTCAGCCGTGGGGACCTCGGGTGCGGTCCTCCGCTCCCCGGCGGTCCTCCGTGTCCGCGCGGACGTCCGGTCGCTCATGAGGTGCCGAAGCGGTAACCGAATCCGCGTACGGTCTGCACGTAACGGGGATTCCTGCCCTCGCCGAGCTTGTTGCGCAGTCGCTTCACACAGGCGTCCACGAGCCGTATGTCGCCGTGGTAGCTGTGTTCCCAGACCGCTTCCAGCAGCTGCTGGCGGCTGAACACCTGGCCGGGCGAGGCCGACAGGGTCAGCAGCAGCCGCAGTTCGGAGGGGGCGAGGGTGACGGGTTCGCCGCGGTGCGTCACCACGAGTCCGGCGCGGTCGACGACCAGCTCGCCGTGCGTCTCCGCCCGGGGACGGGTGCCGTCCGGCAGCGACGCGTCCTGTCTGCGCAGTACGGCCCGTATCCGTGCGTCGAGCACCCGGGCCTGCACGGGCTTCACCACGTAGTCGTCCGCACCGGTCTCCAGTCCCACGACCACGTCGACGTCGTCTCCCCGGGCCGTCACCATGATGATCGGTACCTGGTCGCGGTCCCTGATCCGGCGGCACACGTCCAGGCCGGACATGCCGGGCAGCATGAGATCGAGCACGACGACGTCCGGCCGGAAGGGGAGGAGCTGTTCCAGCCCTTCCTCCCCCGTTTCCACGGCGAAGACCTCATGCCCCTGATGCCGCAGACCCAGTTGGACGGCCCTGCGGACATCTAGGTCGTCTTCGACGATCAGAACCCGTGGCATTTCGGCAGTGTAAGCAGACCGGACGAGATGACCGTCCCGAGGAAGGCCCCTCTCCGACCGCCGTTACACAACGATCACACGGGCCGGGGAACGCGGGCGTCGTTATCTTTCCGTGACAGCGCCGGCTCATGGGGATCATCTGGGATCACCAGATTGAGCTGCCATGTATTCGGCACGAGAGCGGCAATCCGCACCCGCCACCGGCAGCACCGCGGCCGGTCACCGCGCCGGTCACCGACGCCGGTCCGCCCATCGCCGGGGACGGCCGCGCCGCCGGGGCCGGAGCCTGCTGATCGGCCTGCTGGTGGCCGCCGGCCTGCTGGGTTCGGCGGCGTACCTCCTGGGAGGCGGGCGGAGCGACGCGTCGAGCGGTGCGCCGCACCCGCGGAGCACGCACGTCACCCCCACTCCCACACCGTCCCCCTCCGTCTCCCCTTCCTCCTCCCCCTCTCCCTCCGCGAGCCGGACCGAGATCGACGTCCCCCCGACGGGCAACGGTACGTTCGTCACCGCGCAGGCCAGTGGGGAGACGGTGGGCAGCGGTTCCCGCCCGGTGCGCTACGTCGTGGAGGTCGAGACCGGCCTCGACATCTCGCCGTCCCAGGCGGCGAACGAGATCGCCGAGATACTCGCCGCCCCGCGGGGCTGGACCCACGACCCGGACAACGCGTTCCAACTGGTGGGCGCGGGATCGCCGCACGACATCACGATAAAGATCGCGACACCGGCGACGGCGGACGCCCTGTGCTGGGCGGGCATCCAGCAGGACACCGGAGGCGAGTACAACTGCGAGGTTCCCGGAGGGGTGGTGGTGAACCTCAAGCGCTGGGTCAAGGGCTCGCCCAACTTCGACGGGCCGATCCACGACTACCGGGCGCTGATCATCAACCACGAGGTGGGGCACTTCCTCGGTCACTCGCACGTGACCTGCGGGGGCGCCGGGCGACTGGCCCCCGTGATGATGCAGCAGATCAAGGGCCTGCACGGCTGCGTCGCCAACGCCTGGCCCTACGACGAGAACGGTGACTTCGTCACCGGGCCGCCCGTATGACCGGCGCCGGTCCCGAGGCCGGCCGTCACGGCGGCCGGCCGTTACAGCTCGGCCATGTACCGGCCCCAGGGCCATGAACTGCCGACACGGTGCTGTTACGTTGGCTGTCCGGGTGGGATGATCTTCGGGTTGGTCATGGTGGAGGGGGACCGCCCGTGGACAGTGCGCCGTCGT
>NZ_JAPSKQ010000286.1 GCF_031181555.1 Streptomyces sp. | reverse complement strand
TCCGCAACGGCTTCCGCAGCGACCCCATCCCGCACGAGGTGCTGCTCCGCGTCCTGGAGGCCGCCCACACCGCGCCCTCCGTCGGCCACTCGCAGCCCTGGGACTTCGTCGTCATCCGCTCCGCCGAGACCCGGCGCAGCATGCACGAACTGGCCATGCGCCAGCGCGACGCCTACGCCAAGTCGCTCCCCAAGGGCCGGGCGAAGCAGTTCAAGGAACTGAAGATCGAGGCCATCCTCGACACCCCGGTGAACATCGTCGTCACCGCCGACCCGACCCGCGGCGGCCGGCACACCCTGGGCCGGCACACCCAGCCGCAGATGGCGCCGTACTCCTCCGCGCTCGCCGTCGAGAACCTCTGGCTCGCCGCCCGCGCCGAGGGCCTCGGCGTCGGCTGGGTCAGCTTCTTCGACGAGCGCGAGATGGTCCGCGCCCTCGGCCTGCCCGAGCACCTGGAGGTCGTCGCCTACCTGTGCGTGGGCTACGTCGACGAGTTCCCGGACGAGCCCGAGCTGATGCAGGCCGGCTGGTCCAAGCGCCGCCCGCTGTCCTGGGTCGTGCACGAGGAGACGTACGGCCGTCGCGCCCTGCCCGGAGAGGAACCCCACGACCTGCTCGCCGAGACCGTCGCACAGATCCGCCCGCTGGACGCCAAGGCGCTCGGCGAGGCGTGGGAGCGGCAGAAGCGCATGACCAAGCCGGCCGGGGCGCTCGGCATGCTGGAGATCATCTCCGCCCAGCTGTCCGGCCTGTCCCGCCAGTGCCCGCCGCCCATCCCGGAGCCCGCGGCCGTCGCGATCTTCGCCGGCGACCACGGGGTGCACGCCCAGGGCGTCACCCCCTGGCCGCAGGAGGTCACCGCCCAGATGGTGGCCAACTTCCTCGGCGGGGGAGCGGTCTGCAACGCCTTCGCGACCCAGGTGGGCGCCGAGGTCTGCGTCGTCGACGTCGGCGTCTGCGCCGACCTGCCGGCCACCCCCGGTCTGCTGCCGCGCAAGGTCCGCGCCGGCACCTCCGACATGACCACCGGCCCCGCGATGACCCGCGAGGAGGCCAAGAAGGCCATCGAAGTGGGCATCGAGACCGCCCGCGACCTGGTCGCGGCGGGCAACAAGGCCCTGCTCACGGGTGAGATGGGCATCGCGAACACCACCGCGTCCGCCGCCCTCATCTCGGTCTACACGGGCGCGGACCCGGCGGAGGTCACCGGCCGCGGCACGGGCATCAACGACGAGACGCTCGCCCGCAAGACCGAGGTCGTGCGCCGCGCCCTCGAACTGCACCAGCCGGACCCGGCCGACCCGATCGGCGTGCTGGCCGCGGTCGGCGGCTTCGAGCACGCGGCCATGGTCGGCCTGCTGCTCGGCGGCGCGTCCCTGCGGACGCCGGTGATCCTGGACGGCGTCAGCGCCGGCGCCGCCGCCCTGGTGGCCCGGGCCATCGCCCCCGAGGTCCTGGCCGCCTGCATCGCGGGACACCGCAGCGCCGAGCCCGGCCATGTGGCCGCCCTCAACAAGCTGGGCCTGCGCCCGCTGGTCGACCTCGACCTGCGCCTCGGCGAGGGCACCGGCGCGCTGCTCGCGCTGCCGCTGGTGCAGAGCACGGCGCGGGCGATGCACGAGGTGGCGACGTTCGACTCGGCGGGAGTCACCGAGAAGTAGCCGGGAAGCAACCGAGAAGCAGCCGAGAAGAACGCCGGCCGGGGCGGGCGCGGGCGGGGCGAGCACCGCCGCCGCCGGGCCCACCCCGCCGTACGCTGAACCCCACCTTTAGAATCCGCACGTCAGGGCCGCTCCAGTGCCGTAGCGCCCCCCGCACGCCGCTCGTACGAGGAGCCGTACCCTCATGGCCGAACACCCCGCCTACCCCGTGGGCCTCCGTCTCACCGGCCGCCGAGTGGTCGTGCTCGGCGGCGGCCAGGTCGCCCAGCGCCGCCTCCCGGCCCTCATCGCGGCCGGCGCGGACATCCTCCTCGTGTCCCCCGAGGCGACCCCCTCCGTGGAGGCGATGGCCGACGCGGGCGAGATCACCTGGGAGCGGCGCGGGTACGCCGACGGCGACCTCGCGGACGCCTGGTACGCCCTGATCGCCACCAGCGACCCCGAGGCCAACGAGCGGGCGTCCGCCGAGGCCGAGCGGCACCGCGTCTGGTGCGTCCGCTCCGACGACGCCGACCGGGCCACCGCGTGGACCCCGGCGACCGGACACAGCGAGGGCGTCACGGTGGCCGTCCTCACCACCGACGCCAAGGGCCGCGACCCCCGCCACACCGCCGCCATCCGCGATGCCGTGGTCGAGGGCCTGCGCGACGGCACCCTCGTCGCCCCGCACCACCGCACCCGCACCCCGGGCGTCGCCCTGGTCGGCGGCGGCCCCGGCGACCCCGACCTGATCACCGTGCGCGGCCGCCGCCTGCTCGCCGAGGCCGACGTCGTCATCGCCGACCGGCTCGGCCCGCGCGACCTGCTCGCCGAGCTGCCGCCGCACGTCGAGGTGATCGACGCGGCGAAGATCCCCTACGGCCGTTTCATGGCCCAGGAGGCCATCAACAACGCGCTGATCGAACACGCCAAGCAGGGCAAGTCGGTGGTCCGCCTCAAGGGCGGCGACCCGTACGTCTTCGGCCGCGGCATGGAGGAGCTCCAGGCGCTCACCGAGGCGGGCGTCCCCTGCACCGTCGTCCCCGGCATCTCCAGCTCCGTCTCGGTCCCGGGCGCGGCCGGCATCCCCGTCACCCACCGCGGGGTGGCCCACGAGTTCACCGTGGTCAGCGGCCATGTCGCGCCCGACGACGAGCGCTCCCTGGTCGACTGGCCGTCACTGGCGAAGCTGACCGGCACGCTGGTCGTCCTCATGGGCGTCGACAAGATCGGCCGGATCGCCGAGACCCTGGTGGCCAACGGCAAGTCCCCGGACACCCCCGTCGCCCTGATCCAGGAGGGCACCACGGCCGCCCAGCGCCGGGTCGACGCCACCCTCGCCACGGTCGCCGAAACGGTCGTCGCGCAGGAGGTCCGGCCGCCCGCCGTCATCGTCATCGGCGAGGTCGTCGGCGTCGGCCTCCCGGCCTCGCGGTAACCCCGGGCCGCACGACCGATCCCAGCCGTTGGCACCGCACCCAGGACAAGGCAGTATCACCCCGTGGCCGACCTCATCACCGTCTCGGACCCCGACGACCCGCGCCTGCACGACTACACGGACCTGACCGACGTCGAGCTGCGCCGCAAGCGCGAACCCGCCGAGGGACTGTTCATCGCCGAGGGCGAGAAGGTCATCAGACGGGCCAAGGACGCGGGCTACGGGATGCGCTCCATGCTGCTCACGGCCAAGTGGGTCGACGTCATGCGCGACGTGATCGACGACCTCCCGGCCCCGGTCTACGTGGTCGACCCCGGGCTCGCCGAGCAGGTCACCGGCTACCACGTGCACCGCGGCGCGCTCGCCTCGATGCAGCGCAAGCCGCTGCCCACGGCGGCCGACCTGCTCCGGACCACCCGGCGTGTGGTGATCATGGAGTCGGTCAACGACCACACCAACATCGGCGCCATCTTCCGTTCGGCCGCCGCCCTCGGCATGGACGCGGTCCTGCTCTCCCCGGACTGCGCCGACCCCCTCTACCGCCGCAGCGTCAAGGTCTCCATGGGCGCGGTCTTCTCCGTGCCGTACGCCCGGCTGGACACCTGGCCCAAGGGCCTGGACCCGGTCCGCGAGGCGGGTTTCACCCTCCTCGCCCTCACCCCCGACGAGAAGGCCCGCTCACTCGACGAGGCGGCGCCCCACCGGATGGACCGCGTCGCCCTGATGCTGGGCGCGGAAGGCGACGGACTGTCCGGGCAGGCCCTGACGGCGGCCGACGAGTGGGTCCGCATCCCGATGTCCCACGGCGTCGACTCCCTCAACGTGGGCGCCGCGGCGGCGGTCGCCTTCTACGCGGTGGCCACGGGGCGCCCCCGGGCGTAGGACCCGCCCGGCAGGCCCCGGGAGCCGGAGCCTCAGCCGTCCCGCTCCAGCGTCGAGACGTACCGCTCGTACATGAGGTCGTCCTGGTCCAGCGGTTCGTAGGCGTCGCGCACCTGTTCCCGCTGCTCCCGCACGCCGTTCCCGTCGCCGCCGAGTCCCCGTGACGGCCCCTGGCAGCCCTGCACCAGGGCGATGCCGAGCGCGACCACCAGCGTCACGACGACGAACACGAACAACCGCTGCCGGAGCAGCCGCGGATTGGCCGGGCGCAGACCGGTGCCCGTCGTCCGGGGCCCCTGGCGGCGAGGGCCGGTGCCGGACCGGCCGGGGTTCCGGGGCGCGGGGGTGGGCCGGGAACCGGGCCGGGACGGCGTACCACCGCGCGAGGCGCCGGCGCGGGACGAACTGCCGCCCCGCGCCGGCGGCACGCCCCGGGTGCCGCGCCGGGGTGCGGACCCGC
>NZ_JAPSKQ010000114.1:6332-21846 GCF_031181555.1 Streptomyces sp. | reverse complement strand
AGAAGATCACCAGCAAGCTCTCCCACCTCCAGGCCGAGGTGCGGAAGGCCGAGGCGCTGCGCGGCCGGATCGACGATCTCGCCGTGCTCTTCGAGATGGCCGAGGAGGAGGACGACCCGGACACCCGTGCCGAGGCCGAGTCCGAGCTCGCCGCCGTCAAGAAGGCGCTGGACGAGATGGAGGTCCGGACCCTGCTCAGCGGCGAGTACGACTCCCGCGAGGCGCTCGTCAACATCCGCGCCGAGGCCGGCGGCGTCGACGCCGCCGACTTCGCCGAGAAGCTCCAGCGCATGTACCTGCGCTGGGCCGAGCAGCGCGGCTACAAGACCGAACTGATCGAGACGTCGTACGCGGAGGAGGCCGGCATCAAGTCGACCACCTTCTCCGTCCAGGCGCCCTACGCCTACGGCACCCTCTCGGTCGAGCAGGGCACCCACCGCCTCGTGCGCATCTCGCCCTTCGACAACCAGGGCCGGCGCCAGACCTCCTTCGCCGGCGTCGAGGTGCTCCCCGTCGTCGAGCAGTCCGACCACGTCGACATCGACGAGTCCGACCTGCGCATCGACGTCTACCGCTCCTCCGGCCCCGGTGGCCAGGGCGTGAACACCACCGACTCCGCGGTGCGCATCACGCACCTCCCCACCGGCATCGTGGTCTCCTGCCAGAACGAGCGCTCCCAGATCCAGAACAAGGCCACGGCGATGAACGTCCTCCAGGCCAAGCTGCTGGAGCGGCGCCGCCAGGAGGAGCAGGCCAAGATGGACGCCCTCAAGGGCGACGGCGGCAACTCCTGGGGCAACCAGATGCGTTCGTACGTGCTGCACCCGTACCAGATGGTCAAGGACCTGCGCACGGAGTACGAGGTCGGCAACCCCGAGGCCGTGTTCAACGGCGAGATCGACGGCTTCCTGGAGGCCGGGATTCGCTGGCGCAAGCAGCAGGAGAAGTAGCCCTCCGCGCGAACGGCGCTTTGTCGACAAGGCAACTGCCCCCTTCTCGGGGGCAGTTGCCTTTCCTCTGTCGGGGATGTCTGGGTTTTACATCACACTCACGGCCTCGATGTTCGGCAAAGCGTGCGGAGCCGGACATCGCGTACGCAACGGCCTTGACGTTCTTTTGAAAAATCGGAAGGGTGAAGCGTGGCATGCGTATCTCTGGGGCGCATGTGAACCGGGGGGCGTTTCACCGCAGTTACCCCCGTTGATCACGGCCCCCGAGCGCCGCCTCATTGACGATGAGCTACTGGGGGTAGCAACCACATGACCAAGAAGACGCGGATCCGTGTCGCACGGATCGCGGCCGGCGCCGTGATCGCGGCCGGCGCCTCGCTCACCGCGGCCGGCGCGGCCTCCGCCCTCGAGATCGGCGTGAGCGCCGGGGCGAGCGAGGAGGGTCTCGACCTCGGTGTCGAGGCGGACCTCGACGACGCGGACCCGACCGGCGAGCCGACCCCGCCGACGACCCCGCCGACCACGATCCCCGAGGAGCCGCCGACCACGATCCCCGAGGAGCCCACCGGGGAGCCGACCACGCCGGAGGAGCCCACGGGCGAGCCCACCGAGCCGGAGGAGCCGAACGAGCCCACCGAGCCGGAGGAGCCGGCCGAGCCCACCGAGCCGGGCAACGGCAACGGTAATGGCGGTGGCAACGGCAGCGGCAACGCCGCCGACCCCGACGGTGGGGCCTCCACCCAGGAGCAGGGCTCCTCGGTGCTCACCGACACCGGCGACGAGGTGCCCGCCCCCGCCGCCCAGGGCGACGGCAAGGAGCTCGCCGAGACCGGTGCCATGGAGACCACCTTCCTGGTGATCGGTGCCGCCACGATGATCGCCGGCGGCATCGGCTTCCGGGTGCTGCCGCGCCTCATGACCGACCGGGGCGCCGCCGCCTGACGGTGGCCGCGCGCGTACGCAGCGTACGGATGACGTAGGCCGAGGGGCCCGGAGCGCCACCGCGCTCCGGGCCCCTCGTACGTCTCGTCCCCGGCCGGAGGGCCAGGTGTCGGGCGGGCGTCAGGCGGTCTGGTGGGCGAGCAGCGCCACCGCCGCGACCAGCATCACCAGCAGCGCGACCAGCGCCGTCGGGTTCAGTCCCGCGAAGAAGTTCTCCTGCTGCAGCCGCTCGCGGTTCGCACGGCACACCGGGCACCGGCCCTCGCTCACGGGCGCGGCGCAGTTCGCGCACACCAGCCGGTCATACGTCATGCGCTCGCCCTCCTCCCACCGGTTCCATCGACACAACGCCCGCGACCACGCGAACGTTCCCCTCCACTGTGCCAGGTTCCGCGGCAAACGGCGCGGCCCCCCGTATCCTGCCCCCGGCAGCGGGACCGCGCGGGTCCGCCGGGGCGCCGTACATCCGTCACAAAGGGAACATGTGTCGCGCAACCCCGGACGGTGACTGCGGTCGTCCTTCCGCTTCGCGTATGGTCACGCTCATCTACCCCCGGCTACCCGTGGTGCATCCGTGATCCGATTCGACAACGTGTCCAAGGTCTACCCCAAGCAGAACCGCCCTGCCCTCAGGGACGTCTCCCTGGAGGTCGAGAAGGGCGAGTTCGTGTTCCTCGTGGGGTCCTCCGGCTCCGGAAAGTCCACCTTCCTGCGGCTGATCCTCCGCGAGGAGCGGGCCAGCCACGGGCAGGTGCACGTCCTGGGCAAGGACCTCGCGCGCGTCTCCAACTGGAAGGTGCCGCAGATCCGGCGCCAGCTGGGGACGGTGTTCCAGGACTTCCGCCTGCTGCCGAACAAGACGGTCGCCGAGAACGTCGCCTTCGCGCAGGAGGTCATCGGCAAGTCGCGCGGCGAGATCCGCAAGTCCGTGCCGCAGGTGCTCGACCTCGTCGGCCTCGGCGGCAAGGAGGACCGGATGCCCGGCGAGCTCTCCGGCGGTGAGCAGCAGCGCGTCGCCATCGCGCGGGCCTTCGTCAACCGGCCCAAGCTGCTCATCTGCGACGAGCCCACCGGCAACCTCGACCCGCAGACCTCCGTCGGCATCATGAAGCTGCTCGACCGCATCAACCGGACGGGCACCACCGTGGTGATGGCGACGCACGACCAGAACATCGTGGACCAGATGCGCAAGCGCGTCATCGAGCTGGAGAAGGGCCGCCTCGTCCGCGACCAGGCGCGCGGCGTCTACGGCTACCAGCACTGATCACCTCCGATCGCGCCCCATCGCGTCCACGGAAAGGCCTGAAGGACCCGCCATGCGCGCCCAGTTCGTCCTGTCGGAGATCGGCGTCGGTCTCCGCCGCAATCTGACGATGACCTTCGCGGTCATCGTCTCCGTCGCCCTGTCGCTCGCCCTGTTCGGCGGGTCGCTCCTGATGAGCGACCAGGTCAACACCATGAAGGGCTACTGGTACGACAAGGTCAACGTCTCCATCTTCCTGTGCAACAAGAGTGACGCCGAGTCCGATCCGAACTGCGCCAAGGGCGCGGTGACCGAGGACCAGAAGAACCAGATCAAGACCGACCTGGAGAAGATGTCGGTCGTCGACACGGTCACGTACGAGTCGCAGGACGAGGCGTACAAGCACTACAAGGAGCAGTTCGGCGACTCCCCGCTGGCCAGTTCCCTCACGCCGGACCAGATGCAGGAGTCGTACCGCATCAAGCTGACGGACCCGGAGAAGTACCAGGTCATCGCGACCGCCTTCGACGGGCGTGACGGTGTGCAGTCGGTGCAGGACCAGAAGGGCATCCTGGACAACCTCTTCGGGCTGCTGAACGGCATGAACTGGGCCGCCCGCGCGGTGATGGCGCTCATGCTGGTCGTCGCCCTGATGCTGATCGTGAACACGGTGCGCGTCTCGGCGTTCAGCCGCCGCCGCGAGACCGGGATCATGCGCCTGGTCGGCGCCTCGGGCTTCTACATCCAGGCGCCGTTCATCATGGAGGCCGCGGTCGCCGGACTCATCGGCGGCACGCTCGCGTGCGGATTCCTCCTGCTCGGGCGGTACTTCATCATCGACCACGGCCTGGCCCTGTCCGAGAAGCTGAACCTGATCAACTTCATCGGCTGGGACGCCGTGCTGACGAAGCTGCCGCTCATCCTCGCCACGAGTCTGCTGATGCCCGCGTTGGCCGCGTTCTTCGCGTTGCGCAAGTATCTGAAGGTGTGATTCTTGCCCGGAGGGGGCGTGCGGCCAACCGGCCGTGCGTCCCTTCGCGTTGTCCTAGACTCACCGGCATGTCAGGTCGTGACCCGTTCTGTCAGCCCCCTCGCGTCCGCCGCGGGGCCGCCCTGACCCTGGTGTTCGCGAGCGTGCTCGTCGCCGGCGCCGCCACCGGCAACCTGCCCGGGTCCGGCCGGGGGACCGCGTCCGACGAGGCCCGTCCGGCCGCACCCGCCGGGCACCACACGGCCGTCACCAGGGCGGCCGAGGAGGCCGTGGCCGACGGCACGTCCCCCGTGGAGGCCGCCGAGCGCGCCGTCAGCCGCAGCGGGGACCGCTGGGCCGCCGTCTACTCCCCGGGCGAGTACGAGGAGTTCGAGGAGGCCCTGGACGGCCGGTACACCGGTGTCGGCCTGTGGGCCCGCGAGCGGAACGGGCGTATCGAGGTGACGAAGGTCGGCAGCGGCACCCCCGCCGCCGACGCCGGGATCCGCGTGGGCGACCGGCTGCGCAGCGTCGACGGCGAGAAGGTCGACGGACGCCCCGTCACCGAGGTGGTCTCCTTACTGCGCGGGGACGGCACCGGTGAGTCCGCCGGCACCACCGTCCGCCTCGGTCTGGAGCGCGGCACCCGCGCGTGGAGCGAGACCCTGCGCCGGGCCCGGCTGTCCCGCGACACGGTCACCGTCCGGGACATCGCCGACCGGGTCACCGTCGTCGAGGTCGCCGCCTTCACCAAGGGCTCCGGCGACGAGGTCCGCACCGCCGTGCGGCGGGCCCCGGCCGGCGCCGGGATCGTCCTCGACCTGCGCGGCAACTCCGGCGGTCTGGTCGCCGAGGCGGTCACCGCGGCCTCCGCCTTCCTCGACGGCGGACTGGTCGCCACCTACGACGTCGAGGGCGAGCAGCGCGCCCTGCACGCCGAGCCCGGCGGCGACACCACCAGGCCCCTGGTCGCGCTCGTCGACGGCGGGACGATGAGCGCGGCCGAGCTCCTCACCGGCGCCCTGCAGGACCGCGGACGGGCGGTCGTCGTGGGCTCCCGCACCTTCGGCAAGGGCTCGGTCCAGATGCCGACCCCGCTGCCCGACGGCTCCGTCGCCGAACTGACCGTCGGTCACTACCGCACCCCCTCCGGCCGGAGCGTCGACGGCCGCGGCCTCACCCCCGACCTGGAGGCCGACGACGAGGCGCTCGAGCGGGCCGAGACGGTCCTCAGCGGCCTGGGCCGGTAGCACCGGCACCGCGCCGGGTCGGTAATCGGCTTCCCGCGGACCCCCTCCGTAGTGCGAAAATGGGCGGCACTATGGCTAAGGAAAAAGGGCGCAAGCTGATCGCGCAGAACAAGAAGGCGCGGCACGACTACCTCATCATCGACACCTACGAGGCCGGTCTGGTCCTCACCGGGACCGAGGTGAAGTCGCTGCGTCAGGGCCGGGCGTCGCTGGTCGACGGCTTCGTCCAGCTGACCGACCACGAGGCGTGGCTGCACAACGTGCACGTCCCGGAGTACAGCCAGGGCACCTGGACCAACCACAGCGCCCGGCGCAAGCGCAAGCTGCTGCTGCACCGCGAGGAGATCGACAAGCTGGAGTCGAAGTCCCAGGAGACCGGCCACACCATCGTGCCGCTCTCCCTGTACTTCAAGGACGGCCGCGCGAAGATCGAGATCGCGCTGGCCAAGGGCAAGAAGGAGTACGACAAGCGCCAGACGCTGCGCGAGAAGCAGGACCGGCGCGAGGCCGAGCGGGCGATCTCGGCGGTCCGCAGGAAGCAGCGCGCCTGAGCGGGAACACATCGGCACCGGGCGGCGTTGAATCCGGTACCACGGCGGGGTGACCCGCCGGAAACGGCGGGACGACCGCCGGGAATACGGTGGCATCGTCGGGCGTCGGTCGCGTACGATGGCACCTGCACCTCACCGTGGGTGCGCACCTTGAGAAATCAACATGGGGATGATCGGTTTCGACAGCGGCTGTCGAAGCAGGGGAAGCGTGTCGAGGAAGCGGCCATGATCTCGTAAACCACAGGCCGAAAAAAATAATCGCCAATTCCAAGCGATCCATCTCCCAGGGCGAGCTCGCCCTCGCTGCCTGATCTTCAGGTAGCGAGCAGCGGCTCCCCTACTTAAGGGAGTGTCAGCCCGGGGGTGTTCCCGACCCGGATCCTGGCATCATCTAGGGAACTAAACCTTGATCCCGGTCACGGGGTGAAGAGGGAAAACACACAGTGACTGAGCCCGTCGGAGACTTGTCGGCGTGATCTCCGGGGCCGAGAAAAGCACAGCCGACTGCACACGGAGAAGCCCTGGTTCCGCACCGTTGGACGCGGGTTCGATTCCCGCCATCTCCACTCCACCCCATGTGGGCACAGGCCCCGTCGCTCAGAGCGGCGGGGCCTGTGTCGTGCCGGGCCCTTGTCATGTGGCTGTCATGCGACTCGTACGGCTGTCACGCGGCCGCCCGCGCCGCCGTGCTGGCCCGCTCCGTCAGGCGGGGCGGCAGCAGGGTGGTCCCCGGTACGGGGGTGCCGGACAGCTTCCGCACCAGCAGGTGCACCGCGCGGGTGCCCAGCTCCGCGGACGGCACGGCGACCGAGGTGACCGGGACGCGGGCCGAGGCCGCGACGGGGGCGGGGCAGACGGCGATGAGGGACAGGTCGCCGGGGACGCGCAGGCCGAGCCGCTCGAAGGCGTCGATCAGCGGGTCGAGGAGCGGTTCGTTGTGCACGACCACCCCGGTCAGCGCCGGCTGCTCGCGCAGCAGCCGCTCGGCGATCGCGCGGGCGGCGTCCCGGCCGGTTCCGCACGGGTGCACCGCGGAGGTGAGCCGGTGCCGGTCGGCGGCGGACGTGAAGCCCTGCACGAGCCGCCGTGCGAACGCGGTCCGCCGTACGTACACCTCCGGGGGCGAGCCGACCAGCGCCACCACCCGGTGGCCGAGCCGCGCCAGATGGTCCACGCACAGCTCACCGGCCGCCCGGAAATCCAGGTCGACACAGGTCAGCCCGTCCGGTTCGGCGGGGACGCCGATCAGCACGGACGGCAGGGACAGCGAGCGCAGCAACGGCAGCCGGGGGTCCTGGAGCTGTACGTCCATCACCACCACCGCGTCCGCCAGCCCCGCGGCCGCGACGCGCCCGATGCCCTCCTCGCCCTCGCCCTGGGTGAGCAGCAGCACGTCGTGGTCGTGGGCGCGGGCGGCGGTGACCACCGACACCGCGAACTGCGTGACCACCGGCACGTGGACGCCGGAGCGCAGCGGGACCGCGAGGGCCAGCACCTTCGACCGGCGGTCGGCCGGGGGACGGCCGATGGCGTGCGGACGGTAGCCCAGCTCGCGGACGGCGGCCTGGACGCGCCGCCGGGTGGCGTCGGAGATCGGACGCTTGCCGCTGAGCGCGTACGAGACCGTGCTCGGGGAGACCCCGGCGCGCCGGGCCACGTCCGTGATCTTCACCATCGGGGGTCCTCACCTGGCACTGTCCGTGGGGGATGCCGAAGGGGGCGAAGCACCCGTCGAAGCGCTTCGACGGGTGAAGGTATGTGCGGGGCGCGGGGCCGTCAATGGGGTGCGCGGGAATCCGCGGGGCGGTTCGACGGCTCGAACGGGAAGCGGTTCGACCGCCCGAACAGGGCGGCGGAGACGATCAGGGCGGTCGCGGCCGCCGCCACCGGAACGCCGTACCCGGCAGTCGCCGAGACGTGCTCCACCGTCCAGCCGCCGGCCGCGCTGCCGCAGGCGATCCCGCCGAGCAGACCGGTCACCGCGAGCGTCATGCCCTCGTTCAGCCGGCCCTCGGGGGTGTACCGCTGGACCAGGGTCATGGTGGTCACCATCGTCGGGGCCGTGGCCATGCCGGCCAGCAGGAGCGTCCCCGCCAGCACCGGGAGCGAGCCGGTCAGGCCGGCCGCGAGCAGCGGCAGGGTCATCAGCGCGGTCATCGCGGCCAGGCACCACGGCAGCCGGGCCCGCGCGGGCCCGGCGGGGCGTATCGCGCCGTACAGCAGGCCCGCCGCGCAGGAGCCGGCCGCCTGGAGCGCGAGCACCGCACCGGCCGCGGAGCGGTGCCCCCGGTCGTCCGCGAACGCGAGGGTGACGACCTCCAGCGAACCGAACACCGCACCCGTCGCCAGGCACACGGCGAGCAGCGGCCGCATGCCGGGGACCCGGAAGGGGGCGCCGCCGGGCGCGCGCCGCGCGACCGGCGGCTCGGTGGACCGCTGGGCGGTGAACAGCAGCACGCCCGCCAGCAGCAGCACGGCCCCCACGAGGGTGCCCGCCTCCGGGAAGAACGCCCCGCACAGGAAGGCCGCGAGCACCGGGCCGAGCATGAAGCACAACTCGTCCGCGGCCTGCTCGAAGGAGTTCGCGGTGTGCAGGGCCTCGGCGTCCCCCTTCAGCAGGTGGGCCCAGCGGGCCCGGGACATCCCGCCGGTGTTGGGGGTCGTGGCGGTGGCGGCGTAGGAGGCGAACAGGGTCCAGTCCGGGGCGTCGTGGCGCACGCAGAGCAGCAGGGCGAGGGAGCCCAGCACGGCGAACACCGTGGCGGGCAGGGCGACGCGGGCCTGCCCGTACCGGTCGACCAGGCGCGCGGTCCACGGGGCGACCACCGCGGTCGCCGCCAGGCCCGTCGCGGTGACGGCACCGGCGAGGGCGTACGAATCGCGCGTCCCGGCGATCATCACGACCGCGCTCACGCTGAACATGCCCATCGGCAGCCGGGCGATGAGGTTGCCGGCCGTGAACGCACGGGTGCCGGGCAGCGCGAAGAGCCGCCGGTACGGGCCCTCCTCCCGGCTGCCCGGCCGGCTGTCCTCCCGGCCGTCGGCCCGGCCGCGCGGGCCGAGGTCGGCGGCGACGAGGGTGTCGGAGGTGACGGTGAGCAGGACGGCGTCCCGGGGGTTCGGCTGAGGCATGCCCCCACCGTCGCCCGTGATCGCGCGGGCGGTCCAACACCTTCCCGGTGCCGATTCACGCACCCGTGTTGTAGGTTCGCGGGGTGTCCGCCCCCGCCCACCTCGACCCCCGCCTCCTGCGCGCCTTCGTCACCGTCGCCGAGGAACTGCACTTCACCCGCGCCGCCGTGCGCCTCTACGTCGCCCAGCAGGCGCTCAGCCGGGACGTGCGGCGGCTGGAACGGGAGCTGGGCAGCGAGCTGTTCGTCCGGACCACCCGCCAGGTGACGCTCACCGCCGACGGCGAGCGGCTGCTGCCGTACGCGCGCCGGGTGCTCCAGGCGCAGGACGACCTGCTCGCCGCCGCCGGGCAGGCCCGGCCCCTGCTGGTGGACCTCAACTCGCCGGGCCTGGAGACCCCGCGCCGGGTGCTGCACCGGGCCCGCGAACTCGCCCCCGGACACGAGCTGATGGCCCGTTACGAGAGCGGGCTGACCTGGGCGGCGGGGGAGGTGCTCGCCGGGCGGCTCGACGCGTCGTTCGGACGGTTCGCGGGACTCCCCCCGGCGCTGCGGGCCGGGCTCGGCCACCAGCCCGTGCGCTACGAGCCGATGGCGGTCGTGCTGCCCGAGGACCACCGGCTCGCCTCCCTGCCCGAGGTGCCGCTCGCCGCGCTGGCCGGCGAGACGGTGTACGCCGGGGCCGGGAACCCGCGTACGCCGGAGTGGACGGATCTCGCCCGGCTGCTGTTCGAGGGGCGGGGCATCGCGCTCGCGCCGCCCGCCCCGCTGGCCGTCGGGGACGAGGAGTTCCAGCGGCTCATGGCCAGGACGCGCCATCCGATCCTCGCCGTGGTGGACTTCCCGGAGCTGCCCGCGACCGTGCTGCGCCCTCTCGTCGACCCGGTTCCGCTGTCACCTGTGTCACTGGTGTGGCGAAAAGGCCTGGTTCATCCCGCTCTGGACGGACTCCGACGGGCCGCGGCCGTCCTCGCCGCCGAGGAGGGCTGGCTGGAGCGGCCCGAGAGGGGATGGATTCCGGCCGACGACGCCGCCGTGATGACGACTGTGTGATGTCTCACCCCTGCTGCGAAAGGGCACGCGGCGAACACACCTCCTCCGCGTGCGCTACATTCGTCGCCCGAGCACTGTGTGGTAAACGGGGCGCTCGGAACGGGTGGGGGCCCGATCCGGCGACGAGTGCTCGGGTCGTACGCGCACCCGGAACCATCCCGTGGGGGGAAGTGCGCGCGCGTGGAAAAATGGCGAGAAGACGCCCAACCGGAACGGCTCGATGCCGCAGGGGCGTTCGAGGAGTTCCCGGAGAACGACGAGGACCGGGACCGGAGTGACACGCGCCTCCTCCCCAGGAGTGGCGGCTCCGCCGAACCTGGAGCGAAGGACGGTGCGGACATTTACGAGGCCGACCCCGACGCCGGTGCCGAGGCCGGCGCCGGCTTCGACTCCCTCGAGGACCGCTGGGCCCGTCTCGGGGTCCTCTCCGGCGGGAACGACAGGACCCAGGTCCTGAGCGGCGCCTCCCGCCTCGCGGATCCCCCCGCGGCCACGGACGGCACGGCGCCCGCGGGCGACCGCGAGGACGCCCGGGGGGGCGCGGACCGCACCGCGCCCGCGAGCGGTGAGCACGCGGACGATCCGTGGGACGCCGAGCGCACCACGGCCCTGCGGGTCCCCCGCCCCCGCGTCCCCGGTGCTCCCGGCGTCAGGGTGACATGGCCCTCCTCCCCGGCGGGCCCCCGCACCCCTGCCCGTGACCCCTGGCAGGAAGAGGCCGCCGAGTCCGCCGCGGCCACCCATGACCCGCATGAAGTGACGGTTCAGCTCGACGCCGTGCAGTTCGGGGAAGGCGGCGTGCTGCACCGGTCGCCGGGCCGGGCGGGCGAGGGGCAGGACGCCTCCGGCGGGCCCGTGTTCGTCGACGAGTCCGGCCGCCGCAGCCGTCTCTACCGCCGCATAGGCCTGGCCATCGGCCTCGCCTGCGCGGCGTACGCCGTCGTCATGGTCGCCACGCTGCTGTCCGGCAACTCCGACGCCCCCTGGATGCCCGTCCCCGACCAGCAGGAGCAGCCCGCGGGGAAGGTCGGGACCTCGCCGCAGCCCGCGGAGACGGACGCCACCCCCGGCTCCGGCAGCAGCCTCGCCCCGGACGGCACGCCGACCACCGGCGCCCCCACGCTGCCCGCGCCCGGCGCCACCGCCCCCGCACCCGGCACCACCGGCGCCGTGGACGGGCCGGACACGACCGTCGCCCCGACGCCGGCGGAGACCCGGAAGAACCCCACGAACCCGGGCGCGGGCGACGACGTCGTCGCCCCCACGGTCCCGGACGAAACCCCGATCACACCGGTCCCCGACCCGCCCGCGACGGACGGCCCCGCCCCCGGGACGACCGCGCCCACGGGCGGCGGTGACGGCGGTGACGGCGGTGACACCGGCACCGACGACCTCGCCGGCGCTCCCGCCGGCCCGCCGGCCGCCGCCGAGAGCCCCGCCACGTAGTCGGAACCGCCCGTCCCCCCTGCCGCACCGTCCCCGGAGAACGTCCTCTGATGGCATCCCGCACCCACCGTCGCGGGGCCGCGCGCCCAGCCCGTGGCGGCTCCCCGCGCCGCCGCCTGCCCCTGCGCCTGCTGCTCCCGCTGCTCGTCCTCGTCGCCCTGGCGGCGATGCTCATGCTGCGCGGATACGTGCACAGCGAGATCCTCGCCGACCACCGCGTCCAGTCGCCCGCCCCCACCGACCGGGTGCCGGAGGAGATCCTCGAGGGCGGCCCGGTCATCGACGCCCGCGCCGGCCGCACCGAGAGCCTGAGCGTGCCCGACCAGCGACTGGTCCTCACCTTCGACGACGGCCCGGACCCGACCTGGACGCCGAGGGTGCTGGACGTGCTGAAGAAGCACGACGCGCACGCGGTCTTCTTCGTCACCGGCACCATGGCCTCCCGCTACCCGGACCTCGTCAAGCGCATGGTCGACGAGGGCCACGAGATCGGCCTGCACACCTTCAACCACCCCGACCTCTCCCTGCAGTCCAAGAAGCGCATCGACTGGGAGCTGTCGCAGAACCAGCTGGCGATCACCGGTGCCGCCGGCATCCGCACCTCGCTCTTCCGCCCGCCGTACTCCTCCTTCGCCGGCGCCATGGACAACAAGACCTGGCCGGTCACCCAGTACATCGGCAGCCGCGGTTACCTCACCGTCGTCAACAACACCGACAGCGAGGACTGGAAGCGGCCCGGCGTCGACGAGATCATCCGCCGCGCCACGCCGGAGAACGGCGAGGGCGCCATCGTCCTGATGCACGACTCCGGCGGCGACCGCAGCCAGACCGTCGCGGCGCTGGACAGGTTCCTGCCCGACCTGAAGGAGCGGGGCTACGAGTTCGACAACCTCACCGAGGCCCTGGACGCGCCCAGCGCGCACAGCCCGGTCACCGGCGCCGACCTGTGGAAGGGCAAGGCGTGGATCTTCCTGGTCCAGGCCTCGGAGAAGATCACCGACGTCCTGGTGGTGGGCCTGGCGATCATCGGCACCCTGGTCATCGGCCGCTTCGTGCTCATGCTGCTGCTCTCCGGCGCCCACGCCCGCCGGGTCCGCCGCAAGGGCTTCCGCTGGGGCCCGCCGGTCACCGAACCGGTGACGGTGCTGGTCCCGGCGTACAACGAGGCCAAGTGCATCGAGAACACCGTCCGTTCCCTGATGGCCAGCGACCACCCGATCGAGATCCTCGTCATCGACGACGGCTCCACCGACGGCACCGCCCGCATCGTCGAGTCCCTGGGCCTGCCCAACGTGCGGGTGATCCGCCAGCTCAACGCGGGCAAGCCGGCGGCGCTCAACCGGGGCCTGGCCAACGCCCGTCACGACATCGTCGTCATGATGGACGGCGACACGGTCTTCGAACCGTCCACCGTCCGCGAACTCGTCCAGCCCTTCGGCGACCCGAGGGTGGGCGCCGTGGCGGGCAACGCGAAGGTCGGCAACAAGGACAGCCTCATCGGCGCCTGGCAGCACATCGAGTACGTGATGGGCTTCAACCTGGACCGCCGCATGTACGACGTCCTGGGCTGCATGCCGACCATCCCGGGCGCCGTGGGAGCCTTCCGGCGCTCGGCGCTGGAGCCGATCGGCGGCATGAGCGACGACACGCTCGCCGAGGACACCGACGTCACCATGGCGCTGCACCGCGCCGGCTGGCGCGTGGTCTACGCCGAGAACGCCCGCGCCTGGACCGAGGCCCCCGAGACGGTCCAGCAGTTGTGGTCCCAGCGCTACCGCTGGTCGTACGGCACCATGCAGGCCATCTGGAAGCACCGCCGCGCCGTCATCGAGAAGGGCCCCTCGGGCCGCTTCGGCCGCGTGGGCCTGCCCTTCGTCTCCCTGTTCATGGTCCTGGCCCCGCTGCTGGCCCCGCTGATCGACGTGTTCCTGGTGTACGGGCTCGTGTTCGGCCCGACCGAGAAGACGATCGTGGCGTGGCTGGGCGTCCTGGCCATCCAGGCGGTCTGCGCGGCGTACGCCTTCCGCCTCGACCGCGAACGCATGACCCACCTCATCTCGCTGCCGCTGCAGCAGATCCTCTACCGCCAGCTCATGTACGTCGTGCTGCTCCAGTCCTGGATCACCGCGCTCACCGGCGGCCGCCTGCGCTGGCAGAAGCTGCGGCGCACCGGTGTCGTCGAGGCGCCCGGCGGCTCCGTGCCGCGCCAGCGTTCGCAGAGCAGCGATGATCGGAGGCCCGTGGCATGACCCACGGATACACGACCGGCACGGGCCCGGAGCCGGCCGGCCCGTACGGCCCCTACGGAACCCCGCACGCGGGGGACCCGACCGGGGCCGCGGGGATGCCGTACGCCGTCCCGCGACAGCGCACGGCCGAGCCCGCACCCGCACCGGATCCCGCCGCCGCGCCGGCCGCTCCCGAGAAGCCGGGCCGGGACCGGTACCTCGACCTGCTGCGCTCCATAGCCCTGGTCCGCGTCGTGGTCTACCACCTCTTCGGCTGGGCCTGGCTGACGGTGCTGTTCCCGTCGATGGGCGTGATGTTCGCGCTGGCGGGCTCGCTGATGGCGCGTTCGCTGAACCGTCCGGCGGTGAGCGTGGTCCGCGGCCGGCTCCGCCGTCTCCTGCCGCCCCTGTGGGCGTTCGCCGCGGTCGTGCTGACGATGATGTTCCTGAACGGCTGGAACCCGGCGAAGGACCCGGACCACGGTGACACCTGGGGCCTGATCGGGCTGTTCAACTACCTCGTCCCGATCGGCGCCCCGCCCTACCCCTGGCACATCGGCTCCCCGTCGGGCCTGCTGGAGGACACCTGGGCGGTGCAGGCGGCGGGACCGCTGTGGTACCTGCGCGCCTACCTGTGGTTCGTCCTCGCGTCGCCGCTGCTGCTCTGGCTGTTCCGCCGGGCCCCCTGGCCGACCCTGCTCGCCCCGCTGGGCCTGACGGCGGTCGTCGGCACGGGCCTGGTGACCATCCCCGGCGAAACGGGCAACGCGGTCACCGACTTCGCGGTCTACGGCGGCTGCTGGGTGCTGGGCTTCGCCCACCAGGAAGGCCTGCTGAAGCAGATCCCGCGGTACGTCTCCGTCTCCTGCGCGTCCCTGGTGATGGCCTTCGGCCTGTGGTGGGCCTCGAACCACCTGGGCCCCGACGGCTGGGACCTCAACGACATCCCGCTGGCCCAGGCCACCTGGTCGTTCGGCTTCGTCGTGATCCTGCTCCAGTACTCCCCGTCGTGGCGGGAACTCCCCGGCCGGCTGAAGAGGTGGGACAGGCTGGTGACCCTGTCCAACAACCGGGCGGTCACCATCTACCTGTGGCACAACCTGCTGATCATGGCGACGATCCCGATCGTCGACCTGCTGTACCGCCTGCCGTTCATGCAGAGCGAGCGCGGGGTGGAAGCCCTCAGCAGCACGTACACGATCTGGATGTTCGCCCTGGTCTGGCCGCTCATCGGCCTGATGGTCCTCGCGGTCGGCTGGGTCGAGGACCTCGCGGCGAAGCGGAGGCCGCGCCTGTGGCCGAACGGCGCGAAGCGCTCCGCGGGCCGGCGGAGCGGCAGGACCGGCGCGGCGCACCGCGGCTGACGTCAGGGACGGTCCGCGCGGCCCCGGCTGTCCGGTGGCCGCGGGGTCCGCTTCTTGGCCGGTGTCGTGCTTCCGCGGCCCGCCTCGAGGGCGCTTCGCGTCGGCTCCGCCGATGGGCCTGGCGGCCCGGACGGCCCCAGCAGCCCCCGACGCCGTACGCCCAGCCCGTCCCGGGCCCCTGCGCCCAGCCGCAGCCGCCGTACCCGCGGCAGCAGACGCCCCAGCAGCCTCAGCACCCCCAGCAGAACCCTTACTGGCAGCCCCCGCGGCGCTGACCCCACCGCGCGGGGCCGGGCACCTCTCATCCCGTCCCCGCCGGAGGTGAGAGCAACGTTCCCCGCCGGTCACCGTGGGCCACAGACCGGAAACGCTCCCTCCCTACCTTC
>NZ_JAPSKQ010000114.1:0-6232 GCF_031181555.1 Streptomyces sp. | reverse complement strand
GCCCCCGCGGCGCTGACCCCACCGCGCGGGGCCGGGCACCTCTCATCCCGTCCCCGCCGGAGGTGAGAGCAACGTTCCCCGCCGGTCACCGTGGGCCACAGACCGGAAACGCTCCCTCCCTACCTTCGGGACCAGCCCCTCGCGGCACCGTCCGCACCCCGGAGAACAGTGGAGGCGTCATGACAGCCGCAAGCCCGGCCCCCGCACCCCCGAGCAGGGGTGGCCGCTGGATCCAGCACTGGGATCCGGAGGACGAGACCTTCTGGAACGCGACCGGGGAGAAGGTCGCCCGCCGCAACCTCCTCTTCTCCGTGCTGTCCGAGCACATCGGCTTCTCGGTGTGGACGATGTGGTCCGTGCTGGTGCTCTTCATGGGCCCGGAGTACGGGCTCACCCCGGCCGACAAGTTCCTGCTGACGTCCATGGTCACGCTGGTCGGCGCCGTGGTCCGCATCCCGTACACCTTCGCCGTCGCGGTCTTCGGCGGACGGAACTGGACGGTCATCTCCGCCGGGCTGCTGCTCGTCCCCACGGTGGCCGCGTTCACGGTGATGGAGCCGGGGACGTCCTTCTCCACCTTCCTGCTGGTCGGTCTGCTGGCCGGCATCGGCGGCGGCAACTTCGCCTCCTCCATGACCAACATCAACGCCTTCTTCCCGCTGCGGAAGAAGGGGTGGGCGCTCGGCCTGAACGCCGGCGGCGGCAACATCGGCGTCCCGGTGATCCAGCTCGCCGCCCTCGCGATCATCGGGGCGAGCGGCGGGCCGCGGGTGCTGCTCGGCCTCTACATCCCGCTGATCGTCGTCGCCGCCGTGCTCGCCGCGCTGTACATGGACAACCTCGCCTCGGTGCGGAACGACACCGGTGCCGCCAGGGACGCCGCGAAGGACCCGCACACCTGGATCATGTCCTTCCTCTACATCGGCACCTTCGGCTCGTTCATCGGCTACAGCTTCGCCTTCGGGCAGGTGCTCCAGAACCAGTTCGGCCGGACGCCGCTGCAGGCCGCGTACGTCACCTTCATCGGCCCGCTGCTCGGCTCCCTGATCCGCCCGGTGGGCGGCTGGCTCGCCGACCGGTACGGCGGCTCGAGGATCACCCTGTGGAACTTCGTCGCCATGGGCGCGGCGACCGCGGTGCTGATCGCCGCCTCGATGCGGGAGTCGCTGGTGCTGTTCACCGTCGCGTTCGTGGTGCTGTTCGTGCTGACCGGCCTCGGCAACGGCTCGACGTACAAGATGATCCCCGGCATCTTCCAGGCCAAGGCCCTGGCCCGGGGGCTGCGCGGTGAGGAGGCCGCCGCGCACGGGCGCCGGCTGTCCGGGGCGGCCATGGGGCTGATCGGCGCGGTGGGCGCGCTCGGCGGGGTCGGCATCAACCTGGCCTTCCGCCAGTCCTTCCTCTCCCACGGCTCCGGCACCGGCGCGTTCGTCGCCTTCCTCGCCTGTTACGCGGTCTGCTTCGTGGTCACCTGGGCCGTATACCTTCGCCGCCCGGCGGCCCGGGCGACCGCCACGAGCACCGCCTCGGAGGAGAAGCCGCAGCTCACCTATGCCGAGGTGTGAAGTAACACTGGTGACATGAAGCCGAACCGAGCCTGTCATGGATCGTTGACAGGCTCGATCGGCATGGAGACGGAGCCGCACTCCGCGCAGGACGCCGACCCGAGCGGGACGAGAGCCATGTACGAGGAAGAACAGCGACCGGACCACGGGCCACTCGCGGGTTTCACCGTGGGGGTGACCGCGGCGCGCCGGGCCGACGAACTGGGCGCGCTGCTCGAGCGGCGCGGAGCCGTCGTGCTGCACGCCCCGGCCCTGCGGATCGTGCCGCTGGCCGACGACAGCGAGCTGCTGGCCGCCACCAAGGAGATCATCGGGCAGGCCCCGGACATCGCGGTCGCCACCACCGCCATCGGCTTCCGGGGCTGGGTGGAGGCCGCCGACGGCTGGGGGCTGGGCGAGGACCTGCTGGCGAGGCTGCGCGGGGTGCGGATCCTGGCGCGCGGCCCCAAGGTGAAGGGCGCGATCCGGGCCGCCGGACTGACCGAGGAGTGGTCGCCGGCCTCGGAGTCCCTGGCCGAGGTGCTCGACCGGCTGCTGGAGGAGGGCGTCGACGGACTGCGCATCGCCGTACAGCTGCACGGCGAGCCGCTGCCCGGGTTCGTGGAGTCGCTGCGGGCCGGGGGAGCGGAGGTGGTGGGGGTGCCGGTCTACCGGTGGCTGCCGCCGGAGGACCTCGGCCCCGTCGACCGGCTGCTGGACGCCACCGTCTCCCGGACCCTGGACGCGGTCACCTTCACCAGCGCGCCCGCCGCCGCGTCCCTGCTGTCCCGGGCCGAGGAGCGCGGACTGCTCGCCGACCTGCTCGCCGCCCTCGGCCACGACGTCCTGCCCGCCTGCGTCGGCCCGGTCACCGCGCTGCCGTTGCAGGCCCGGGGCATCGACACCGTCCAGCCCGGACGCTTCCGGCTCGGCCCCCTCGTCCAGCTGCTCTGCCAGGAACTGCCCGCCCGGGCCCGCGTGCTGCCCGTCGCCGGGCACCGGGTGGAGATCCGCGGGCACGCGGTCCTGGTGGACGGCGAGCTCCGGCCCGTACCGCCGGCCGGGATGTCCCTGCTGCGGGCGCTGTCCCGGCGGCCCGGCTGGGTCGTCGCCCGCGCGGACCTGCTGCGCGCGCTCCCGGGAGCGGGCCGCGACGAACACGCGGTGGAGACCGCCATGGCCCGCCTGCGCAGCGCCCTCGGCGCCCCCAAGCTGATCCAGACGGTCGTCAAGCGCGGCTACCGGCTCGCCCTGGACCCGCAGGCGGAGTCGAAGTACGCGGACGCCTGAGCGGGGTGGCCGGCCCGGCGGGGTGAGGGTGCCGTGCGGGGGGTTCCGGGCGCGGGAGCGGGCAGGCACTGTAGGGGGAGGATTCCCCGGCCCCTCACGCGCGTCGCCCCGGCCCCCACGCGACCGGGGTGAAACCCTAGGCGGTGACAGGCACATGGCACTGGGTACGGCCACGGCGCCCCACGAACTGCGGTTCGACACCGGGCGGGTCTGTCTGGATCTCCTCGCTACCACGCACCCCGTGGAACGGCTCGACTCCGTCGAGGTGCTGCGCGCCTGGATCACCGGCTCGGGACTCGTCCCGGCGGGCACCCCGCTGGCCCACGCCGACCCCTCGTGGCCGGCGGCCTTCCGCGAACTGCGCGGCCGGCTCGGCCCGTTGGTGCGCGGCCGGGCGGCGCCCGGCGTCCCCTCGTACGACCTCGCGCTCGCGCGGGTCAACGACCTCGCCCGCGCGGCGCCCCCGGCCCTGTGCGCGGTCCCCGGCGACGACGGCGTGCTGACGCGCCGTCTGGACGGTCCGCCCGGCCGCGCCGCGTTGCTCGCGGCGGTCGCGCGGGATGCCGTGGACCTGCTCACCGACCCCGTCGCGCGCGCGAGCCTGCGGCAGTGCGAGGGCGACAACTGCCCGATCGTGTACCTCGACACCTCCCGGGGCCGCAGGAGGCGCTGGTGCTCCAGCGAGGTGTGCGGGAACCGCGAACGCGTGGCCCGCCACCGCCGCCGCGCCGCCCTCGCCCGCACCTGAGGCACCCGGGTCCCGGCACGGCCGCCACCCCCGCGCGGTTCCCGCGTGCTGCTCCCGTCGAGACGCCAAGTGGCGTCCCTCGCGGGCCGTTCGCCGTCCGCGCCCCACGGGCGGCGCACCCGCCCCGTCGCCGTGCCGGAAGCGTGAAGGAGAAGCGGGGGGAAGGTGACCCCGTGTCCCGGTCGTCACGCCGTCCCGCAGAAAACCGCCCCCCTCTTTGAACACCCGACGCCCCGGGTCCGTACCGGTTGTCGAGCGACCGGCTGGGGGATCCCCCGGACTTCGGAGGTGGGCGTGCGCAAGGATTCCGTCGTGGCCAATGACCGTGCATCGAGGGCCCGACATCGCATGTCCCCACCCCCGGGACCCGACGAGGAGTTGATGCGTGCGCTGTACCGCGAGCACGCCGGCCCCCTGCTGGCCTATGTCCTGCGGCTGGTCGCCGGAGACCGGCAGCGCGCCGAGGACGTCGTGCAGGAGACGCTCATCCGTGCCTGGAAGAACGCCGGTCAGCTCAATCGGGCGACCGGTTCGGTACGCCCCTGGCTGGTGACGGTCGCCCGGCGCATCGTCATCGACGGCCACCGCAGCCGGCAGGCCCGGCCGCAGGAGGTCGATCCGTCGCCGCTGGAGGTCATCCCCGCGGAGGACGAGATCGACAAGGCGCTGTGGCTGATGACGCTGTCGGACGCACTCGACGACCTGACCCCTGCCCACCGGGAGGTGCTCGTCGAGACGTACTTCAAGGGGCGTACCGTCAATGAGGCGGCGGAGACGCTCGGCATACCCAGCGGTACCGTCCGCTCCAGGGTGTTCTACGCCCTGCGTTCGATGAAGCTGGCACTGGAGGAGCGGGGGGTGACGGCGTGATGAGTGTGTACGGGGGAAATCAGGGATTCGGCACGGGCGGTGCGGGTATGTCTGGAGCCATGCAGGGATCACCGGTGCCGAACGAACACGAGACCGTCGGCGCCTACGCCCTCGGCATTCTCGACGACGCCGAAGCAACCGCTTTCGAGGCGCACTTGGCGACCTGCGAGTGGTGCGCCCAGCAGCTCGACGAACTCGCGGGCATGGAACCGATGCTGGCCGCGCTCGCGGACCTGCCCGGTGCCGGGACGCCCGCCATCGGCGAGTCGCTGTCCGCCAGGCCGAGTCCGCGCGTGGTGGAGAAGCTGGTCGACGAGGTCGCCGAGCGCCGCGCGAGGAAGCGCCGCCGCAACTTCTACATGGTGGCCGCGGCGGGCGCGCTGATCGTCAGCGGACCGTTCGTGGCCGTGGCGACCACCGGCGGGGACGGGGGCGGTAGTGGCGGCGGCACCAACCGGACGCTCGCGGCGAACCCGGCGAAGGAGGCCTTCGACCGCACCTCCGACAAGATCTCGGCCACCGATCCCGGCACCAAGGTCTCCGCGACCGTGGCACTGGAGGAGAAGGCCTGGGGCACCCAGGCGGTCCTGGAGCTGAAGAACGTCACGGGCCCGCAGAAGTGCTCGCTGATCGCCGTCGGCAAGAACGGCGAGCGGGAGACCGTCACGTCCTGGTCCGTCCCGGACTGGGGCTACGGCCTGCCGGACGCCAAGTCGGACAAGGCCAGGCAGCCGCTGTACGTGCACGGCGGCGCCGCGTTCGAGCCGAACGAGATCGATCACTTCGAGGTGATGACCTTCGACGGCAAGCGGCTGGTCGAGGTCGACGCGTAGCGCCCGTCCGGCGGGATCCGCCGGACGGGCCCGTAGCCTCACGGGGCCCCTTTCGCGTACGGTTGACGGCTGCCCAGCACGTCAGAAGGGGGCCCGGTGGCCGCTCAGGCTCAACAGGAAACCGTGGTCGACTCGGTTCACGACTCCGTTCGCGACCGGGAGATCCGTGTCGAACAGGAACACCTGGACCGGGTGTACCGGCGCCTCGAGGAGAAGATCCACGAGGCCGAGTTCCTCATGCACGACGCCGCCCGGCGCGGCCAGGTCGGCACGCCCGGCGCCCTCGCCGAGCGGGACGCCCAGGTCTTCCGGGCCGGCGTCCACCTCAACCGGCTGAACAACGAGTTCGAGGACTTCCTCTTCGGCCGGATCGACCTGCTGCCCGGCAAGGACGGCAAGAAGGGACCCGACGGCGCCTACACCGCCGTCGAGCCCGCCGAGGGCGCCGTGCGTCCCGACAACACCGCCGACATCGCCGAGACCCTGCACATCGGCCGCATCGGCGTCCTCGACGAGGACTACGCCCCGCTGGTCATCGACTGGCGGGCCCCCGCCGCCGCGCCCTTCTACCGCTCCACCCCGGTCGATCCCGGCCGGGTCGTGCGCCGCCGCGTGATCCGCTCCAAGGGCCGCCGCGTCCTCGGCGTCGAGGACGACCTGATGCGCCCGGAGCTGAAGGCGTCCCTGGACGGCGGAGAGCTGCCGGTCATCGGCGACGGCGCCCTGATGGCCGCGCTCGGCCAGGCCCGTACGCACACCATGCGGGACATCGTGGCCTCCATCCAGGCCGAGCAGGACCTGGTGATCCGCGCCCCCGCCGCCTCCGTGACCTACGTCGAGGGCGGCCCCGGCACCGGCAAGACCGCCGTCGCCCTGCACCGGGCGGCCTACCTGCTCTACCAGGACCGGCGCCGGTACGCGGGCGGCATCCTGATCGTCTCGCCCAC
>NZ_JAPSKQ010000285.1 GCF_031181555.1 Streptomyces sp. | reverse complement strand
TGGGCATGATCCGAACAGGAGGGGTGAACTGACCTGTGGAATTCTCTGCCGCCGGGCGCCTCGAGGTCCGAATCACCGCTGCTGACGTGGGAAAACGGGTCTCCGTACGGAGCTTGAACGAACATGCTCCCTCGGGTGAGAGGTTCACCGACACGGTCGGTGTTCTCACATCATGGGACAACGGTGTGCTGTGTCTCACACGCAGGAACGGGGACAGCGTGCGCATCGGGGAGTCCGCGCTGGTCGCGGGCAAGGTCGTGCCGCCCGCCCCGGCGCGCCGGCGGGGCCCGGCCGCCTCGTACGAGGAACTGGCGCGGGTCGCCGCGCGGGCCTGGCCGCCCCTGGAGAGCGAGCCGCTCGGGGAGTGGGAGCTGCGGGGTGCCGAGGGGTTCACGCGGCGCGCCAACTCGGTGCTGCCGCTCGGCGACCCGGGCATGCCGCTCGACGAGGCGCTGACGGCCGTACGCCGCTGGTACGCCGAACGGGGGCTGCCCGCCTACGTCCAGACCGCGACCGGCGCCGAGGGCACGCAGGAGCTGCTGTGCGCGGAGCTGGAGCGGCGGGGCTGGGTGCGGGAGGTGACCGCCGAGCTGTGGGTCGGGGCGCTGGCGCCGGTGGCGGACCGCGGCGAGCCGTCGGGGGTCGTGCTGTCGCGGCAGGCCGACGAGGCGTGGCTGGCGCGGTACCGGCGCAAGGGGGTGAGCGAGGTCGCCCTGAAGGTGCTGGGACCGGGCTCCCCCCGCTCATGGGGGTCCCCCCGCTCATGGGGGTCCCCCCGCTCGAGCGAAGCCGAGAGTGGGGGAGAAGCCGGGAGTGGGGGAGAGCCCGGGAGTGGAGGGGGCCCCTCGGTGTGGTTCGCGACGGTGCCCGGTCCGGACGCCCCGGCCGCCATCGGGCGGTGCGTCGTGGACGGGCGGTGGGCCGGGTTCGCGGCGGTCGAGGTGGATCCGGCACAGCGGCGGCGGGGCCTCGCGACCGCCGTGATGGCCGCGCTGGCCCGGCGGGCGCTGGACGAGGGGGCGTCGGCGGCCTGGCTCCAGGTCGAGGAGGACAACGCGGGGGCGCGGGCGCTGTACGACCGGCTGGGCTTCGCCCCGCACCACGCGTACCACCACTACCGCGCGCCGGAATCATCGGCTCCGGCCGGTGACGGATCGCTGTGAGCGGGCACGAACCGGTTATGCGTCCTCCCTGGCCCCCGCCCCCCGAGCGCTCCGCCGAGCTGCGGCGGCGGTTCGCCGAGGAGGCCCGCTGCGAGCGACCGGATCTGTCCGCGCTGTGCCTGCTGATCGGCGCGGAGGCGGACGGCGCGCTGGACGAGGCGGGCATGGACACCGCACAGGTCGAGCTGGACCGGCTGGCCGGGGAACTCCCCTACCGGCCCGGCTCGCCCCGGGCCTGGGCGCTCGCGCTGCGCGAACTGCTGGGCGAGCGGTACGGCTTCCACGGCACCCCGGGCGACTACCGGCGACTGGAGTCCTCGCTGCTGCACGAGGTGCTGCGGCGGCGGCGCGGACTGCCGATCCTGCTGTCGGTGGTGTGGCTGGAGGTGGCCCGGCGGGCGGGGGCGCCGGTGTACGGGGTGGCACTGCCCGGGCACTTCGTCGTCGGCTTCGGGGAGGCGGAGGGGCAGGTGCTCGCCGATCCCTTCGACGGGGGCCGGGTGCTGACCGGCGCCGACGCGGAACTGCTGGTCGTCGGGGCCACGGGGGCGCCGCTGGACGCGTCGATGCTGACGCCCGCCGATCCCCTGGACGTCGTGCTGCGCGTCCTGAACAACATCCGGGCGTGGGCGGCCGCCCGTCCGGAGCGGTCCGACGTGGCCCTGTGGGCGGTGGACCTGGCCCTGCTGCTCCCCTCGCACCCGGCACGGCTGCGGTACGAGCGGGCCCAGGTGCTGGTCCGGCGCGGTGACTTCCTCGACGGCGCGGCCGAGCTGGAGGCGTACGCCGAGGTGGTGGCCGCGGTGGACGAGCCGGCGGCGGAGCACGTCCGCGCCCAGGCCCGGGCGGCACGGGCCCTGCTCAACTAGGCCGGGACCCGTCCGGACGCTCACCGGCCGTGGCACCCGTCTCGTTTGACATAGGTATGACGAGATATCTATGCTCTCGTACATGCCCGACAGCAGTGCCTCCGATCAGCGCATCGCACGCGTGGCCGCCGAGCTCGCGGCGTGCCTGCCGGCGCTGCACCGGGCACTGGAGCGGCGGGTCGGGAGCGAGTACCCCCACCCGAAGCCGCCCGAGGGGCAGCTCGCGCTGCTGCGGTTCGTCGCGCAGCACGAAGGCGCCACGGTGGGCGAGGCGGCCTCGGCGCTGCTGATGAAGCCCAACAACGTCAGCGCCCTGGTGTCCCAGCTCACGGAGCGGGGAGAACTGGAGCGCCGCCAGGACGGCGCCGACAAGCGGATCGCCCGTCTCCACCTCACCGCGTCCTCGCGGCAGCGGATCGCCGAGGTGCGCGCCCTCGAGGAGCGCCACCTCGGCCAGGCGCTGCGGTCCGTCACCGACGGGGAGATGGACGCGCTCGGTTCCGCGCTCGGTGCGCTGAAAGCACTCACGCACCACCTCCGCTCCGCGGCCCGCTGACGACAGGGCCGCCGGCCCGCCCGCAGGTCCCCGCGGCGAAGCGTTCCGCTTCCCGCTCCGGGCCGCTCCTCTCCCCTGCCACGAACGCCGTGGGCGTCACAGGAGTCACGCGTGCCGCACGGCGGTCCGGTCCGGGCAGCCCTCGTCCGCGACCCCGCGCGCCCCCACGCCCCGTCCTCCGGCCGGGTGGGCGACCGGGCTCGCCGGGAACCGCGGCCCCTCTTCCCGCAGTCCGTCCGTCCCCCTTCGAGAAAGAAACGGCTCCCTTCATGGCGTCCACTCCCGTGGATCACTCCGCCCCGGCCACGGCTGCTCCCGTGCGGCCGGGGTCCGCGCGCCGGGGCAACCCCTGGCTCGCTCTGCTCGCAGTGTCGTTCGGCCTGCTCATGGTGCAGCTCGACGGCTCCGTCGTCGCCATCGCCAACCCGGCGATCGGCAAGGACCTCGGGGCCAGCACCGCGGAACTGCAGTGGGTCACCAACTCCTACCTGCTCGCGCTCGCCGCCTCGATGATCCTCGGCGGCAGGCTCGGCGACCGGTTCGGCCGGCGCCTGTACTACCTCGTCGGCGTCGGCGGGTTCGTCGTCACCTCGGTCGCCATCGGCCTGGCCGGCAGCATCGAGGGCGTCATCCTCTTCCGCGCCCTGCAGGGCCTGTGCGGCGGCATCCTGATGCCCAACACCCTGGGCATCCTGCGCGCCGTCTTCCCCCCGAAGAAGTTCGGGCTCGCGGTGGGCATCTGGGGCATGGTCTCGGCCGTCTCGACGTCGCTGGGACCGATCCTCGGCGGCCTGCTCGTCGAGCACGTCGACTGGACGTGGGTCTTCTACCTGAACGCGCCGATCGGCGTCGTCGCGCTGCTGTTCAGCGCGGCGGTCCTCGCCGAGTCCAGGAACCCCGCCGGCCGCCACCGCTTCGACGTCGCCGGCGTGGTCCTGCTCGCCGCGGGTCTGCTCGCGCTCGTCTTCGGCATCGTCAAGGGCGAGACCTGGGGCTGGACCTCCGCCGGAACCCTCGGCTCCATAGCCCTCGGTCTGGTGCTCCTGGCCGTCTTCTGCCGGTACGAGACCCGGCAGGCGCACCCGCTGCTGCCGATGCGCCTGTTCCGCGACCGGTCGCTGACCACCGGCGCCGTCATGACCCTGCTGAACTTCTTCGTCATGCTCGGCGGCATCTTCTTCATCATGCTGTACCTGCAGAACGTGCGCGGCTACACGCCCGTCGAGGCCGGCATCAGCACGCTGCCGATGTCGATCGCCTCGCTGTTCGCCTCTCCGATCGGCTCCCAGCTGACCGCCCGCTTCGGGCCGCGGGTCACGATCCCGCTGGGCCTGGTCCTCTCGGCCGCCGCCATGTTCTCCATGCTCACCTGGACCGTCGACTCGTCCTACGCGACGATGTGGCCGCCGTACCTCGCGATGGGCCTGGGCGTCGGCATCGTGCTGCCCGCCACCGCCGCCGCGATCATCGGCAACGCGCCGGTCGAGGACGGCGGTGTGGCGTCCGGGCTGCAGTCGACCATGCTGCAGATCGGTGGTGCGCTCGGTACCTCCGTGCTGGTCACCGTGATCGCCGGCAGGGTCGGTTCCTCGCTGTTCGGCGAGCTCACCGGGGCGGGCGTCCCGGCGTCCCTGGCCCATGAACTGGAGAGGGCCGAGGACGCCGTGGCGATGGGCATCGCCCCGGTCTCCTCCGACATGCCGGCGCAGATCAGGGCCGCGGTCGTCGAGGGCAGCGGCCAGGCGTTCGTGAACGGTCTGCACTCCGCCGTCACCGTCACCGGGGTCCTGTGCCTGATCGGTGCCGTCGCCGCCGTCGCCGGCGTCAAGGGCCGCGCCCGGCAGGCGCGGGACGGCGAGGAGGCCGCGGTGGTCGTCGCC
>NZ_JAPSKQ010000284.1 GCF_031181555.1 Streptomyces sp. | reverse complement strand
GGACTCATAATCCGTCGGCCGTGGGTTCGAGTCCCACCCGCCCCACCACCCGCTACGCGCGCAGAAAGAGCGCGCCAGGCGGCCCGCGCGCGGCCCTCGGTCCTCTCAGTCCCCGGTGCCGCGTCCGGCGGCGTCCTTGCCGGTCCCGCCGGTTTCCTCCGCGTCGTCGCGTTCGCCCTCCGCCTGGGAGGGGGTCGGGAACTCCTCGGCGCTCGCGGTGCTCTCCTCGTCGTCCCTGCCGCCCTCGGCCTGGGACGGAGTGTGGTGCTCGGTCATCGTGGGTGCCTCCTCGTCGCGGAACAGATGAGCGTCCGCCGCCGGGCGGCCGCGAGGAGCGCTCCGGCGACGCGCGGACCGGGTACCCCGCAGGAGCGGCGTCACCAGGACCGGGGACACGCCCGTCCGCCGGTCGCGTGCCGCCCACCGGCGGCGCGACGGCGTCGACGGTGCGGACGGTGTTGACGGCGCATCAGTTCACGCGGACCCCGCGGACCTCCGGCCCGGGCCTCAGGACTGCCGGCGCGCGACGGCCCTGGCCAGGGCCGTGCGGACCTCCGGCGGGGGAGCGCCCTCCGCCGCCGCGCAGGCCGTCAGGGCCGCGGCGACCGTGCGGAGCTTGGTGTTGGACAGCTGGGAGGCCTCCCGCAGGATGTGCCAGGCCTCGTCCGAGGTGCAGCCGTACGTGGCCATCAGGACGCCGCGGGCCTGGTCGATGACCGGGCGGGAGACGATCGCCTGCCGGAGCTGCTCGACCTCCGCCTGGAGCACGTGCAGCCGTTCCGCCCGTTCCCGGGCCACCGCCGAGACGGCCTGCGCCGGCGCCTCCCCCGGAGCCGGGGAGCGCAGCGGGTCCGTGGTGTCGAGGCCGACGAGCTCCAGGATGCGGCGCGGCTGACCGTTCCAGCGGGTGGCCGTGACCGGCACCGACCGCCGGTGGCCGTGGTCGCGCAGGACCTCGAGGAACGCCAGTCCGGCGGTGTCCATGAAGTGCACACCGCTCATGTCCAGGTCCACCCGTGCCGTGCCGGGGGGCAATTGGGCCAGCTTCTCGGCCAGGGCGTCCGCGCACCCGTGGACGAGCTCGCCGCGAGGTGTGAGCAGCGCCCGGTCCGCGTCCATGCGCCCGCCGATGACCATGGTGTTCGTCCTTCCCGGGAGAGGGAGTGGTGCCGCGGAGGTCATGTCACCGCCTTGTCGGTGCTCGTGGGTGGTCGTCGGGCGTTCGGGGCAGTTCGGCCGCCGCCGGAGCCGGGCGGTAGGCTGCGCACGGTCCCGGCTGCGCTGCAGGTGCGCCTGCCCCGCCTGCGGCGCACTACACACCGAGCCGGGAATGACCCGGAACCGGCGGGGTACGCGCTGGTCCGGAACATGGGGAGACGGTGGTGAGCACTCGGCGTCGGACGTCGCACGGACCCGGGACCCCGGTGCCGTCCCTGACGGTGCGCCCGCTGGACGGGTGCCGTGGGGTCCGCGCGGCCGGGGAGATCGGCCTGGCCACGCGGACGATCTGGGAACGCGTACTGGAGCAGGCGGTGCGCGAAGGCGAGGGCGTGTACTACCTGGAGCTGTCCGAGGTGACGTTCGTCGACGTCGCGGGCGCCGATGCCCTCGCGGCCGCCGCCGAGCGGCTCGGGGACGGCCGGCGCTTCGTGGTGCGCCGTCCGCCGCCGGCTCTGCGACGGGTCCTGGAGATGTTCTGGCCCGACCTTCCGACGATCGAGGTGTCGATGTCATGAGTGCCGCGGTCGAACACCCGGGGACCGCCCCGGACCCCTTCGTCCACCCCGCCCTCTTCTACCGGGACGAGCGGGAGTACCTGGACGGCACCGTCCCGTTCGTACGCGAGGGACTGGCGGCCGGCGAGCCCGTGGCGGTCGCCGTGCCCGGTGACCGGCTGCGGCTGATCAAGGACGCGCTCGGCGACGACGCGGAGACCGTCCGGCTCCTGGACATGCGGGAGGCCGGACGCAACCCCGGCCGGATCATCCCCGGTGTGCTGCGCGCCTTCGCGGACGCCCAGCCGGCCGGGCGGCGGGTGCGGATCATCGGCGAACCGATCTGGGCCGGCCGCTCCGCGACCGAGTACCCCGCCTGCGCCCAGCACGAGGCACTGATCAACGCCGCCTTCCGGGGCCGCACGGTGACCATCCTGTGCCCCTACGACACCGAGCGCCTGCCCGAACCGGTCCTCGCCGACGCCCACGCCACCCACCCCACCGTCATCCCGGCCGGCCCCGGTCCGGCGCACGACAGCGCGGCCTACGCCCCCGACGCCGTCGTCGCCCGCTACAACGAGCCGCTGCCGCTCGTACCGGACGCGCTGACCGTCCCCTTCACCGCCGAGTCGCTGCCCCAGGCCCGGCACCTCGCCTCCGACGAGGGGCGGCGGCTCGGTCTCACCGGCGTCGCCCTGGAGGACCTGACCCTCGCCACGGCCGAGCTGACCACGAACAGCGTGGTGCACGGCGGCGGTTCGGGAGTGCTGCGGGTCTGGGGCGAGGGCGGCCACGTGCTGTGCGAGGTGCGCGACCGGGGACGGCTCACCGACCCGCTCGCCGGACGCCGGCCCCCCGCCCGCGAGCGGCGCGGCGGGCGCGGACTGCTGCTGGTCAACCTGATCGCCGACCTGGTGCGGATGCACACCGGCGACGAGGGCACCACGGTGCGGTGCTGGTTCGCCCGGTGACCGCCCCCGGCCGGGGGAACCCCGCCGGGCTCAGGCCCCCAGCGGGTCCAGCACCATCGGCGCGATCCTGCCCTCCAGCATGGCGCCCAGCCCCTGCACGGCGCACACGTCCGGCCGCTCGGCGATGTGCACGGGCATGCCCGTCGCCTGACGCAGCATCTGGTCCAGGCCCGGCAGCAGGGCGCTCCCGCCGACCATCATGATCCCGCGGTCGGCGAGATCGGCGACCAGATCGGGCGGGCACTCCCGCAGCACCTTGCCGATGCCGTCGAGGACGGCGGTGAGCGGTGTCTGGATGGCCTCCCGCACGGCGGTCGTGTCGACCGTCACGGAACGGGCCAGGCCGGTGGCGACGTCCCGGCCGTGGATCTCCGTCGACTCCGGACCCTGGGAGGTGAGCCCGTTGACGGACAGCGCGAGCTGCAGCGGCCGTACGGACTGGCTCGGCAGCATCAGCTCGTGCCGGTGGCGCAGATGCTGCACGATCGCGTGGTCCACGGCGTCACCGCCGACGGGGATGCGCTCCGCCGTCACGATCGCCCCCAGGGAGAGCACCGCCACCTGCGTGGCCGCCGCCCCGCACACCATGATCATGGTCGCCTCGGGGCGCTCCACGGGCAGGTCGCAGCCGACGGCGGCGGCGATCAGCGTGTCGACCAGCTCCACCCGGCGGGCGCCGAGACCGACCAGGGTCTCGATCGCGGCGCGCTGGGCGAGCGGATCGGCGTCGTGCGGGGTGCAGGCCGCGGCGCGCAGCCGGGGCTTGCGGCGCAGCGTGCGGCGGATCCGGTCGCCCAGCAGCTGCCGCAGCATGCGCTGCGCCATCTCGATGTCGACGACCGTGCCGCCGGAGACGGGCCGCACGACGCGGATGTAATCCGGTGTGCGCCCCGTCATCTTCTCCGCGAACTCACCGACCGCGATCAGCGCACCGGTGCGGGTGTTCACGGCGGCGACGGACGGCTGGTCGACGACGAGGCCGGCGCCCTTGACGTACACCCGGGTACGGGCCGCCCCGAGGTCGACGGCGAAGTGGCAGCGGCGCAACTGCTCCAGAGTGGCGGTCACGGCAGATCCTCCCGAGTGCGGACCCAGCGGCCCGCCGGGTGGCGGACCCTTCAGGCATCCTGCGGGAGGAGCGGGGCGGGCGCCTTTCCTGGAGGGCCGGGCGGGGGGCCGCTGAATGGGGTGGACGTCAGGAGCCGCCCGGGCGGGGCAGTGAGCGGGCGGCCGTGAGCAGGGGGGTCAGCGAGTCGACGACGAGCCCGCAGCCCGCCTCGCGCAGGGCGCGGCGGAGGGCGGAGGTGTAGGCGTAGCCGATGAAGCGGAGACCGGCCTGCTGGGCGGCGGTGAACTCGGCGACCGACGAGCCGATCAGCACGCCGGCCGGGGCGCCGGACGAACGGGACGAGCCGGACGCGCTCAGGGCCCGCCCCAGGCAGTCGGGGTGGGGCATGAGCAGGGCGGGGTCGGTGCCGCGGCCGTGGACGCCGGCCAGCGGCAGCCGGTGGGGCCGCAGACAGCGCCGGACGGCCCGCTCGCCCACGTCGCTGACGACGACGACCCGCCGGCCGGACGCGTGCAGCGCGCGCACGAGGGCGGCCGAGCGGTGGGTCATGGGCGCGTCGGGCGCGGCCCGCAGTTCGATGGCGTCGAGGCGTTCGCGCAGCAGGGGGCCGAGCCGGTCGTGGGCGAAGGCGCGCAGCACCTCCAGCGGATGGACGAGCGCGTCCCGCGGGAGGTCGACGGGAGCGGGCGGGCGGCCCTCCAGCGCGTCGCCCGGCGGGCGG
>NZ_JAPSKQ010000006.1 GCF_031181555.1 Streptomyces sp. | reverse complement strand
CCGCGCACATGGCGGCGACGCCCACTCCCCCGCCCCTGCGCCGCAGTTCGTGGACCAGGGTGACGATCATGCGGGTGCCGGTCGCCGCCACCGGGTGGCCGAGGGAGCAGCCGCTGCCGTTGACGTTGACGGTGTCCGGGTCGAGGTCCAGGCGGCGGACGGCGGCGACGGCCACCGATGCGAAGGCTTCGTTGATCTCGAAGAGGTCGACGTCGGACACGGTGAGGCCGGCCCGGCGCAGTGCCTTCGGAATGGCCTGGACGGGCGTGAGGCCGGTCTCGGCGGGGTCGACGGCGACCGAGGCCCAGGCTCGTACGGTGGCCAGGGCGGGCAGGCCCAGGCGTTCGTCCGCCACCGCCACAGCCGCCGCCGCGTCGTTGGCGCCGCAGGCGTTGCCGGCGGTGATGGAGAAGCCGTCGATCTCCGGGTGGAGCGGCTTGAGCGCGGCGAGGCGTTCCGCGCTGGTGTCGCGGCGCGGGTGCTCGTCGGCCTCAAAGGGACCGTGCGGGGTGTCGACGGGCACGGTCTCGTCCTTGAAACGCCCTTCGTCGAGGGCACGGACGGCGTTGCGGTGCGAGCGCAGCGCCCACGCGTCCATCTCCTCGCGGGTGATGCCGGCCCGCACCGCGGTGTTCCAGCCCACCGTGATCGACATGTCGAGGTTCGGGGCGTCGGCCCGGTCCGGGTGGGACGGGGGCACCCAGGGGCCCTCGACGCCCCGGAAGGACAGCTTGGGGGCGGTGGAGGCGGAGTTGACTCCGCCGGCGAGCACCAGCCGGTCCATACCGGCCCGTACCGAGGCGGCGGCGGTCTGCACCGCCGCCAGGCCGGCCGCGCAGTGCCGGTTCAGGGCGAGTCCGGGCACCTGCGGCAGTCCGGCGGTCAGCGCGGCGTGCCGGGCGACGACTCCGCCGCCGTAGTGGGACTCGGCGAGCACCACGTCGTCCACCAGACCGGGATCGAGTCCCTCCGCGACCGCCGTCACGATGCGGTCGGCCAGTTCGTGGGCGGTGGTGTCGCGCAGGCTTCCCTTGACGGCGGTGCCGATGGGGGTGCGCAGGGCGGCGACGAGCACGGCTTCAGGCATCGGTGGTCTCCTCCGGTTCGACGAGCTCGGCCACGAGGGTGCGGCGCAGCAGCTTGCCCGTGGCGGTGCGGGGCAGTTCGGAGCGGAAGACGACGGTGTCGGGGGTCTTGGACGAGCGCAGGCGCCGCTTGGCGAAGGACCGGATCTCCTCCGGGTCGCCCGCGCCGACGAGCACCGCGACCAGCCGCTGGCCCCACTCCGGATCGGGCAGGCCTAGCACGGCGGCTTCCTGGACGCCCGGGTGCTGGAGCAGGACGTCCTCTATCTCGGCGGGGGCGATGTTCTCGCCGCCCCGGATGATCGTGTCGTCCGCGCGGCCCTCGAGGAACAGGTAGCCGTCCGCGTCCAGCCGACCGCGGTCCCGGGTGGCGAACCATCCGTCCCCGCCGCCGGAGTCGCTTCCGCCTTCGTACTCGCCCGAGATCTGGGCACCGCGCACGAAGACGAGCCCTGTCTCCCCGGCGTCCAGCGGTGTGCCGTCCCCGCTGCGGATCTCGACCTCGACACCCGGCAGCGGGCGTCCGACCGAACCCAGTCGGGCGCGCACCGCGGGGTCGTCGGAGGCGACCGCCCGCCAGTGGTCGTCGGGGCCCAGCACGCAGACGGAGGAGGCGGTCTCCGTCAGCCCGTAGGCGTTGACAAAGCCGGTGTCCGGGAACTGCCGCAGGGCGCGCTCCACCACCGGGCGGGGGCAGCGCGCGCCGCCGTAGGCGAGGTTCCGCAGGGTGGGAACGTCCGCCTTCGCGTCTCCCAGCTCGGTGGTCAGGCGTGCCAGCATGGTCGGTACGACCATGGCGTGGCTGACGCCCTCGCGCCTCACCGTCGCCAGCCAGTCGGCCGGCCGGAATACGCTCTGGTAGACGACGCGGCGGCCGGCGTACAGGTTCGTGAGCAGGTTCATCAAACCGGCGACGTGGTACGGCGGGAGCGCCACCAGGCTGGCGTCGCCCGGCTCCGCCGACCCGAAGTCCTGGGTGTTGAAGACGTAGGCCAGCAGATGGCGGTGGCGGAGCAGGGCCGCCTTGGGGGCGGCGGTGGTGCCGCTGGTGTAAAGGACGACCGCGACGGCTTCCTGGTCCTGCGGCGCGGGCAGCCACTCGGTCCTCCCGGGAGCGGCGAGCAGCGCGTCGAGGTCGGCCGGGTTCAGCACCTCCGCCCCGGGATGCCGGCCGATCAGCGCGCCCAGCTGCTCCTCACCGAGGCGGTAGTTGAGGGGGACGAAGGGGATCCCGGCCAGCGCGGCGCCGAACAGGGCGACCGGGTAGGCCAGATGGTTCGGCCCCAGGTAGAGGACGGCGGTGCGGCCGCGGAAGCGGTCCGCCGCATGGTGCGCGAGGCGCTGGAGCTCGGCGGCGGAGAGCGTGCGGTCGCCTTCGGTGACGGCCGGCCGGTCTTCCGCCGAGGCGGCCATTTCCAGAATCACGGCTATGTTCATGAGAATGGCATTCTCCTACACTCAGATCCACACTCGCAAGAGAGGGGAATGCAATGCGCATCGATGGTTGTGCGGCCCTGGTGGTGGGCGGAGCGGGCGGGCTGGGTGAGGCCACGGTGCGGCGTCTGTGCGCGGCGGGCGCCCGGGTGGTGGTCGCCGACCTCGCCGACGACAAGGGCAAGGCCCTGGAGTCGGAGCTCGGGGTGCGCTACGTCCGGACCGACGCCACCGACGAGGGCTCCGTCCGGGCGGCGGTCGACGAGGCCGAACGGGCGGGCACGTTCCGGATCGCGGTGGACTGTCACGGGGGGCCCGCGAGCGGCGGGCGGCTCATCGGCAAGGACGGCTCCCCCCTGGGGCTGGCCGGATTCCGTACGACCATCGACGTCTACCTGACCGGAGTGTTCAATGTGTTGCGGTTGGCCGCCGCCGCCATCGGACGCACCGCACCCCACGACGCGGACGGCGGACGCGGGGTCATCGTCACCACGTCGTCCATCGCGGCGTACGAGGGGCAGATCGGCCAACTGCCGTACGCGGCGGCGAAGGGCGGCGTGTCAGCGATGACCCTGGTCGCCGCCCGCGACCTGTCACCGCTCGGCATCCGCGTGACAAGCGTCGCTCCCGGCACCGTCCTCACCCCGGCGTACGGGAAGGCCGGCGATCAGTTGGAGGCGTACTGGGGACCCCAGGTACCACACCCGCGGCGCATGGGACGACCCGAGGAGTACGCCGCACTGGTGCAGCACCTGTGCGAGAACGAGTACCTCAACGGTGACGTGGTGCGCCTGGACGGCGGGTTGCGGTTCCCGCCGAAGTAACGACGCAGCGAGCGCAGTCGCCGGAAGGCGCCGGGGACCGGCTCGGTCCGCTCCGCAGGTACTGGTGGAGGGTGCGTACGGCGACGGGGCGGGTGGCGGCAGCCGGAGCGAGCGCCGGGTCCGCGAGCACGGCGATCAGACGTCATCCCCGTGCTCCCCGAGCCGTGGTGGCGGACCGTACGCCGGCTCGTACCCGGCGATGCGGAACGGGCTGCGGACCAGCCGGTAATCGCCCGCCTCCACCACCGTGTCGGGTGTCTCCGCGAGGGCCTCGGGCAGGGTGCGCACGGCGGCGGCGGGCACGAGCAGCGGGCGCAGCCGGGCCTCCCAGCCCGCCGCCGTGTCCGCGGCGAGGGCCTTCGTCACCGCGGCGACCACCTCGTCGCGGTGGGCCGCCCGCTCGGCCATCGTGGTGTAGCCCTCGATGCCCGCCTCGGTGGCGAACGCGCGCCAGAAGCCGTCGTGGGTGATGAACAGGGCCAGGTGGCCGTCGGCGGTCGGAAAGAGCTGCGCGGGGACGTAGTAGGCGTGGGCTCCACCGAGCCGGCGTGGGGGTGCGCCGTCGTTGAGCCAGGCGGACGCATGGTAGTTGAGCTGCGAGAGCATCACGTCCCGCAGGCAGACGTCGACCTGCCCGCCCCGCCCCGAGACGACCTGCGCCAGCAGACCGAGGGCGGCGGCGAGACCTGCCGAGTTGTCCGCGGAGGAGTAGCCCGGCAGCTGGGGCGGGCCGTCGCGCTCACCGGTGAGCGCGGCGATGCCGGTGGCGGCCTGGACGACGTAGTCGAAGGCGGGTTCGTCGCCCGCGTCCATGCCCCAGCCGGTGAGCGCCACGCACACCAGCCGCTCGTTCCAGGGCTTCAGCCTGTCGTAGGTGAGGCCGTAGCGGTGGACGGCGGACGGCTTGAGGTTGACCAGGAGTGCGTCGGCGCCCCGCACCAGCTCGTGCAGCCGCCCCTGGCCCTCCGGTGTGGCCAGGTCCAGGCGGACGGAGCGCTTGCCCCGGTTGAGGCTGGCGAAGTAGGCGTCCGAGACCTGGCGGGACAGGTCACCACCGGGCGGTTCGATCTTGGTGACCTGTGCGCCCAGGTCGGCCAGCAGCATCGTGGCGTACGGCCCGGCCAGGATGTGCCCGACCTCCAGGACGCGCAGCCCGGACAGGGGGCCCGGCCCGCTCACCGGAAGTCCGCGGCGATCGCCGCCACCGCGTCCCGGGTGCGGAGCTTGGAGGCGACCAGTTCCTCCCGCCCGCTGCCGAGAGGCAGCAGGCGCACGGACAGGTCGGTCGCGCCCGCGTCGGCGAACCGCTTGAAGCGGGCCCTGATGGCCGCCTCGTCACCCGCCACGCACAGGTCGCCGACGTCGCGCACGTCACCGTACTGCAGCAGGCGCTGGTAGTTCGGGGAGACCTCTGCCTCGCCGAGGATGCGGTTGGCGCGTTCCCTGGCCGCGTCGACCTCGTGCGGCGCGCACAGGCAGACCGGGACGCCGGCGACGACGCGGGGGGCCGGGCGGCCCGCCTCCTGTGCCGCCTTGGTGATGGTCGGGACGACGTGGTCGGCCACCGACCGCTCGTCCGCCATCCACAGCACGGTTCCGTCGGTCAGCGCTCCCGCGATCCGCAGCATCACCGGGCCCAGCGCGGCGAGCAGGACCGGCAGCGGGGAGACCGGGGCGAGGGTGAGGGGGTTGTGGACGCGGAAGGCGTCGTTCTCGACGTCCACCGACGTCGCGCCGCTCACGGCCGCGTTCAGGACCTCCAGGTAGGCGCGGGTGTACGCGGCCGGCTTCTCGTAGGGAATGCCGAGCATGTCGCGCACGATCCAGTGGTGGGAGGCGCCGACGCCGAGTGCGAGCCGCCCGCCGGCCGCCGCGTGGGCGGACATGGCCTGGCGGGCCAGGGCGACGGGGTGCTGGGCGTGTACGGGGACGACCGCCGTGCCCAGTTCGACGCGTGATGTGGCCTGTCCCATCAGGGTGACGGCCGTCAGGGCGTCGAAGTCGGTGGGCACCTGCGGCACCCACACCGTGTCGAACCCGGCCTCCTCCGCCCAGCGGGCGTCGTCGACCATGCGGTCCGCCTTGTAGGCGGCGTCGCCCCGTTCGGGGCCGCTCATCACTCCGACTCGCATGTCATTCCTCTGTGGTGGAAAGGGCCTTGGGCGTGGAGGTCAGGGCGCGGACGCCGGCCACGACGGCGTCCAGTGCCGTGCCGGTGGGGAACACGGCGGCGGCCCCGGCCTCGTACAGCCGGTCCACGTCCCCGGCGGGGATGGTGCCGCCGACCACGACGGGGATGTCCTCGGCACCGGCTGCGCGCAGCGCCTGGACCGTGCGGCGGGTGAGCGCGAGGTGGGCGCCGGACAGGATGGACAGCCCGACCAGGGCGACGTCCTCCTGCACGGCGGTGGCGGCGATGTCGTCGACGCGGCGGCGGATGCCGGTGAACACCACCTCGAACCCGGCGTCCCGCAGTCCCCGCGCGACGAGTTTCGCCCCGCGGTCGTGCCCGTCGAGCCCGGGCTTGGCGACGAGGACCCGTACCGGTGGCGCCATCAGAACACCACCGGCTGCCGGAACTCGCCCCACACCTCGCGCAGGGCGTCGGCCGTCTCGCCCACCGTGCAGTAGGCGTTGGCACAGTCGATCAAGGGGTCCATCAGGTTGCTGTCTCCTTCGGCGGCGCGTTTCAGGTCGGCGAGACGGGCGCGGACGTCAGCGGCGCTGCGTTCGGCCTTGACCCGGGCGAGCCTCTTGAGCTGCCGCTCCCGGCCCTCGGCGTCGAGTTCGTAGGTGGCGAGGTCGGGCGGAGGCTCCTCGGTGGTGAAGCGGTTGACACCGACCACCGGCCGCTTTCCCGAGTCGACCTCGCGGTGCAGCCGCCACGCCTCGTCGGCGATGAGGCCCTGGAGGTAGCCGTCCTCGATGCAGCGGACCATGCCGCCGTGCGCCTCCAGGTCGGCCATGATCCGCTCGATGCGTTCCTCGGTGGCGTCGGTGAGCGCCTCGACGAAGTACGAGCCGCCCAGCGGGTCGGCGACCCGCGTCACGCCCGTCTCGTGGGCGAGGATCTGCTGGGTGCGCAGGGCGAGGGTGGCCGACTCCTCGCTGGGCAGGGCGAACGGCTCGTCCCAGGCTGCGGTGAACATCGACTGCACACCGCCGAGGACGGAGGCGAGCGCCTCGTAGGCGACGCGGACGGTGTTGTTGCGGGCCTGCGGCGCGTACAGCGAGGCCCCGCCGGCCACGCAGCCGAAGCGGAACATGCACGCCTTGTCGGTCTTCGCACCGAACCGTTCGCGCACAATCGTGGCCCAGCGTCTGCGTCCAGCCCGGTACTTGGCGACCTCCTCGAAGAAGTCGCCGTGCGTGTAGAAGAAGAACGAGATCTGCGGAGCGAACTGGTCGATGGTCATGCGGCCGCGTTCGAGGACGGTCTCGCAGTACGTCACTCCGTCGGCAAGGGTGAACGCCATCTCCTGCACGGCGTTGGCGCCTGCGTCCCGGAAGTGCGCCCCGGCGACCGAGATGGCGTTGAAGCGGGGCACCTCGACGGCACAGAACTCGATGGTGTCCGCGATGAGCCGCAGCGACGGCTCGGGCGGCCAGATCCAGGTGCCGCGGGAGGCGTACTCCTTGAGCACGTCGTTCTGGATGGTGCCGGTCAGTCTGTCGCGCGGGATGCCGCGTTTCTCGGCGGCGGCCACGTAGAAGGCGAGCAGGATGGCGGCCGTGCCGTTGATGGTGAAGCTGGTGCTGATGCGGTCCAGGGGGATGGAGTCGAAGAGGATCTCGGCGTCGGCGAGGGTGTCGAGGGCCACGCCGACGCGGCCGACCTCGTCCGTGTATTCCGGGTCGTCGGAGTCGTACCCGCACTGCGTGGGCAGGTCGAGTGCGACCGACAGACCCGTGCCTCCCTGGTCCAGGAGGTAGCGGTAGCGGCGGTTGGACTCCTCCGCGGTGCCGAAGCCGGAGTACTGGCGCAGGGTCCAGGTGCGGCCCCGGTATCCCGTGGGGTAGTTGCCGCGGGTGAAGGGGAAGGCACCGGGAGGCGGAGGATCGGAGAGCCGGTCCTCCGGTCCGTAGAGGGGCTTCAGCGGGATGCCGGATGCGGTGTGGGCGTCGTCGGTCATGACGGGGCGTCGTCCTTGTGTGAGGTGTAGCGGGCCCGGGTCTCCCCGTGGTCAGCGCAGTTGGTCCTTCAGCACCTTGCCGGTGGCGGTGAGCGGCAGGCCGGTGCGGAACTCGACGTGGCGGGGCACCTTGAAGCCGGCCATGCGCTCCTTGGCCCACGCGATCAGTTCGGACTCCGTCACCTCACCGCGCCGCACCACGAACGCCTTGCCGACCTGCCCCATCCGCTCGTCGGGCACGCCCACGACGGCGACCTGGGCGACACCGGGGTGCTTCAGCAGGAAGCCCTCGATCTCGGCCGGGTAGGCGTTGAAGCCCCCCACGATGAACATGTCCTTCTTGCGGCCGATGATCCTCAGCCGGCCCTCCTCGTCCAGTTCCCCCAGGTCACCGGTGTGCAGCCAGCCGTCCGCGTCGATCGCCTCGGCGGTGGCCGCGGGGTCGTCGAGGTAGCCGCGCATCACGGAGTAACCGCGGACCAGGACCTCCTGGTCGTCGGCGACGCGTACCTCGAAGCCCTCACAGGGCTTGCCGACGGTCGTCGCGACGGCCTCGTACGGGTCGCCCGGGCGGGAGGCGGTGACGGTGCCGGCCTCGGTCAGGCCGTACCCGGTCATCAGATGGTCGAACGGTAGTTCCGTGGTGATCCGGCGCACCAGTTCCACGGGGATGTCGGCGGAGCCGGTCACCGCCACCCGCAGTGAGGACAGGTCCCGTGCGCCGTCGGCCTCCAGCAGGGAGTGGTAGAGGGTCGGGGGGCCCGGCAGGACGGTCACCCGTTCCCTCTCCACCAGCTCCAGTACGCGGTCGACGTCGAACACCGCGAGCGGGAGTGCGGTGGCGCCCCGGATCAGGGAGGCGATCAGCCCCGCCTTGTAGCCGAAGATGTGGAAGAACGGGTTGACCATCAGGTACCGGTCGCCCTGCCGGAGCTGGGCGAGGTCGCACCACTCCGCGTACAGCCGCAGCGTCTGCCCGTGGGTGGTCATCACCCCCTTGGGGCGGCCCGTCGTCCCGGAGGTGAAGACGATGTCGGCCAGGTCGTCCTCGCCGACCTCTCGCTCCAGGGGCTGCCCGGAGGCGAGGAATCCGTCCTTCTTCAGGTCGATGACGGGCACGCCGGGCGGTCCGGTGAACTCCCGGTCCAGGAAGCCGTCCTGGACCAGCAGTGCCTTGGCGCCGCTGCGTACGACGATGTCGTGCGCCTCCTCCTGGAGGAACCGGGTGTTCACCGGGACCAGCACGCCGCCCGCGGTCAGCAGCCCGAAGGCGGCGACGATCCACTCGGCCGAGTTGGGCGCCCACAGCGCGACCCGGTCCCCCGGGCCGACACCCGCCGAGGCGAACGCCCCCGCGGTGCGCCGGACCCGGTCGGCCAGCTCGCTGAAGGTCAGGCGCTGCTCGCCGTCGACCACGGCCTCGGCGTCGCCGAAGCGGTCGGCCGCGCTCCGTACCAGCTCGGGGATGCTGCGCCACTGCGCCGTCGTCGGTGTCATGCGTCGATCAACCGGGCCAGGTTGCCGCCCATCACCTTCGCCTTGTCCTCCTCGCTGAGCTTGGTGAGGTGGTCGACGTAGGTGACGGGGTCGGCCAGGCCCTCCGGGTGGGGGTAGTCCGAGCCGAACAGGACGCGCTCGATGCCGATGAGGTCGCCGAGCTGCGCCATGTCCTCCTCCCAGAAGGGGCTGATGTGGATGTTGCGACGGAAGACCTGGACCGGATCCTCCTGGAACTCGTGCGGCATCTTCTTGTGCACGTCGGCGAGCCGGCCGAGCACCGGTTCCACCCACGAGGCGCCGTTCTCGATGACCGCGATCTTCAGCTCGGGGAAGCGGGAGAGCGCCCCGTGGCAGATCAGGGAGGTGACCGCGTCCTCGATGGGCCGCCACTCGTGGACCTGGCGGAAGGCGTTGGGCTTGAACGGCAGGAACTCCCGCCGCTGGCCCTCCCAGTCATTGGCGTAGTTGGCGTAGCCCGAGTCGGAGGAGTGCAGGGCGACCAGGACGCCGGTCTCGACGACCCGCTTCCAGAACGGGTCGAACTCGGGCAGGGCGAAGGACCGGGTGCCGCCGTGGCCGGGCACGGGGGCGGGCCGGACCAGGATGGCCCTCGCTCCCCGCTCCACCACCCAGTTCAGCTCCTCGATCGCCTTCCCGACGATCGGGAGGGTGATGACGGGGACGGTGAAGATGCGGTCCTTGTAGGTGAAGCCCCAGGTCTCGTGCAGCCACTGGTTGAGGGAGTGGATGACCACGTGGATGAGCTCCGGGTCGTCCTTCATGCGCTCCTCGATGAGGCTCGCCAGCGTCGGGAACATCAAGCTGCGCTGCACGCCCAGCTGGTCCATCAGCTCCAGGCGCGGACCCGGCTCGCGGAAGGCGGGGATGGAGCGCATCGGCTCGCCGAAGATCTCCCGGCGGGTCTTGCCGTCCGGGTTGCCGACCTTGAAGTACTCCTCCATGGCACCGGGGCGGGCCACCACGTCGAAGGTGGGGTTCGGGATGTACTCGCTGATCTGTCCGCGTATCGCGATCTTGGTGCGGCCGCGGACGTTCACGTACTCGATGGCCCCGTCGTACTCCTTCGGGAGGTACTTGGTCAGCGCCTCCTGGGTCTCGTAGAGGTGGTTGTCCGCGTCGAAGAGCGGATACGCGAGCTCGCGAGACGGCATGAGATCCTCCTTCACAGGTTAAGAGAATCGTATTCTCACTCGGTAGGAGTGGCAATGCGGTTGCGGAGGGCGAACTTCTTCACCTTGCCGCTGGGAGTGCGCGGGAAGTCGTCCACGGCCTGGATCCGCTCGGGCCACTTCTGCCGGGCCAGGCCGGCCCGCTCGAGATGCAGCCGTAGTTCGGCCAGACCGGGGGTCTGCCATCCGTCACGCATGCGCAGCACGGCGGCGGCGCGCTCCCCGAACCGCGGATCGGGCACGCCGACCACGGCGACCTCGGCCACCCCGGGCAGGCCCAGCAGGATTTCCTCGACCTCCAGCGCGCTGATGTTCTCCCCGCCGCGGATGATGACGTCCGCCTTGCGGTCGGTGACGGAGAGCCAGCCGTCGGCGTCCAGGGAGCCGATGTCACCGGTGTGGTACCAGCCGTTGGCGTCGAAGGCGGCCCGGGTCAGTTCGGGATCGGTGTAGCCGAGGCACAGGTCGGGGCCGCGGGTGAGGATCTCGCCGTCCTCGGCGAGGCGCAGTTCGACTCCGGGCAGCGGGATGCCGTCGGTGTGCAGGCGCTTGCCGGCCGGGCCGTCGTACGGGGTGCAGGTGACGGAGGGGTGCTCGGTGGAGCCGTACGCGCGGAACACGCTGATGCCCAGGGACTCCAGCCGGGTGGTCACCGCCGAGGGCACGGCCGCGCCGCCGAGACCCGCGTACTTCAGACGGGCGATGTGGCCGGGGGTGCAGTCGGGGTGGTCGAGCAGGCTCGTCATGTAGTACGTCGCCCCTCCCCCGACGGTCAGCCCGTCGCCGCGCATGAGTGCGAGCGCCTGGGCGGGGTTCCAGGTGTCGCCCAGGTTGACGGGCGTCCCGTCCAGCACCGGGATCAGGAAGGCGTTCACCATGCCGATGAAGTGACCGACCGGTGCGACGGTGAACTGCCGCCCGCGGTCGGGCGGGTAGGAGGCGGCGAGTTGCCGCGTCTCGTAGCCGAGCGTCCGATGACTGTGGACCACGCCCTTCGGGTCGCGGGTGGTGCCGGAGGTGAAGGCGATCAGCGCCGGCGCGTTCGGATCGACCCGGATCGTGCCCGGCATCGGCTTCTCGGCGAGGAGCCCGTCGAAGTCGCGGCCCACCACGCCGACGACCGGGACCTGCTCGCACAGGTCCGGGCGGAACTCCTGCCGGCCGAAGCGCTCGGCCGCGAAGAACGCCTTGGGACGGGTGGCCCCGAGTATGTACGCGACCTCCTTCGGTCCGTAGAAGTGCACGACGGGGACCACCACGGCGCCGAGGAGAGCGGAGGCCCAGAACACGGCGGCGGCCTCCATCCAGTTGGGCAACTGCATGACCACCACGTCACCGGGCCCGACCCCCCGCCCCCGCAGCCCCGCGGCCAAGCGCCGGGCGACCAGCTCCACCTCGGCGAACGTCCCCTTCCACGGCCGGACGTCCGAGTGCACGCGGAACTCCACGCCTCCCGACTTCGCCAGACCACCCGTCAGCAGGTCCCCGAGGGTCTCGCGGGTCCACCAGCCAGCCTCCTCATAGCGGGCGACCAGTTCGGCCGGGACGGACCGCAGTGCAGCGGAGGGAAACATCGACATGCCGGAGGCACTCCTCTCACACGCAATGAGTGTTACGAGAATTGCACTCTCCCATGATGAGAAGGTAAGTTCCATACATGGCACGCGACCACGGCTTCCATCCGGTGCGGATCACCCGGATCACCGACGAGGCGCCGGATGTCCGCACCTTCACCCTCGACGCCCCTTTCCCCTACCGCGCCGGGCAGTTCCTGACGCTCCGGGTGTGCGGGACACTGCGCAGCTACTCGATGTCGAGCTCCCCCGACACCGACGCAGAGGTGTGCGTGACCGTCAAGCGCGTGCCCGGCGGGCTCGTCTCCCAGTGGATGCACCGGGAGCTGAAGGCAGGTGACACCCTGGACGTGTCCCGGCCCACCGGGTCCTTCTGCCTGCGCGAGGAGAGCAGCGGGCGCGCGCTCTCCGCCTTCGCCGGCGGCAGTGGGATCACGCCCGTGTTCTCGCTCATCAAGAGCGCGCTGGCCACCACCTCCCGGCCGGTGAGTCTGCTGACGGCCCATCAGAGCCGCGAGGACTCCATCTTCTCCGCGGATCTGGACGCGCTCGCCGTCCGGCACCCCGGCCGGTTCGACGTACGGCATCACCTCGACGACCGGGACGGACTGGTCACGGGAGACGAGATCCGCGCCGTGGTGGGTGAACGTCCACGGGACACCGACTTCTACGTGTGCGGACCGGCCCCGTTCATGGATCTGGTGGAGCGGACACTGGCCGCGGCGGGAGTGCTCCCCGAGCACGTCATCGTGGAGCGCTTCACGCCGGTGGCGGCCGAACCCTCCGCGCCAGCTCCGGCAGTGGCCGACGAACCCGCTCCCGAGCCGGGAACCGTTACGGTCGGCCTGCGCGGGCAGCGCCGTACCGTCCCGCAGCGACCGGGCGAGACCCTGCTGCAGACGGCCCGCCGAGCGGGGTTCGTCCCACCCTTTTCCTGTGAGTCCGGGGACTGCGCCACCTGCATGGCGCAGCTGACGTCGGGCGAGGCGAAAATGCGGGTGAACAACGCCCTCGACGCTGACGAGGTGACCGAGGGCTGGGTGCTCACCTGCCAAGCCGAGCCGACCTCCCCCGAGGTGACCGTGGTGTACGAAACCTGAACCGTTCCGTCCGACGACCGGAGGGCCGCACATGGTTGAGCTGGAGCTTCAGGACGGCCTAGCCGTCGTCACGATCGATCGCCCGCACGCCCGCAACGCACTCGACCTCGACACCATGGGCGAGTTGGAGAAGGCGCTGGACGCGGCCGAGGGAGCGTCGGCGCTCGTGGTGACGGGGGCCGGGGACAGGGCGTTCGTGTCCGGCGGGGACCTCAAGGAGCTGTCCCGGCTGCGCACGGAGTCGGAGGCGTCCGGGATGGCGCTGCGGATGCGGACGCTGTGCGACCGCATCTCCGCCTTTCCCGGCCCGGTACTGGCCGCGCTCAACGGGCACGCGCTGGGCGGCGGGGCGGAGGTCGCGGTCGCCGCGGACATCCGGGTGGCGGCGGACGACATCCGCATCGGTTTCAACCAGACCAGGCTGGCGATCGTGCCGGCGTGGGGCGGAGCCGAACGCCTGGCCCGGCTGGTGGGCCCGGGGCGGGCCCTGCTGCTGGCGGGCACCGGCCGCGTGCTGGACGCCGCCGAGGCGGAGCGCACGGGGCTGGTCGATCTGGTGCTGCCACGGGCGGAGTTCGACCGGGGCTGGCGGGAGATGGCGCGTTCCCTCGCCACACCCCAGGCACGCGAGATCAAGGACCTGACCACGCGCACCCGCTCGCCCGAGGAGGCCGCCGCGGCCTTCGCCCGGCTGTGGGTGGCGGAGGAACACTGGGAAGCAGCGGAGAAGGTGATGTCCCGTGGCAAGTGAAGTCCGTGTGGAAGAAGGCCTGTTCGGACCTGAAACGCGGCCGGAGGGCACGGCCGCCGAGCAGACCGTGCTGTACGTGCACGGCGATCCCCGGCTGGCGGGCACCCCTCAAGACGCGCTGCCGACCGCCCGGGAGCTGACGCGGCTCACCGGCCAGGCGGTCGTGTGCGCACGCTATCGCCCGCGCTTCCCCCAGGCGCTGGAGGACGTGTACGCCGCCTGGGAGTACTGCCACGACCGGGGACCGGTGGCGGTGGCCGGCAAGCGGCTCGGCGGCGCTCTGGCGGCCGGCCTGCTGCTGCGTCTGCGGGACGAGGGCGCACCGCTGCCCACCTGCGCGGTGCTGACGTCACCGGTGCTGGACTTCACCCTCGACGCGCCGAGCCTGCTCCTCAACGCGGCCGCCGACCGCACGGTGGACGCCGAGACCCTCCCTGTGCGGGCGGCGGCCTACGCGGGGTCCACCCCGCGCGACCATCCCTTGCTCAGCCCGCTCCACGGCAACCTGCACGGTCTGCCCCCGGTGCAGCTCCACGCGGCGGGCACGGAGGTGCTGCTCGACGACACCCTGTCGTTCGCCACCCGGGCCGCGCACTCCGGGGTCGCCGTGGACCTGCGCGTCTACGAGGACCTGTCGGCGCAGGGACTGCGGCAGCTGGGCGCCATGGCGGTGTTCCTCCAGACGTGGCACAGGTCGGCGTCGCTCAGTTCCTCGGACTTCTGAGACCACGGCGACGACGGCCGGCGGGGGCCCGCACGCCCCCGCCGGTCCTCACCTGTCCGCGAGGATGGACCCGGCCGTCCGCCAGGCCATCGCCATCACCGGCCCGTTGAGATTGCCCGCGACCATCACCGGCAGGACGGACGCGTCGACCACCCGGAGGTTGTCCACGCCGCGCACGCGCAGCTCCGGGTCGGTGACGTCCTCCGGTGCGGAGCCCATGGCGCAGGTGCCGATGGCGTGGAAGCCGCAGTAGCCCCCGTCGAGGGCCGACCGCACGATGTCCTCCTCGGAGTCGGAGGCGACCCCCGGGCCGGGGAAGGTCTCGCGCCGGATGCGGGAGGCGATGGGGTCGGTGGCGAAGTAGTCGCGCAGCCGCCGGAACAGGTCGGCGGTGACCCTCCGGTCGTGCTCCGTGGCGAAGTACCCGGGGTCGATGTCCAGGCCGGCGTCGGGGTCGGCCGAGGTGATGGTCAGCGAGCCCTCCGAGGTGGGACGCAGCACCATCGCGCACGCCGACACCCCCGGTTCCCGCTCCACCTCCGCGGGCTTGCCCGGTTTCAGCGCGCCCAGGGACCAGGGTGCCAGCAGCACCTCGGCGTCGGGGCGTTCGGCGTCCGGACGGGACTTGAGGAACGCCATCACGTCGTAGGCCGGCCGGGCCAGCGGGCCCTTACGGGTGAGCAGGTAGGCGGCGCCGGTGCGGGCCTGGGCGAGGGAGCCGGCCAGTTGCCGGTTGGCGCCGAGCGGGGCGTTGAGGCGGAACCGCAGCGCCAGACAACGGTGTTCGCGCAACCGTGCACCCACCAGCGGGCGGTCGAGGCGCACGTCCACGCCCGCGGCGCGCAACGCCTCGGCGGGGCCGATGCCCGACAGCTGGAGCAGCTTGGGCGTGGCCAGGCTGCCGAGGCTGAGGACCACCTCGCGCCGGGCGCGGATCTCCTCGCTCGTGCCGTCGGCCTTGCGCACGCGTACGCCGGTCGCCTTGTCCCCGTCGAACAGCACTCGCGTGACGGTGGTGTTCGCGGCAACGGCCAGATTCGGTCGGGAGCGCGCGGGGCGGAGGAAGGCGCGGGCGGCGCTGAAGCGCTGACCGGCCTTGATGGTGGCCATGGTGTAGCCGATCCGTTCGCCGTCGTGCTCGTTGACGTCGGGCACCGCCCGCAGTCCGAGCGACTCGCCCGTGGTGATGAGTTCGTCGCACAGCGGATCCGGGTCGCGGACGGTGGAGACGTGCAGGGGACCGCCGGTGCCCCGGGTGGGCGAAGCGCCCAGGGCGTTGTTCTCGATGGCGCGGAAGGCGGGCAGGAGCGAGTCCCAGCCCCACCCGGGATTGCCGAGCGCCTCCAGGCCGTCCCAGTCGGCGCGGGTGCCCCGGTTGTAGACCATGCCGTTGACGGAGCTCGAACCGCCGAGCACCTTGCCGCGCACCCACATGTCCGGGTTCCCGCCGGGCCGCATGGGCCGGGTGCGGTAGTGCCAGGAGTAGGACGGGTCGCCGAAGAGCTTTCCGACTCCCTTGGGGATCCGCAGGTAGGGGTGGCGGTCGACGCCGCCGGCCTCCACGAGCAGCACCCGGACGCCGGGGTCGCGCGAGAGCCGGTCGGCCAGCACGCAGCCCGCCGATCCGGCGCCCGCGATCACGTAGTCGTACATGTAGGAGACTCCTTCATCGCGGCTCGGGAGCGCCGCCGGGAGGACCGGGGCGGGTGCCGCGGGACCGCTCGCGTCGGGCAGTCGTGACACGAGTGGTCCGGTCGGCACCGGCGTGGTCCCGCGGATCCCTCACCGCCGTGGGACGGGGTCGCGGCCGGCGCGCGACCCCCGGCTCCCCGTGGCTCGGCCGGCCGGGTCGTGGGGTCAGGGCACCGGCGTGTCGTCGCGGTGCACCCGGCCGCCCTTCATGACGAACGACACCCGCTCGGTGACGGAGACGTCCGCGAGCGGGTCTCCGGGCACGGCGATGACGTCCGCGAGCAGGCCGGGTTCCAAGCGTCCCCGGTCGTCCGCGTCGATCAGATCGGCGGCGACCGTGGTCGCGGCGCGCAGGGCTTGGAGAGGCCGCATGCCCCGGTCCACCAGGGCGCGCAACTCCAGCGCTCCCCTGCCGTGCGGAACGGCCGGGGCGTCGGTGCCGAGGGCGACCTTGACGCCGCGCCGGATCGCGCGGGACGTGGACTCGCGGGCCCGCGGGAAGACGTCGGCCGCCTTGGCCCTGAGGGCGGGGTCGGCGTGCTCGGTGCTCATCCCCTCGGTCAGGTAAGTGGTGGCGACCAGGAAGGTGCCGCGCTCCGCCATCAGGTCCAGGGTGGCGTCGCTCGCCAGGAAGCCGTGCTCGATGCAGTCGATGCCGGCCTCGATCGCGGCCCGGATCGCCGAGTCGCCCATGCAGTGCGCGGCGACCTTCACGCCCGCCCGGTGCGCCTCGTCGACGATGGCGCGCAGCTCCTCGTCCGAGTACTGCTGGGCTCCCGCGGGCCCGGTGTGCGACATGACCCCGTTGGACGCGCACACCTTGATCACGCGTGCGCCGTACTTGATCTGGTACCGGACCGCCTTGCGCACCTCCGCCACACCGTTGGCGATGCCCTCCTCCACGGTGAGCGGCAGCACTCCGGGGGCGAACGCCTGGAACATGGTGGGGTCGAGGTGTCCGCCGGTCGGGGCGATGGCGTGCCCGGCCGGCACCACGCGCGGTCCTTCGACCCAGCCGAGGTCGATGGCCTTCTTCAGCGCGACGTCGAGGAGGACGCCCCCCGTCTGCACGAACAGGCCCAGGTTGCGCACGGTGGTGTACCCGCGCCGGAGGGTCCGGCGGGCGTTGGCCGCCGCGCGCAGGGTGCGCACGGCCGGGTCCTCCTGCACCGGGATCAGCGGGCTGCGGTGGTCGGGTCCGCCGAGGAAGAGGTTGACCTCCATGTCCATCAGGCCGGGCATCAGGGTGACGTCCCCGAGGTCCCGCACCACGGTGCCCTCGGGAAGCCTGTCCGGCCGGCCCACCTCGGTGATGTGCTCGCCGCTGACCAGCAGCCCGCCGGGTTCGACGAGTTCGCCCTTGTCGATGTCGAGCAGCCGCGCCGCCCGCAGCAGTACAGGAGGGCGCGGTGCCCTCTCCCCCGGCGCCATCACGCGACCGTTCCGATGCGCGGACCGGGCGAGGTGAACAGGGCGGTGAGGACATGGACCATGGCGGAATCTCCGTGTCTGCTCGCTGGACGGCACCGGACGCGGCGACCGACGCTCCGGACCGGCGTCGCTGCCGCACGTGGTGGCGCGTGGTGCCGTGCGCAGGGCACACGACACCGCGCGGTCGCCGGCCGGACCCCGTCCACTCCGCGCGGCCGGTCGACACGACGATAACAGCGATCTCTCATGTGGAGAATACTGTTGCCGCAGGCCGTGAGCGGCCATCGCTCCCGCCCGAGCCGTCAGCCGCCGTCGACGGGGAGCAGTCCCCCCAGAGTCCGTACCGCGGGCTCCATCGGGCCGAGCGACAGCCCCAGTTCCCCGGCCAGGCCCGCGACCACCGCGAGGTCCTTGCGGAGGAAGGCTCCGGCGCTGACGGCCAGCCCGCCCACTCCTCCCCGCGCGGCGGACACCATCGACGCGTTGCTCGACGCGCTGCCGTGCGACAGCGCGTCGAGCAGCACACCCTCCTCGACGCCGAGCCGCTCCCCGAGCCGCGCCGCCTGCGCGAGCAAACCCAACTGGGCAGCGAACACCGCATTGTTGAGCAGCTTCACGCTCTGTCCTGCACCGAGCCCGCCGACATGCAGAACCGGGTCGGCGTAGGCGTTCAGCGCGGGCAGCACCCGCTCCACCGCATGCCGCTCTCCCCCGGCGAAGACGGTCAGGCGGCCGGCCTCGACGTCGTGGGGGCCGCCGCTGACGGGCACGTCCACGACGTCGGCGCCCCGGTCGGCCAGCGCACGGACCGTACGCGGGTCACCGGTGGTGTGCACGGCGAGCACCGACCCGCCGGGGAGCGCCGGGAGCAACGCCCCGTCGAAGCACACCTCCCGCACCTGGGCGTCCGTGAGCACGCAGACGAACAAGGCGTCCACTCCGCGCACCGCGGAGGTGAGCGAGGCGACCGGCTCCGCCCCGTCGCGGGCGAGAGCCTCCCGCACCCCGGAGTCACGGGCGTACACGCGCACCCGGTGCCCGGCCCCGACGAGCCGCCGCACCATGGGACGGCCCATTCGCCCCGCGCCTACGAAACCCAGCTCCATAACGACCTCCGCCTTTCGCGCTCTCCGCGCACCAGCCTCTTTCGGAAATGCCATTCTCAGTTATCGTTAGCACAACTCTCACTTGTGGAGGTCGGCCTTGGCGATACGTCACGACCACTGGATCGACGGACGGCACACGCCCCCGGAGGGACGCGCCTGGCTGCCGACGCTGGATCCGGCCACCGGGAAGCCGGGTGACGAGATCGCCGCGGGAAGCCCGGCCGACGTGGCACGGGCGGTGGTGGCGGCCGAGAACGCCCGGCACGCCTGGGCCCACCGCTCACCGGCGGAGCGCGCCGCGGTGCTGCACCGCATCGCGGACGCCGTCGAGGCCGACGCGGAGACGCTCATGGAGCTGGAGCGGGCCTGCACGGGCAAGGTCCTGGCACAGCTGCGGCTGGAGGTGGAGACGTCCGCGGCGTACTTCCGCTACTACGCGGGCGTCGTGCGGGCGGCCGGCCAGGGGCAGGTGATCGAGCAGGGGGCCGGGGTCCACACCTACACGCGCTACGAGCCGTACGGCGTCGTCGGGGTGATCACTCCCTGGAACCTGCCGCTCAACCAGGCCTGCCGGGCGCTCGCCCCCGCGCTGGCGATGGGCAACGCGGTGGTGATCAAGCCCTCGGAGTTCACCTCCGTGTCGACCCTGCGGCTGGCCGGACTCGCCGCGGAGGCGGGACTGCCGGCCGGGGTGCTGAACGTGATCACCGGCACCGGCCCCGAGGCGGGCGAGGCGCTGGCCGCCCACCCGGGGATACGGAGGCTCGCTTTCACCGGATCCGTGGCCACCGGACGCTACCTGGCGGGAGTGGCGGGCGGTCGCCTGCTGCCGCTGACCCTGGAGCTGGGCGGGAAGTCACCGCTGGTGGTGTTCGCGGATGCCGACCTGGACGGTGCGGTCGCCGCGGCCGTGACGGCGCTGACGGCCAACTCCGGTCAGGTGTGCTCGGCCACCACGAGGCTGCTGGTGGAGGAGTCGGTCCACGACGAGGTGGTCGATCGGGTCGTCACGGCGGTTGCCGGACTGCGGCCCGGTGTGGACTTCGGGCCGCTCATCACCGAAGCGCAGTACCGGAAGGTGCTGGACCTCCTCGCGGACGCGCCGGTCCCGCCCGCCACCGGTGGCGGTCCGTACGAGGAGGGCTCAGCAGCACGCGGCCTGTACGTACGGCCCACGGTGTTCGCCCGGGTCGATCCGGACGCACCCGTCGCCCGCGAGGAGGTGTTCGGTCCCGTCCTCGTCACCGTGCCCTTCGAGGACGAGGACGGGGCTCTCGAGCTGGCCAACGACACCGAGTACGGGCTGGTGGCCGCGGTGTGGAGCGGAGACCTGGCACGCGGCCTGCGGCTCGCCGAGCGCATCGAGGCGGGGCAGGTCGCGGTGAACGGCGGGCCGTTGACCGTGGAGACGCCCTTCGGCGGCTACAAGCGCAGCGGTTACGGGCGGGAGAAGGGCCTTGCCGCCCTGCACGAGTACGCGCAGCTGAAGACCGTCAGCGCGACCTTGCGCTGACACCCGGGTCACGGCGCGGGCCGCGCGGGAGCGTGGCGACGGCACGACAGCGGCAGCGACGGCTTCGAAGGAGCGGTGGATGTACGACGAGAAGCAGCAAGAAGCGGCGCGGGCGATCCGCCGGGAGGTGATCGGCGACGACGGTGCGCGGACCGCGCTCGCGGCACCGGAGGGCTACCGGGACTACCTCACCGCGCTGGCGTGGGGCGTGTGGGCGCGCGGCGGTCCGCTGACCACGCGCGACCGCAGCCTGCTGGTCCTGGCGATGACGGCCGCGACGGGCCGCATGGGCGAGTTCCGGCTCCACCTGGGCGCCGCCGGCCGTGCCGGCGTCAGCGACGCCGAGGTGGACGAACTCCTCTTCCAGATCACCGCCTACTGCGGTGCACCGGCCGGGAGCGCCGCCCTGGCCGTGCTGCGTGAGGTGCGCGCCGCGCGGGAGTCGGCGTGAGCGGGCACGGGGCGGTCGGGCGCGGGGTGATCGGGCGCGGGGTGGTCGGGTTCGTGGGCCTGGGCAGCATGGGTGGTGTGCTGGCGGCGAACCTCGTGGCGGACGGATTCGAGGTGGTGGCCCACGACGCCGCCGGACCGGCCCGTACCCCGACAGGCGCCCGATGGGCGCCGGGTCCCGCGGACGTGGCACGTGCCGCGGACACCGTGGTGCTCAGCCTGCCGGACGGGACCGTCTGCGCGTCGGTGGTACGGGACCTGACGGGCGCCCGCAACAGTCGGGTCACGCACGTCGTGGACACCTCCACCGTCGGAGTCGTGGCCGCCCGCGAGCTGGCCGGGCTGGGGCCCTCGTACGTGGACGCGCCCGTGTCCGGTGGGGTGACGGGGGCCCGCAGGCGCAGTCTGATGGTCATGTACGCGGGGACGGACGAGGACTGCGCGCGGGTCGAACCCGTGCTGGCCGGGCTCAGCGACCGCCGGCGGCGGGTGGGCGACCGGCCCGGCCAGGCGCAGGCGCTCAAGCTCGCCAACAACTTCCTGTCCGCGACCGCTCTCGCGGCGACCAGCGAGGCCGTCGCCTTCGGACAGGCGGCGGGACTGGACATGGCCGTGATGCTGGAGGTCCTCAACGCCTCCAGCGGACGCAACGGGGCCACCGCGGAGAAGTTCCCCGACGAGGTGCTGACCGGCCGTTACGCCTCCGGGTTCAGCAACACGCTGATGGCCAAGGACGTGGGCCTGTACCTGCGGGAGACCGAGGACCTGGGCGGCGCGGCCGCGGTGGCCACGGTCACCCAGGCAGTGTGGGAGGCGTTCGCCGCCGCCGAGCCGGGTGCCGACTTCACCCGGGTCTACCCGTTCACGGCGGGAGCCTGAGAGGGGCCGTTCCCGCCCTCACCCCGGGTGTCCTCGTGCCCGGGCTCGTCATCCGTGAGACCCAACAGGACCGACAACGTCTCCCGCACGATCGTCGGGTAGTGGTCCGCGTCCGGCTCCGGGTCCATCAGCCACCACTGGTGGATGCCCTCCACAAGGGCGAGGATGGCGGTGGCGGCGGCCGACGCGCTCAGGCCGCTGGGCAGCCGCTCGCCGTAGCGCTCGGCCAGTCGGGCGGTGAGGTGGGCCTGGAGCGAGCGCAGACGGTCTCCCACGTAACCGCGGGCGGGCTCCCGGCCGGTGACCGCCTCGGCCATCACCACGCTGTACACGGTGGCGAACGAGGGGTGGCTCTGTTCGAAGGCGACGGCCGCCGCGAAGTCGGCGGGCAGGTCCTCGCCGACCGGATGGTCCGCCAGGTGCTCTCGGTTGAGCTGCTCGCGGAAGGACAGCATCTCCAGGAGCAGCCGCTTCTTGCTGGGGAAGTAGTGCAGCACTCCCTGCCGGGTCAGCCCGGCGCGCTCGGCCACCGCGTCGATGGAGGCGTTCTTGAAGCCGCGCTCGGCGAACACCTCCGAGGCCGCCTCCAGGATGTCCTGACGCCGCGCAGAACCCACCTCGTGCCCTTCCGCCGTTGGCCAGTGCCCGCACACAGTACGCACCCTCCGCCGGGCCGGGGCGAGGATTCGGACGTGACCGGCCCGGCCCCGGGCCTCACCGCCCCATGGCCTCCAGGGCGGAAAGGGCCGTTTCCCGCACTGGGCTCCGTCGTCCCTCGCCGTCGGCGACGGCGGTCTCGACGATGCTCGTGAACAGCCGCACGTCCTTCGCCAGCAGTCCGCCCGCGTGTGCAGTGATGCGCCGCAACGTGCCGCCCGCGTCGACGACCCGCTCCAGGGCGAAACTCGCCGCGCTGCCGCGCGGCAGGACCCGGCCCAGCCCTGCGGTGTCCAGCCCCAGCCGGCCCCCGAGTTCCAGGGCGTCCGCCGCGAGTCCCAGCTGAGCGGTGAACAGGACGTTGTTGAGGAGTTTCGCCACCTGCCCGGCACCGGTCGGACCGAGGTGGACGACGGGATCGCCGTACGTGGCGAACAGGGGACGGCAGAAGGCGAAGACCTGGGGATCGCCGCCCGCCATGACGAGCAGGGTGCCTCGTTCCGCGGCCCGCCCCCCGCCGCTCACCGGTGCGTCCAGCACGGAGACGCGCTGGAGGCGGGCGCGCTCCTCCAGCCGACGGCAGGTTTCGGGGTGGACGGTGGAGTGCACCACGAGCACACCCCCTGGGCGCATCCCGGCGAGGACACCGTCCCCTCCGGTGGTCAGCTGCTCGACGTCCGCGTCGTCGACGACACAGAGGCACACCACGTCGCTGACGGCGCCCAGTTCGGCCGGCGATCCCGCGGTCTTCGCCGCGGTGTCCGCGAAGGGGGCGAGCGTGGCGGAGCGGCGTGCCCACAGGGTCGTCCCGTACCCCGCCTCGACGATCCGCCGTGCCATCGGCGCACCCTGACTGCCCAGTCCGATGAAACCGACCCGCATGTCGCGTCGTCCTCTCATGTCGTCTCCCGTGGCCGCCAGAAGGCGGCGAGCAAGCCGCCCGTCGCCACCACCGCCACCGCGAGCACCAGGCCGGCACCCGCCCATCCGGTCACCGCGAGGTCCGCCGCCGTGTCGACGGCGTACTCCCCCGGCCCCCACGCACCGAGCGCCACCGCGAGCACGCCCAGCACCAGGACGTACTCGTAACCCTCCTTGAAGACGAAGAAGCCGTGCGGGCGGTGCGCGAGCAGTCCGGCGACCAGCATCACCGACAGGACGGCGGCACAGGCCAGCGAGGTGAACAGCCCCACGGCCAGCAGCGCGCCCGCACCGATCTCCGTCACCACGCTGAACCACGCCTGCAGGCGCGGGCGGCGCAGACCGAGGCCGGCGAACCAGTCCGCCGTGCCGGCGATGCCGCCCCCGCCGCGCCAGTGGTTCCAGCCGTGCGCCACCATCACCGCGCCCAGGGCGACCCGGACGAGCAGCAGGGCGGCGTCCGCGGGCTCACCCATCACCGCGCCCCCTCTCCGAGGGCAGCGCCGGCACGCCGAGGGCGCACTCCTCGACGAACGCCAGCACGTGCAGGTGGTAGGCGAGGGCGGTGCGGCTGACGCTGGTGTTGTGTCCCGCGCCCGCCTGCTCGTGCAGCACCAGACGGGGCGTTCCGGTGAACATCGAAGCCAGGTCGGCCAGTCCTTCCGGACCGTTCCTCCATACCCGCTCGTACTCGGCGAGCGTGATGTGGACGGGTACCGGCACACGTGCGGCGAGCCGTGCGAACTCCTCCTGCCAGCCCTCCCGACGGCCCTCGTACGACGGCGAGGCGGCGCCGATGACGCGTCCGCCGTAGACGTCAGCCGGGTAGGCGTGCGGCGGGTCCCACAACGCCCGGCGCAGGTCGGGCCGGGTGCGGGCCGGATCGCGCCGCCACTCCTCCATCGCGGCGAGCACCCTGGGGTGGTGGGTCCGGCCCATGCCGGCGAGTTCCACGCCGAGCAGACCGGCGCCGCGCGGGTCGCTCGCCATCCGGACGGTCAGCTCGCAGCCCGCCGAGTGGGCCCAGAGGAACACGCCGAGGCCTCCGTCCCGGTCCCGGAGGAACGTGTCGACGGCGGCGAACGCGAAGTCCGTGCGCTGTTCAGGTGCCTGGAGGCGTTCCTCGTGTCCGGCCGAGCTGCCGTAGCCGGGGCGATCGAGGGCGACGACGGTGAAGCCGGCCGTGGCGGCGGTGCGCAGCAGGGAAAGCCTTGGGTGGCCGGGGTGGTCGAAGTAGGTGGAGGTGGTGGCGCCGCCGTGCACGGCCACGATCACGGCGCGCGGGCGGGCCGCCTCGGCGACCAGTGCGGAGGCGGGGACACCGTGTACGTCCACCACCTCCCGGTGGACACCGATGGCGAGTTCGGGTTCGGTCGAGGTCATCCGTCCGTCCTGAGCAGGAGTACGCCGCTGGGGGTGAGCCCGCCGCTGGAGACCACGGCCGTCCGTGCGTCCGCCACCTGGCGGGCGCCCGCCTCGCCGCGCAGCTGGACGACGGCCTCGTGGAGCAGGCCCATGCCGTGGGTGCGGCCGTGGGAGAGCTGTCCGCCGTGCGGGTTGAGCGGGAGGACCCCGTCCCGGGCGATGTTCTTGCCGCCGTCCAGGAAGTCGCGGGCCTCGCCGATGCCGCAGAAGCCGAGCGCCTCGATCCAGGACAGGCAGTTGAAGGTGAAACCGTCGTACAGCAGCGCCACGTCCACGTCGGCGGGGCGCAGCTCGGTGCGGGTCCACAGGTGGGCGGCCTGGCCCAGCACCTGGGGTTCGTGGGTGAGCGTGGCCTGGTCCCACTCGGGGCGTTCCATGATCCGCGTCCCGACCGCCTCGATACGGATCGGGGCCTTCGGCAGGTCGGCGGCGGTCTCGGCGGCGGAGACGACGACGGCGGTGGCGGCGTCGCAGGGGACGTCGCAGTCGTAGAGGCCGAAGGGCGTGGTGATGGTGCGCGCCGACAGGTAGTCGTCCATGGTGAGCGGGTCGCGGTAGACGGCGTCCGGGTGCAGGGCGGCGCCGGCACGCTGGTTGAGGGCGATCCAACCGAGGGTCTCGCGGGTGGAACCGTAGCGGTGCATGTGCCGCTGGGCGTTCATCGCCAGCATCATCGCGGGTGAGACGGCGCCGAACGGCTTGAACCAGCCGTCGGCCGCTCCTCCCCGGGGAAGCCGGATCTTTCCCTGACGGACGAGTTCGGCGTGGGTCGCCTCCCACACGGTGCGGAAGCAGAGCACGTGGCGGGCGAGGCCGCCGGCCACCGCGAGCATGGCGGCGATCACGGAGCCGCCGGGGCCGAAGGTCTCCCCGGCTCCGTTGTGCCAGACGGGGCGGATGCCGAGCGCGGATTCCAGTGCGGTGACCCCGCCCTCGGCGAAGCCGCCGTAAGCGCCGCCGCCGGGGTAGGTGGACAGACCGTCGATGTCATCGAGGGTGAGTCCGGCGTCGGCGACGGCCTTCTCGCACGCCTCCACGGTGAGGTGGAGAGGCGGGGCCATGAGGCGGCGGCCGATGCGGGAGGCACCCGCGCCGCTGATGACGGCGCGGTCCTCGAACTTCCGGGTGACCGGCGTGCGGCGGAGGTGCTCACGCATGCGTTCGGGGGCCGGGTCGTCGGTCGGGAGGGGGGCCGGGTCCGGCTGGTCGGCGGCCGGCCGGAACAACGGCAGCCAGGTGTCGCCGGCCTGTTCGAAGACGACCTCCATGAGCATGCCGAGGCGCAGGTCCTCCGGCGCGCAGTCGACGACGTTGGTGGTCAGGCGGACCCGGGGGTCCTCCTCGACGGCGACCTGGGCGACGACGAACGGGGTGGGCAGGCCGGGGAAGGGGAAGCGGTGGTTGACGGTGAAGCCGATCAGGGTCGCCCGGCCGGAGACCTCCCGGATCGCGGTGCCGTGGCCGCGGCACTGGCGGCAGACCTGCTGCGGTGGGTGGACCAGGGCCGCGCAGGCGGTGCAGGAACGGAAGCGGAGCCGTCCGTCGCGGCCGGAGGTCCAGAAGAACTCGGTCTCCTGGTCCGGTTGCGGCCGCGGACGGACGGTCTCCTGGTGGGGCGTGGTCAACGGACCTTCGCCTCCGCCTTGCGTACCGTCACCGGCTCGGCCAGTCCCTGCTCGTCGCACGCCTGCTGGAGGGTCACCAGTGTCTCTTCCAGGCCGGGGCCGATGCGCGGGCCGGGCGTGAAGGTGGCGGGCAGGTGACGCATGCCCTGGATGACTCCGATGGTGTCGTAGTGAACGGTGCCGGCGGGGTCGCAGACGAAGTCGGGGATGCGGTCGAGGACCTGGAGCAGCATCCGTTTGAACACCGTGCGGGCCACGTTGGAGCCGATGCAGCGGTGGATGCCGAGACCGAAGGCGGTGTGCCGGTTACCGCCGCGCTCGAGGTCGACGCGGTCCGGGTCGGGGAAGACCGCCGGGTCACGGTTGGCCATCGCCCACGACAGCCAGATCCGGTCGCCCTCCTTGAACTCCTTGCCGGCGATCTCGCAGTCCTCCGCGACCGTCCGCGCGTCGCCGGGAGCCGGTGTGAAGTACCGCAGGAACTCCTCGGTGGCCGTATCGAGCAGGGTGTCGCGCTCCTGGCTGAGCCGGCTGCGCTCCCCGGGGTGCTGGGAGAGCCACTCCAGGGCGTGCGCGGTGAGCGCGGTGGTGGTGTCGAAGCCGCCACCGATGAGCAGGGCCATGGCACCGACCAGATCGGTGTCGGACGGGGCCTCGCCGTCGATCTCCAGGCGGACGAGGGCATCGGCGAGTCCCGGCCTCGGCCGGGCGCGGACCTCGTGGAGGGTGGTGGCGATGTCCTTGAGCATCGCCATGTGGGCCTCGGCCACCCGGGCCATGTCCGGGGAGTTCGGCGGGGTGTAGACACCAGCGTGGGCCGGCTCGTTGTACAGCTGCCACTTCTTCAGCGGGACGCCCATCATGGCCAGGGTGAAGACGGCCGGGACGATGTTGGCGAGGTCGTCGACGAAGTCGATCCGCCCGGACTCGATCTTCTCGTCGATGCAGGCGCGGGCCACCTCGTCGATGAACGGGATCCAGCGGGCGATGGCCGCCGGGGAGAGATAGGGGTTGAGGGCGTTGCGGTACGCGCGCTGCTCGGGTGGGTCCATCTCCAGGAAACCGCCGCGGAAGCCCTTGCCGCGGGTCGGCGCCGGAATGCTGATGCCCTGGTAGCCGCGGCGCTCGCCGTTCACGTCGTGGTCGTTGGAGAGCTTGTCCCCGGCGCGGGCGAAGGCGAGCAGTTCACGGTTGCCGGCGGCCACCCAGTGACCGCCGTAGGTGTCGGACCAGGCGAGCGGGCAGCCCGCGTGGAAGGCGCGGGTCTGCTCCTCGAACTGGTCGCGGTACTCGGGGGCGTGCCGGTCGAAGTGGACGCGGGGCTGCTTGCGGGTGTCGTCGTGCGGCTCGGATGCGGTCATGGGTGCCTTCTCCTCGTGTCGGCCGCGTTCCCCTCAGAAGACGCTGATCGCTCGCTCGGGGCAGGACCGGACGGCCTCCACCACCTGGTCCTGCTGGTCTTCGGGGACCTCCTCGGCGATCGGGGAGGAATGGCCGTCGATCTCGCTCAATTCGAATACTTTCGGGGCGCGCATGGCGCACAGGGTGTGTCCCTGGCAGCGCTCGGGGTCGACGCGTACCTTCACGTCACTCAGCTCCCGTTCACGGGTCGGGTCAGGTCAGGTCAGGTCAGGTCGGACATGGACTTGCCGACCGAGGCGAGGGTGGCAGGTTTTCCGTAGTCGCCCTTGTACTTGTAGACGGGTCCGTCACAGCGGAAGGCGCCCTGGTCGGGCTCGAAGTCCGCCGGCTGCCAGCCCTTGTCGGTGGCCTCCACGACCGAGAAGCACGTGCTCGGTTCCTTCGAGGTCAGGTCGAACGGGGCTTGCAGGCCGCCCGCCGTCCAGTCGGTGTTCTTCCGCGCGTTCTCGTACACGCAGGCACGGGTGAGAGTGATGCAGTCGCGGGCGGAGGTGGCGAACAACAGCCAGGAGGAGAAGGCGCGCAGCGCGGGGTAGGTGACCTCCTTGCCGGGCTCGTACTTCTCGAACAGGTCGATGACCTGCTGGGTGGCGGGATTGTCGGCCGCGCTCTCCAGCGGTGCCGTGGCGAACAGCTCGGCGTAGTTGTGCTGCTTGGCCAGGGCCGTACCCGCCAGCTTCGGGAAGGCGGGGCCGTAGGCGTTGGAGTTGGCGTCGATCCAGTCGGGCGCGTAGTCGATGCCGGTGAGGGCCTGCTCCAGTTTGGCGAGGCTGGCGAAGTCGCCGAGGAAGACCAGGCCCCTGACGCCTTCCTTCTTGATCGCCTGGGCGTACGGCGTCCAGTCGGAGACGCCGGACGCCGGGTACAGGTCGGTGTAGGAGACCTTGCCTCCGAGGCCGGTCACCGCCTCCTCGAACTGGGCCGACATCACCTTGGTGACGGGTGAGTCACCCGCGATGACGCCGACCTCCTGTGCGGAGTCGGGGTACTTCTCCTTCAACAGCCAGCTGTAGTAGCCGGGGTACTGGAAGTACCCGGCGCTCGGCTGCGCGGCGATCACCTGGAGGTCGGAGCCGATGGCCCCGATCTGGCTGGACTGCGCGGGGAAGTTGGGCAGCAGGCACGTCAGCCGATCCTTGACACCCAGGCTGTCCAGGGCGGCTCCGCCACCGACCAGCGCGAAGTCCTCCTTGCACGCTTCCAGGGTCCGCTGGCGGACCTCCGTGAACCGGGTGTCCCGGGTGACCGGTTCGATCTCGCGGCCGTTGATGCCCCCCGCATCGTTGCACCAGGAGGTGAACACCTTCGCCGCGTCGACGAACTCGGACTTCTTGGTGAACCCGACGTCGGAGAGCACACCGACCTGGATCTTGTCGTCGCTGACGCCCTGCACGGACGACTTCCCGGCGGTGCCGGGGCCGCACACGTCCTTCAGGGTGCCGAAGTCGGACGACGCGGTCTGCGTCTCCCGCGCGGAGGGACTGTTCCGCTGCGCGGAGTCGGTGTCGTCGTCGGACCGGGTGGAGCAGCCGACGGCCAGCAGCACCGCGAGAGCGGTGACACCGCCTGTGAGCAGCCTGCGCATGGTGCCTCCTCGGACAGCCCGGACGCCGTCGTCCGGGGGAGGTGACGGGAAGAGAGGGTCAGGTGACCGCTCCGCTCGCCTTGAGGGCGAGGATGCGGTCCCAGTCGTAGCCGAGCTCGGTGAGGATCTCCTCCGTCTGCGCGGCGAACTCCGGAGCCGGGCCGAGGGTCGTGTCCTCGACGTCGAACTGGACCGGGCTGGCGACGAGTTCGAGGTCGCCGGCCTGCCCGATGTAGCCGTTGGCGCGTACCTGGGCGTCGGTGGTGGCCTGGAGGGTGTCCTGGACGGGAGCCCAGGGGCCGTCGAGCGCGGCGAACCGCTCGGACCACTCGGCGAGCGGCCGGGTGGCGATCACCTCGCGTAGGATCTTCACCGCGTCGCCGGTGTGCGCCGCGATGGACTCGGTGGTGGCGAACCGGGGGTCGTCCGCGAGGTCGGGGCGGCCCAGGCAGTGGCACACGTTGGCCCAGGACCTCGCCGGCTGGAGCATGACGAAGGAGACGTACCGGTCGTCGGCGGTGCGGTACAGCCCGGAGAGCGGGTTGGTGGGTGAGCCGTGGGTGCTGGGTGTGACGCCCTCCCACGCACGGCCCAGGTGCAGGGACAGGCCGATGGAGTGGCCGAGCGCCCACAGGCCGCTGCCGAGCAGGGAGACGTCGACCACGGAGGGCTCGCCCGTGCGTTCGCGGCGCAGCAGCGCGGCCGCGATGCCGCCGGCCAGGTTGGTGCCGGAGACGGTGTCGCCGTAGGCCGGTCCGGGCGGCGCGATCATGCCGTCCGTGCCGGGCGGGGTGATGCTCGCCGCTGTGCCGGCGCGGGCCCAGAAGGCGGTCATGTCGTAGCCGCCCCGGTCCGCCTCGGCTCCGCGGGGGCCGAGCGCGCTGCCGCGGGCGTAGACGATCCGCGGGTTGACGGCGCGGATGTCGTCGACGTCGATGCCGAGCCGGGCGCGGGAGGCGGGCAGGAAACTGGTGAGAAAGACGTCCGCGTCCTTGGCGAGTTCGTACAGCACCTCGCGGCCCTCGGCCCTGGCCATGTCCAGGCCGATGGAGCGCTTGCCGCGGTTGGCGTGGGCGACGTTGGGATTGGGGTCGCCCTCCACCTTGAACGTACCGGTCTGGCGCAGCCCGCGCTGCGGGTCCCCGGTGACCGCGTGCTCGACCTTGACCACGTCGGCCCCCCAGTCCGCGAGGACGGCGCCGGCCGAGGGCACGAAGCCGTACATCGCGACTTCCAGGACGCGGATCCCCTCCAGCGGCTTCATACCTGCTCCTGCGGTACGACGATGCGGGCGAACGCCTTCTCCTCCAGGAACTCCTCGAACCCGGACCGGCCGCTCTCCCGGCCGATGCCGGACTGCTTGTAGCCGCCGAAGGGCACGTCGGGTGCGAAGTAGTTGCCGCCGTTGATGGAGAAGGTGCCGGTGCGGATGCGCCGGGCGATCCGGATCGCGCGTTCCTCGTCGGCGCTGTGCACCGCTCCGGACAGGCCGTACCGGGAGTTGTTGGCGATGCGGACGGCGTCGTCCTCGTCGTCGTAGGGGATGACGGCCAGGACGGGGCCGAAGACCTCCTCCTGGGCGATCTCGCTCTCCGGGTCCACCTCCGCCAGGAGGGTCGGCGCGTAGAAGAAGCCGGGGTCGATGGGCTTGCCGCCGCGGACGAGGACGGCTCCGTCGTCGACGGCCCGGCGCACCATGCTGTTGACCTTGTCCCGCTGCTGCTCGCTGATGAGCGGCCCCATGTTCACCTGCGGATCGGTGGGGTCGCCGACCCGGACGCGGTCCAGCCCGGCCGCGACCATCTGCACGATCTCGTCGTGCCGGGCACGCGGTACGAGGAGGCGGGAGGTGAGGGCGCAGCCCTGGCCCGAGTGGGAGCAGATGGTGAAGGCGGCGAACATGGCGGCCTTGGTGACGTCGGCGTCGTCCAGGACGATCATGGCCGACTTGCCGCCGAGCTCGAGGAAGACGCGCTTCACCGATCCGGACGCGGCGGCCATGATGCGCCGTCCCGTGGCGGTGGCCCCCGTGAAGGTAACCACGTCGACAGCGCGGTGGGTGGTGAGCACCTCGCCGACCTCGGGGGTCGAGGAGCTGAGGACGTTGACGACGCCGGGCGGGATGTCGGTGTGCTCGGCGATCAGTTCGCCGAGGGCGAGGGTGGTGAGCGGGGTCTGCGGGGCACCCTTGAGGACGACGGTGCAGCCCGCGGCGAGCGCGGGGGCCAGTTTGGCCAGGGCGAGCTGGTTGGGGAAGTTGTACGGCAGGATCGCGGCGACGACACCGGCCGCCTCCTTCTCCACCCAGCGGTGGTGGCGCTGGCCGCGGGACTCGACCTCGCCCAGGTCCTCGGTGAACTCGTAGCTCTCCAGCAGGTCGGCGTAGTACTTCACGATGCCGATCGGCTCGTCGAGCTGCGGGCCGTGGGTGAGCTGGCGGGGCGCGCCGGCCTCGGCGATGGTCAGCTCGCGCAGTTCCTCGCGGTGCTCGTCGAGGACCTGGTGCAGCTGGCGCAGGCAGCGCAGCCGCAGGTCACGGTCGGTGGGCCAGCCGGTGGTGTCGAAGGCGCGGCGGGCGGCGGCGACGGCCGCCTCGGCGTCCGCCCGGGTCGCGTCGGGTGCATACCCGACCAGCTCTCCGGTGGCGGGGTTGTGGGAGGCGAAGGCCGCACCGGCGGTGACGAGCTTGCCGTCGATCAGCTGGGACCTGGTGAATTCGGTGTTCACAGCCGCACCACCGATCCGCCGTCGACCGCGATGACCTGGCCGGTCACCCAGCTCGCCGCGTCGGACAGCAGGAACAGGAGCAGCCCCGCCGGATCCGCCGGCTGCCCCATGCGCTTGAGTGCGAGGGACCGCACCAGCGCCTCGCGGACCTGCTCCGGGATGATGTCGCGGGAGCCCTCCGTGTCCGTCGGGCCGGGCGCGATCGCGTTGACTCGGATGCCCCGGTCGCCGAGTTCGGCGGCGAGGGACGCGGTGAGGTGGTTGATGCCGGCCTTGGCGAGACCGTAGAAACCGGTGGCCTGCCAGGCCGCTGTGGACGACTGGTTGACGATGGCCGAACCCTCCTTCAGATGCGGTAGGACGGCGCGGGTCGTGTGCAGTGCGCCGAGCAGATTCACCTTGAGGAACCGGTCGAGGTAGTCGTAGTCCACGCTCGTCAGGCCCTCGCGGCGCATGCCCTGGAAGATCGCGGCGTTGTTGACGAGGTGGTCGATGCGGCCGAACTCGCGGATCACCGTGTCGGCGAGCGCCTCGGCGGACGCCGGATCGCCGACGTCGGTCCGCACGAAGAGCGCGTCGCCGATCTCCTTCGCGACACGCTGCCCCTGTTCCTCGTTCAGCTCGGCGACCACGACCCGTGCGCCCTCGGCAGCCAGTGCCTTCGCGTAGCCCTCGCCGATTCCTTGGCCGGCTCCGGTGACGATCGCCACCTTGCCCCTGAACCGCATCCCAGCCTCCCTGGTCGGTTGGTCGGAAACTACATTCTCCATTTCAGCGAATCAAGCATTCAGACAAGGGAACGTGACACTCGGACCCGAGGCCGCCAGGAAGGTCACCGGCCCGCACAACTTCCCTACTGAACACAGGGGTTCCCGTCAGGACCTCTATGAGAATACGATTCTCTCACACGGAAGGGGTGTTTCCATGATCGAATCGAAGGCCTTGAGTCCGTCCCTCGGGGTGGAGTTCACCGGTGTGACGGACCCGCTCGACGACGCCTTCGTCCACCGGGCCGTCGAAGCCCTCACCTGGCGCGGGGTCCTCCTCGTGCGTGGGCTGCACCTCGACGACGAGCAGCAGCTGGCGTTCAGCCGCACGCTCGGCGAGGTGGTCGCGCTGCGCGGCCAGGAGATCTTCCCCATCTCCATCAACCCGGCCAAGAGCAAGAGCGCCAAGTACCTGAAAGGCGCCTTCTACTGGCACCTGGACGGCACCAGCGACGACGTACCCGTCAAGGCGACCACACTGACCGCCCGGCACGTCGCCGCGGTCGGCGGCGGCACCGAGTTCGCCAGCACGTATGCGGCCTACGAGAGCCTGCCGGAGAAGGAACGCGAGCGGTACGAGTCGCTGCGCGTGGTGCACAGCTTCGAGGCGTCCCAGCGGCTGGTGAACCCCGATCCCACCGACGAGGAGCTGGCCGCCTGGCGGACCCAGCCCAGCCACGAGATGTCCCTGGTGTGGCACCGCCGGGACGGGCGCCGCTCCCTGGTGACCGGCACCACCGCCGACCACATCGTCGGGATGGACCCCGACGAGAGCCGTTCCCTGCTCGACGAGCTGCTCGAGTGGACCACCCAGGAGCGATTCCGCTACACCCACGACTGGGAGGTCGGCGACCTGGTGGTCTGGGACAACACGGGGATCCTCCACCGGGCGCTGCCCTACGACGAGAGCTCCGAACGGCTGCTGCACCGCACGACCGTCGTCGGCGACGAGGCGTTCGCATGAGCACTCCGTCGAAACGGACGGCCGTCGTCACCGGCGGTGCCTCCGGCATCGGCCGGGCGATCGCGCGACGGCTCACCACCGACGGCCTCAACGTGGCCGTGTTCGACATCGCGCCGGCCGAGGAAGGCCACGCGTTGACCGTCGACATCACCGACCGGACACAGGTGGACAAGGCGATGGACGCGGTGCGCGACCGCTACGGCCCGGTCTCCGTACTGGTCAACGCGGCGGGCAGGGACGGTTTCACCCGCTTCTCGGAGCTGTCCTTCCAGGAGTGGCAGCGCGTCGTGGACATCAACCTCAACGGGGTGTACCACTGCGTGCAGTCGGCACTGCCGGACATGTGGGAGGGCCGCTGGGGCCGGATCGTCAACATCTCCTCCTCCAGCACACACTCCGGCCAGCCCTTCATGGCCCACTACGTCGCCGCCAAGTCCGCGGTGAACGGGCTGACCAAGTCCCTCGCCCTGGAGCTGGGCCCCCGGGGCATCACCGTCAACGCCGTGCCGCCGGGCTTCATCGACACCCCCATGCTGCGCACCGCCGAGCAGGAGCGGCGGCTCGGCGGCACCATCGAGGACCACATCGCACGGACCCCGGTGCGCCGGGTGGGCCGCCCTGAGGACATCGCGGCGACCTGCGCCTTCCTGGTGAGCGAGGAGGCGGGCTACATCACGGGGCAGATCATCGGCGTGAACGGAGGGCGCAACACATGACGAGGTTGCCCCCGGTGCCGTACGAGGAGTGGGACGCCGAGGCACTGCGACCGCTGACGGGCGGCCGGACAGTACCCCCCTCGAACGTCCTCGGACTGCTCCTCCACCATCCGGAGCTCGCCAAGTCGTTCCTCACCTTCTCCGCCTACTTGCTCGCCCGCAACTCGCTGCCGGAGAAGACGCGCGAGCTGGCGATCCTGCGGGTCGCCTGGCGCCGCGAGTGCCGGTACGAGTGGACGCAGCACGTGCTGATCGGCCGACGGGCCGGCGTGACGGAGGACGACCTGGAGCAGGTGCGGACGGGTGCCGGCACGCTGGTGAACCGTGCCGTCGACGAACTGGAGACCTCCTCCGCCCTCTCCGACGGCACGTACGCGGAGCTGGCGGAGGAGCTGGACGATCGACAGTTGCTGGACTTCGTGTTCACCGTGGGCGCGTACGGAATGTTGGCGGCGGCGTTGAACACGTTCGAGGTGGACCCGGATCCCGGTCTCGACGACGGGGAATCCGGCTGAAGCCTGTGGAGAGAGTGCGGCAACTGCTCGGTGCGGCGTTCCGAGGCGCATGTCGTGTACACGGCTATCTGCCGATGACGGGCGGGTGCCCGCCGCCTCCGCCCACCGCACTCGAATCGGCAGCCCACCCGGTCGGTCCGCTCGGGAATGGGCGTTCTCACGGAAGCGAGGTTCTGCAAACATGCGGGTACGTACGGAACGTTTCAAGAAAGGGACGTTGCCAGTCAGAGCGGTGGCCGCACTGCTCGCCCTTGCCCTCGTCGAGCCGATCACGGCACAGGCGGGCGAGTCACCTGCCACGGCGTCGCTCGCGACGATTTCGGTCGACTTCGGTTTCAGGGAGGGGCAGCTACCGCGGTCGGAGAGGTACAACAATTTCGCGAACGTCACCGCGTGGCCCGGCCAACGTGCTGACGACGCCAAGTTCCTCAACGAGCAAGGTTTGCACGGCGATGTTTATCGGGTGTGGCTGAGCAGCCCCAACGCACCCGCGGAAGACAACATCTTCAACCAGTGCGACCTGAAGACCCGCGCGTGCGACTTCTCCAGACTTGACTCCTACCTCACCGAGGCGAGCACGGTGTCCGACTCCGTGCTGGTCAACCTCAACCCCACGGACTTCATCGAGGGACGCAGGCCGATGAAGCATCTCGAGCCGTTGGTCGAGTTGATCCTGCGCAACCTCAAAGAAAAGTACCCCCGAGTCGACTACGTCGAGGTCTTCAACGAGCCGGACTGGCAGTTCCACGGGCTGGAGCGCAGGCAAGGAGTCCCCGCAGACGGGACAACGGTGCAGCCCGACAGGCTGTACCGCTTCTACAGGCCGTTCTACGAGGCCGTCAACAAGGTCAACAGAAGAATTCGCCGTGCGGACAGGCTGAAGGTGGGCGGACCGGCGCTCATGTTCAGGGACGGCAAGTGGCTGCAGCCGTTCCTGGACGACTACGCGTCCGACAAGAACCCCCGCAAACGACTCGACTTCCTCTCCTACCACGCGTACCTGGCATGGGACGACGACTACCAGGTACCTACGCTCTACAGCCGGGACCTCAGACAGGTCGCCTCGGACCGGGCCACTATCCGGGCGTGGCTGAAGGAACGCCGTCTCGACACCAGGATCCCGACGTTCGTCACCGAGGCCGGTGTCTATCCCGGTCCGGCGTTCGACGACCCCCAACCCAAGAACGACTACCTCCGCCAGGCTGCCGGCCTCGCGACGCTCGGCTACTGGTACTCCCGCCAACCCGACACCCACATGTTCAACTGGTGCGTTCGTCACCGCGTCGAGGAACGCAAGGACCAGTTGGTCACCCGCACCCCGGACGGGCCCCTGACGAACACCTTCACGCCCTACGGCAACATGATGCTGATGCAGTCCAAGATGAAGGACACCAGGGTGTCCGCCGTCTCAGACGGCCTCGAGGAGGACAACGGCGTCTACGCGGTGGCGTCCAAGGACAGGACGGGTGCTTCCCTGATGGTCTGGAACTGGCAGCACACTCACGACCGCAGCTACCGTGCGACGATCGACATGTCCCGTCTCCCGCTGGAGCTCAGGCACCGTCCGGTGCGCCAACGCATGTTCAGGATCGACGCGACGACAAGCAACTACTTCGCCGACCCCGGCACAGCTGGCCTCCAAACGGTGAAGGACAGGATCATCACACCGGGCACCTTCCGCACCGAAAAGATCGACCTCACGCCCAACGCGATGTACCTGATCCTTCTCGAACCCGCGTGACAAAGATGGCGACGCCTTCGAGCCAGGTTTACATCCCAGGTTCGCCTTGTTGTCATGTAGGAGCGGAGAGCCCTGCCGGTTCTGGTCATGGCAGGACAGGGGCGATGCTGCACGGTCGGAGCCGGCCTCGGGTTCAGCCGATGTGTCGGGTGGGTCCTGGCCGCCCTCCGAGGCTGCTACGTCGTGTCACGTCGCTCGAGGAAGCTCTCCCACGTTCGGCTGGTCCCTCCGTCCGAGGATCTTCAAGATCTGGCGGCAGATGTCGCGCTTGAGGCATCGCTGTGCGTTGCGGGGGGTCTTTGCCCTCGCTGACGCGGCGGGCGTCGTACGTCTTTGTGGCGGGATCCAGACGCATCATGATCAGAGTGATTGTGCGCATCGATCGGTTTGGTTAACGGTCTCCTCCCCAGTTGAGCCGATGCCTGTTCGTCGGGCCGGAGGAAGCCGGGATCTGAGCGGCACCGGCGAACGACGCGAAGGCAGTCGCGGGTGCGCAGACGGTGGCACAGCCGGGTACGCGAGTCGGGCCGCGCCGGCCTCAGGTGCGCCCCGGAGCGGCCGTCGAACGAAACCTGCCCCGTCCTCGAAGCGGACGCAGCCCCCGCAGGCTTCCGGGCTCTTTTACCTCACCCCAGGACGCCTCCCTCGACGCGGTCACGGCCCACTCGTCGCGCTCGGCCGCCCGCCGTGCGGGGACCTGCGGCTGAAACCGAACCGGTGCACCAAGCGCGTCGCACCCGACATGCTGCAGGAGATGTGGAACTTCCTGCCGATCAGCGTGGCCACCCCCTCGCCGCCGTCCACACCTGGTCCTCCACTCAGCCGTGCGCGGCCGCCCCTCCCTCGGGATATACCGCCGATTTCTCCGGACAACGCGGCGGCAGACGGCACCGTGAACCGCTCGGGCCACGCGAGACCAGAGCCTGCACGGCCACCGTCCCGCCGCAACCGGTGCCGCTGACAGGCCGGCTTCTCACTCACCCGCAGGCGCCGTGCCACCTCCAGCGGCTTGATCTCCTGCTCGAACAGCTCGGCCGCCGGCATCCGCACCGTCTCCCGGCACCGACGTCCCGCAGCGGTCAGCCCACCCTCCCCCACACACCTCACGGAATACAGCCACCACCCCCAGCCCATCAGGAAATTCGCCGAAGCCCACCCTGACGAGCCGAAGTCAGTAGGGGTGGGACGCCGCGCATACCGGCCAGGAACATCTGTCTGTCCGAGCCGCGTGTATCGAGTGCGGCGGTCCACTGGTTGTCCGGAGAAAGGGTGACCGGGTCGGTGTACTCGGGGTGCGCCGTTAGCCGACGTACCTTTCCGGTCCTCAGGTCAGCGGCGTATACATCGATGCTGGACGACTCGCTGGGGTAGCCGATGTAGGTGACCTCCCGGCCGTCGGCGGAGAAGCCGCGCAGCTCGCCGACAGAGGGAACCTCGGATTCGATCACCAGGCGGTCCGGGGATCCTCGTCTGCCCTCCTTGGTCTGGACGGGCTGCTCATTCTCGGCGGAGTCGAAGAGCCGGGTGACCGCGGTCAGGTCGTAACGGGGGACGCAGGGGCTGCCGGTCTTCGGTGTCGGGTTGAACTTGAGCCGCGCGAGGTAGCTGTACTGGTCAAACCGATTGCCGGTCATTGTGACACTGCTGAAGCCGATGTGCTTGCCGTCGGGGTGCAGACGCAGCTCGCGCATCGAGCCGGTCTCGCCCGAGCCGTCGGCCCGCACGTTCCAGCGGATCGGGTAGGCGCGGATGTCGTCAGGAGTGCAGGCGTGACTGACGATTCGGTACCGGCCGCAGCTGATCACGGTGGTGCCCACCATCACACGCCTGCCGTCTGCGAAGGCCTCCGGGTGCTCCCAGCCGGTGCCAGGGAACTATCCGTCCTTCACGTCGCTTCCGCAGGTCACGCACTTCCAGGGATCGCCGCTCGGGAACGCCGTCCCGTCGGCCCTGATCAGGATGAGCTGTTTATCCCGGTGGACCGAGGCGGGATCGGAGGCTGCGGGGGCGCCGACGAACTCGACCAGGGCCATGACATGGCGGCCGTCCGTGGTGAATCCGCCGCCCTGCAGAGCGTTCCAGTCGGAGCCGATACAGCCGGTGCCGCGCGGGTTCACGGCCTTCGTGCAGGCCCCTTCGCCGTCCGAAGGCGTGGTGGGCGGCAGCGGTAACCGCTCGACGTCGATCCGTTCAGGGCTCGGCGGTGGGGGCGGTGAAAGGACCCTCCGAGTGCCGGCCGTCGTCGGCTGCCAGGCGGTACACGTGAGTAACACCGCCGCCAGCAAGGCCAGCACGCGCCACTAGCGACGCGAGCCGGTGGCAGCTCTTCGTACGGACATCAGGATCTCCTTAAGGATACACCTCTTGTTTCATTTGACAAGAATTACATTCTCTAAAAAGGCAATGCTGCTCTCTCGGACTCATTCCTACCGAACGAAGGCTGCGGCGTCATCGGAGGGTGACCTTCGGTCGGCCGGTTCGCGATCCAGTCACAGGAGACCGTGTGCGCGAAAACATCGGGTGCGCCGTCCTCTCGGGGCGGCCGGTCCACGACCTCCTGTCCATTGAGCACGAAGGCAACGAGGCCGCGGCCCCCATGATGGGGATCCACCTCGGTGATACGCCTGCGAGGTATGGCGTGGTCCGGGTCAAGGAGCGTTCCGAGGCGGTGCGCCATCCTGCGTGGGGGGCAGTACGCACGCATCGCTGCCTGCCGCCGTCACGGTGGTACAAGCGACTGCACCGCGACGTACACGGCTTCCTGAGGGGCACTCGGGCCCCGCATGCCCGATCTCCTCGGTCAGCGTCCAGTGTTCTTTCGCTCCACGCGGTTCTTCCCTGCTGAACCGCAGCACGAACTGTTTGTGCGGCACGTCCTGTTCGTTTGCCCACGGATTGACATCAGCAGGGTCCACAGCGGTGGCCACGCCAACGACCAGCCTGGCCACCGGTCACAGCAAAAGCCGTTGCGTTGCCAGCCGTCACGGGTCCCTCCTCTGCGGATATGGTTCTCAGCCCTGCTCGATCCGCTGCTTCATGTCCTCCAGACGGGTCAGGATGGGAAAACCGTTCACACTGAGCGCGTTGCCGTGCCCGGTCTGGTGGACGTCGAAGACGGCCTGGAGCGCGGCGTAGAAGCCCTGGACGTCCAGGGTCTGGTTGACCGCCCGCTTGGCCTGGCGCAGACCGAAGGACGGCATCCTCGCTATCCGCGCCGCAAGTTCACGTGCCGATCCGTCCAGTTCGTCCAGTGGAACGACCTTGTTGACCATGCCCACCCGCTCGGCCTCGTGGGCGGTGAGCGGGCGGCCGGTGAACAGGATCTCCTTGGCCTTGCGCGGGCCCAGCTCCCAGGTGTGGCCGTGGTACTCGACCCCGCCGATCCCCATGTGCACCACCGGGTCGGAGAACTCGGCGTTCTCGGCGGCCACGATCAGATCGCACGGCCAGCAGAGCATCAGTCCGGCGGCGATGCACTTGCCCTGGACGGCGGCGATGGTGGGCTTGGGGATGTTGCGCCACTTCAGCGAGTATTCGAGGTAACGGCGCGTCTCGGCGTTGTAGATCCACTCCAGGGTGATCTCGTCCGGTCCCGGCCAGCGGTCCTTCAGGTCGTGTCCGGCGGAGAAGTGCCGCCCGTTGGCCCGCAGGACGACCACGCGGACCTCCTCGTCCCGGGCCGCGCGGGTCCAGGCCGCGTCCAGCTCGTCGAGGAGGGCCATGGTCTGGGCGTTGGCGGCCTCGGGGCGGTTCAGCGTGATGACGGCGACGCCGTCTTCGGCTTCGTACAGGATCTGGTCCATGACCGGCGTCCTAACGCGGTAGGCCGAGGATGCGCTCGGCGATGATGTTGCGCTGGATCTCGCTGGTGCCGCCGGCGATGGTGCCGGCGAAGCTGCGCGCGTACCGCTCGAACCAGCTGGAGACGAAGTCCTCGTTGTTCATGTGGTGGTACGGGCCGGTGCGGGCGGGGTGCGGCAGTGCGTCGGCGCCGTGCGCCTCCAGGGCGTGCAGGGAGGCGGCCTGCACGGCCTCGGAGCCGAGCAGTTTGAGCACGGAGATCTCTGCGGGGTTCCGGTCGGGACCCAGCTGGCGGTAACCGAGGAGTCTGAGGGCCGTCAGGTCCATGAGGAGGGTGGCGTACCACTCCTGGCCGGTGCCGGCGTCCGCGGCGTCGCGCACCAGGTCCTGGAGGCGTTCGGCGTACGACAGCCACAGCAGGGTGCGTTCGTGGCCGAGGGAGCCGTTGGCCACGCGCCAGCCCTCGCCGAGCGGGCCGACCAGGTTCTCCCGCGGCACGCGGACGTCGGTGAGGAACACCTCGTTGAAGTCGTGGTCGTCCTCGGCGGCGATCGACCCGAAAGGCCGGCACACGACGCCGTCGGAGGCGGTCGGGATCAGCAGCGCGCTGAGCCCTTTGTGCTTGGGAGCGTCGGGGTCGGTGCGCACGAAGGTGAGGAGCACGTCGGCGTCGTGGGCGCCGGACGTCCAGATCTTCTGCCCGTTCACCGTGAAGGTGTCCCCGGCGAGGACGGCCCGGGTGCGCAACGAGGCCAGGTCGGAGCCCGCCTCGGGTTCGCTCATGCCGAGCGCGGCGGTGATCTCGGCGCGCAGGATCGGCACTGCCCAGCGCCGCTTCTGCTCGTCGGTGCCGAAGGTGAGCAGGGAGGCGGCGATGATGCCAAGTCCCTGCGGGTTGAAGCTGTGGTAGATCCGGCGGTGGGCCAGCTCCTCGAGGTGGGCGAGCTGTTGGGGCAGGGTGGCGTTCCTTCCCCCGTACTCGGGTGGCCGGCCTGGCAGCAGCCAGCCGTTCTCGAAGAGGGCGCGCTGCCAGCGGCGGGCCCAGTCGGGGACGTGGGCGCTGGAGCGGGGGCGTTCGCGGGCCTCCGCCTCCGTGGGCAGGTGTGCGTCGAGGAAGGCGGAGAACCGAGCGCGGAACTCCTCCACCTCGGGGTCGTCGGCGAGCTTCATACGGCCAGCAGGGCCTTCCTGTGGGCGGACGCGGTACCGAGCAGGAGGTCGCAGGCCTGGGCCCGCTTCAGGTGCAGTTGCAGTTCGTTCTCCCAGGTGAAGCCCATGGCACCGAACAGCTGCAGGCCGTGCCGGAAGACCAGGCGCTGGCACTCCCCCGCCGCCGCCTTGGCCATGTGGGCGGCCCGGCTCCGGCGCGGGTCGTCCTCGGCGATCGTGAGCGCGGCGAAGTGGGTGAGGGCGCGGGCCCGTTCCACGGCCACGTGCATGTCGGCCGCCTTGTGCTTGACGGCCTGGAACGAGCCGAGCGGCCGGCCGAACTGCGTGCGCTGTTTCACGTGCGCGAGGACCAGATCGAGGATGCGGCGGCAGGCTCCGACCCCGGTGGCCGCGAGACCGACCAGGGCGAGATCGGGGACGCCGACCGCCAGAGCGCCCGCGTCGACGTGCGCCACGTGCAGGTGCGGGTCGAGAACGTCGACGCGCTCGGCGCCGAGGCTCGCTCCGGACACGACGGTGACACCGTCCGGGGTGAGCAGCGCGATCTCGTCGGCTCGGTCGGCGTCGAGGACATAGTGGCCGGTGCCGTCGAAGACGGCCGTGCCGCTGCCCTCGGGCAGCCGTCCGGCCAGCGGCGCGAACCAGGTGGCGGTGGCCAGGAACGGGGTCGGATCGGCCACGTACCCCAGCTCCTCCAGGATGAGGACCAGCTCCAGCGGCGGTGCCTCCAGCCAGCCCAGGTCCCGATAGGTCTCCCATTGCCGGTCCTCGGGCTGCGGCCGCACCTTGGCGACCGTCTCGCGCACCGTTCGGCGCAGCATCCGCTGCTCCTCGTCGAGTTCGAACTCCATGTCCGGCCTCCGCTCTCCCGAGGTTCTGGTGGCATCCTCTGCGGCACCATGCGCGGCGAGAATAACATTCTCGCTAAGAGGAAGTAAGAGTCTCGTTTCACGCGGAGCGCGATTCGGCAGGGGGAGTGCCACCTCTTTTCACATGTGTGGAGTACCGTTCTGCCATGAGTGTCGTCCCCGCCGAACCGGTCGAGTCCCCTGAGCCCGCGTGGCGGCAACGCGCCGTCGAGCGATCCACCCGGGCCGCGAAGCTGCGCGCCGAGCAGCGCGTGCAACGCTTCCTGGACGCGGCGCAGGAACTGATCGCCGACAAGGGCACCACCGACTTCACGGTGCAGGAGATCGTGGAGCGGTCCCGTCAGTCGCTGCGCAGCTTCTACCAGCACTTCGACGGCAAGCACGAGCTGCTGCTCGCCCTCTTCGAGGACGCGCTGTCGAGGTCGGCCACCGAGATGCGGGAGAAGATCTCGGCCGTGGCGGATCCGCTGGAGCGGCTCAAGGTGGCGGTGGACCTGCTGTACGAGGCTTCCACACCCCGTGAGGGGCAGCAGTCCCCGCTCTTCACCGACTTCGCCGTCCAGCTGCTGGTGAGCCACCCCGACCAGGTGGCCACCGCCCACGTGCCGCTGCTCACCCTGTTCACGGAGCTGGTGGAGGGCGCGGTCGAGGCCGGCCTGGCCGTCGCCCCCCGCCCCCGCCGCACCGCCTCGCTGATCATGCAGACGGCGATGTTCACGGCCCAGGCGCCCGCGGCCCCGGTCGGCGCACAGCCTTCCCGGATCGGCGCGGAGGACGTGTGGGAGTTCTGCCTGGGCGGCATCACCGGGACGGTCCGGGACGCCGCCGAGAACACGGCCGGGACCACCGGACCCAAGAAGACCACGACCGCCAGGAAGACCACGGCCGCCAAGAAGGCGACGACGAAGAGGACCGCCGCCAAGAAGTCCGCCACCGCCAGGGACGCTGCCGGCGGCACGGCCTGACACCGCAGTCGTCCGAGTCGAAGGGTCCGCGTCCGCGCGGACCCTTCCCATCCGACGGCTGGCCCCGGCCCACCGCAACTACGTCATGTTTCTCGGGCAGTTGACGTCTCTTTTGGTCTGACCTTTGATATGTTTCACACATCAGCAACCGGCAGAGGGGTTCCCCGCCGTGGATTTCGAGCTGACCGAGGACCAGGAGACGATACGCAAGGCCGTGGCCGGTCTCCTGCGCGACTTCGACGACCGGTACTGGATGGAGAAGGATCGCGACCACGCCTTCCCCGACGAGTTCTACGACGCCGTCGCCGGCGGCGGCTGGCTCGGCATCACGATCCCGGAGGAGTACGGCGGTCACGGCCTCGGCATCACCGAGGCCACGCTCCTCCTGGAGGAGGTGGCCCGCTCCGGGGGCGGGATGAACGCCGCCAGCGCCATCCACCTGTCCATCTTCGGCATGCACCCGGTCGTGGTGCACGGATCCGAGGAACTGAAGCGCCGCACGCTCCCCCGCATCGCGGACGGCGACCTGCACGTCTGCTTCGGGGTGACCGAGCCCGGCGCCGGCCTGGACACGACGAGCATCACGACGTACGCCCGGCGGAACGGCGACCACTACGTCGTCAGCGGCCGCAAGGTGTGGATCTCCAAGGCGGTGGAGTCGGAGAAGATCCTGCTGCTGACCCGTACGTCGCGGCGCGACGAGGTCGCGAAGCCGACGGACGGCATGACGCTGTTCCTCACCGACCTCGACCGCGACCACGTGGACATCCGCCCGATCCCGAAGATGGGGCGCAACGCCGTCACCTCGAACGAGCTGTTCATCGACGAGTTGCGGGTCCCCGTCCGGGACCGGGTCGGCGAGGAGGGCCAGGGGTTCCGCTACCTGCTCGACGGCCTCAACCCCGAGCGGATGCTGATCGCCGCCGAGGCGCTGGGCATCGGCCGGGTGGCACTGGACCGGGCGGTGGCCTACGGCCGCGACCGTGAGGTGTTCGGCCGCCCCATCGGCATGAACCAGGGCATCCAGTTCCCGCTCGCCGACTCGCTCGCCCGGCTCGACGCGGCGGAACTGGTACTGCGCAAGGCGACCTGGCTGTACGACAACGGCCGGCCCTGCGGACGGGAGGCCAACACCGCCAAGTACCTGTGCGCCGACGCCGGGTTCACCGCCGCCGACCGCGCCCTGCAGACCCACGGCGGGATGGGCTACTCCGAGGAGTACCCCGTGGCCCGTTTCTTCCGCGAGGCCCGGCTGATGCGGATCGCCCCGGTCAGCCAGGAGATGGTCCTGAACTACCTGGGGTCGCACGCCCTGGGCCTGCCGCGCAGCTACTGAATCTTCCGTACCGACGATGAGGAGCTCAGGGATGACCGACCGTACGGAACTGTTCGACCTCACGGGGCGCTCGGCGCTCGTGACCGGAGCCGCCGGCGGGATCGGCTCCGCGGTGGCGGGAGCACTGGCCCGCGCCGGGGCCGCGGTGCTCGTCACCGACGTGGACGGCGAGGCGGCGGCGGCCGTGGCCGGCAAGCTCTCCGCCGCCGGGCTGAGGGCCGACAGCACGGCCCTCGACGTGACGGACCGGTCCGCCGCCGACAGCGCGGCGTCCCGGGCCGCCGCGCTCGCGGGCGGAAGACTGCACATCCTCGTCAACAACGCCGGGGTCACGGCTCCGGCGATGTTCGACAAGCTCCGGGAGGAGTCCGTCCGGCGGCTGATCGACGTCCATGTGATGGGCGCCTTCCACTGCACGCAGGCGGCCCTGCCGTTCCTGCCGACGGACGGGACGGGACGCGTCATCAACGTCACCTCCTCGGCCGGCCTGACCGGCACCCTCGGCCAGGTGAACTACTCGGCCGCCAAGGCGGGCATCATCGGCCTCACCAAGTCGCTCGCCCGGGAGCTGGCGCGCAAGCGCATCCTGGTCAACGCCCTGGCGCCGCTGGCCGCGACCCCGATGACGGAGACCATCCGCACCGACCCCAAGTTCGCGGAGCGCATGCTCGCCCGCATCCCGCTGGGCAGATGGGCCGAACCGGAGGAGGTGGCGGGGGCGTTCGTGTTCCTCGCCTCGGACGCCGCCTCGTTCGTCACTGGCCAGGTTCTGCCGGTGGACGGTGGGATGGTCATGTGACAGGCCCCTTTCCGGCTGTGTTGAATGGTTCAGCCGAAAAGGGACGCCCGACGAGAGGCCCGCACCGTGTCCAGCGCCGATTCCACCCCGCCCACTCCGCGTTTCGAGACACTCACCGTGCCGAAGGCGTCGGACGTGCTGGCGGCCGAAGTGCGCGAGCGCATTCTGTCCGGGGAGTTCGGCGAGGGCACGGCGCTGCCGCCGGAGCGACAGCTCGTGGAGCAGACGGGGCTGAGCCGGGCGACGGTGCGAGAGGCGCTGCGCATCCTGGAGGTCGAGCGGCTGGTCGAGATCCGGCCGGGGCGCGGAGGCGGGGCCTTCGTGCACCGGCCGGGGCGCGAGTCCCTGGCCAGTACGGTGCGGTTGGTGATCCGGGGGCAGCGGATCCGGCTGGAGGCGCTGCACGAGACGCGGGAGGCGATCGAGCCGGCCTGCGCGGCGCTCGCGGCCCGGCGGCGCACCGAGCGGGACCTGGCGGACCTGGACGCCGCCCACGCGGATCTGGTCGGGGCGGGTGACGACGTGCCGCGGTTTCTGCGTGCCAACATCCAGTGGCACAACGCCGTGGCCAGGGCGGGCAGCAACGAGCTGCTCATCGGTTTTCTGAGCGCCCTCTCCGAGTCGATCCACGCCTCCACCGACCTTGCGCAGTTCATGGACGTCCGCATCCGTCGGCTCACCGCGCGTGCCCATGCCCGGATCACGGAGGCGATCCGGTCCGGTGACGCGGAGGCGGCTCACCGGCGGATGAGCCGTCATGTGTGCGGCTTCGCGCGCGCCGCTGCCGAGGTGGACGAGCGGGAGCTGCTGGACCTTCCCGGAGCCGAAGACTGACCACCGATCGGGGTCCTCCTGTCCGGAAGGCGGGCCACGTGAGTCCCTACCTATGCGAGAACGATATTCTCGTTTTAAGGTAACACCATTGACAATATCGGTCTGACCTTTAATACCATCGCCGCATGAGCGACGTGAGCCCCGTCCTGACCGTGACCGCCGACGGCGACGTCCGCGTCGTCACACTGAACCGGCCTGAGCGCCTCAACGGTGTGTCGGAGGAACTGCACCGCCGGTTGTCCGAGGTGTGGGGGGAATTGGCGGAGGACAGCAAGGCCCGGGCGGTGGTCCTGACCGGAGCCGGACGGGCGTTCAGCGCCGGCGGCGACTTCGACCACCTGCTCCGCCACCACGACGACCCGGAACTGCGGGAGCGCTCGATCCGGCTCGACCGGACCATCCAGACGGAGATGATGCGTTTCCCGCTCCCCGTGGTCGCGGCGGTCAACGGTCCCGCGGTGGGCCTGGGATGCAGCCTGGCCCTGGGGTGCGACCTGGTCCTGATGGCCGAGGACGCCTATCTCGCCGACCCCCATGTGTCGGTCGGTCTGGTGGCCGGTGACGGCGGGGTGACGCTGTGGCCGCTGCTGACGAGTCTGCTGCGGGTCAAGGAGTACCTGTTCACCGGCGACCGGATCCCGGCCGCCACGGCGGTCGAACGGGGGCTGGCCAACAGGAGCGTCGCGCCCGCCGACCTGATGGACGAGGCCCTCGCGCTCGCCCACCGGCTGGCCGCCCAGCCCGCGGAGGCGCTGCGCGCCACCAAGGCGGCGCTGGCCACGATGGTGGAGCAGGTGTCACGGGGTGCCATGGAGGCGGCCCTGCTGGCCGAGCGGTCCACGATGACCAGCCCGGACCACATCCGGATCGTCAACGAGCTGGCCTCCCGGGCACACCGCCGCCCGGCCGTCCCCGAGGAGGACTGAGCGTGGAGGCCGAGGAGTTCACCCTGGTCCGCGACATGCTGCGGACGTTCGCGACCCGCTACCGCGTCGGGTCCGCCGACGAGATCGAGCCGCAGACCCGCACGGCCGCGCAGAAGGCGCTGGACGAGCTGGGCCTCGCGGAACTGCGCCTCGCCTCCCCGCCCGCCGCGACGGCGCAGGAGTGCGCGCTGCTCGCCGAGGAACACGGCAGGCAGCCGCTGACGACGTCCCTGCTCGGGACGGCCCTCCTCGCCCCGGAATTGCTGCGCCTGCTCGGGATCACGGTCACCGCGTCCCGCCCGACGATCGCCCTCGCCCACGACCTGCGCTTCCCGCAACGGTCCGCTTCCCCTCTGGTCGCCTGGGACTGCGACGCGGCCGACTGCGCACTGCACGTCGCCCCCGACGGGACCGTGCGGCGGATCGCCCTGGGCCCGCCCACACGGACGGCCGACCTGCTGCGCGCCGTGCGCACGGTCTCCGACGACGGTGACGGGGAGGTCGTCGGACGCCTCGGCTTCAAGGACGGGCAGCGCTGGCAGTCGTACGCCCTGGTCGTCGTGGCCGCCGAACTGGTCGGCGCGGCGGGTGCCTTCGTGGAACTGAGCACGGACTACGCCCGTGACCGCCGCCAGTACGGACGGCTGATCGGGTCCTTCCAGGCGGTGCAGCATCTGCTCGCCGACGCCACGGTCCTGGTCGAGGCGTGCGCCAGTGCCACCCGGTACGCCGCCTGGTGTCTGGACCACGAGCCGCCGGACCGGGCGCTGGCGGCGGCCCGGGTGGCCAAGGCGGAGGTGAACACCTCGGCGGTCGAGGCGGTGTACGCGGGGATGCAGGTGTTCGGCGGCATCGCCCAGACCTGGGAGCACGTCGCCCATCTGTACCTGCGCCGGGTCCTCGTGGGGGCCGGCCTGCTCGCGACCACGGCCGACCTGCTGCCCGTTCTGGCCGATCCCCTCGCCGCCGCCCCGGACGGAGACCGGTCCGGCACGGCCGGGCATCCGGCTTCCGCGACGGCCGAACCGGAGAAGACGCGATGACCGACCTCCCCCTGGACTTCGGCGACCCGGCCGACCTGGAACGCCTGCGTCGCGACTTCCGCGCCTGGCTCGCCGACCACCCGCTCCCCGCTCGCGGCGCGGACGAGCCGGTCCCGGTCTTCCTGCACCGCTGGCACCGCATGCTGCACTCCGGCGGCTGGGTCGGTCTCGACGTGCCGCGGGAGTACGGCGGACGCGGACTGACCTCCCTGCACCAGGTCGTGGTCAGCGACGAGCTGGGAGCACGGGGCGCGCCGGGAGTCCCGCGCATCGGGTATCTGGCCCACGCCCTGCTGGAGTTCGGTTCCGAGGAGCAGCGCCGCCGGTTGCTGCCGCGCATGCTCGCGGGCGACGACGTCTGGTGCCAGGGCTTCAGCGAGCCGGGCGCCGGCTCGGACCTGGCCGGGATGAGCACCCGAGCCGATCGCGGCGCGGACGGCCACTACATTATCAACGGCCAGAAGTTATGGACCAGTTACGCCCAATACTCCGGTCTGTGCCTGTTGCTGGCCCGCACCGGCCCCACCACGCCCCCACACACCTCGATATCGGCGTTCGTGCTGCCCCTGGACCGTCCAGGGGTGACTGTGCGGCCGCTGCGCGCGGCCAACGGTGACGACGAGTTCTGCGAACTGTTCCTCGACGACGTCCGTCTGGCGGAGTCCGAGCGCATCGGCGCCGAGGGTGACGGGTGGGCACTGGCGATGACGACCGTGGCGTACGAGCGCAACGCCCTGGACACCGGCCACCTGTCCAAGTACGGGCTGCTGATCGAGCGGCTGCGGCGCCGGGCCCACGAGCGCCGCGGCACCCTCGCCGACGGGCTGCTGTCGGACATCGGCCGGTGCGTCGTCGACTACCGGGTCCTGGTGGCCCACTCCCGCCGCCGCACCGCCGAACGCCTGGCCGGCCGGGCCGCGGGCCCGGAGTCCTCCGTCGACAAACTGCTGATGACCCGTGCCGAGCAGCGGCTGTACGAGACGGCGCTGAAGGTCTTCCCCGAGGAACTGCACGGGGAGGGCGGGGAGGTCTTCGGCGACTACCTCTACTCCAGGGCCGCGTCCGTCTACGGCGGGACGTCCCAGATCCAGCGGAACATCATCGCCAAACGCCTGCTGCGTCTGCCGGCCGACGGCCGCGGCTGAACGGAGTCCCGTCATGCGACACGACCAGGAGTTCCAGAGCATTCCGAACGTGGTCAGAGCCGCCGCGCGGCGGTTCGGCGACGCGACCGCACTCGTCGAGGGGGACCGGCGCATCGGGTTCCGCGAGCTGGAGGGTCTGATGGTGCGGGCCGTCGCCTCGGCGCAGGCCCTGGGCATCGGACCGGGCGACCGAGTGGGCCTGTGCGCCCCGAACTCGGTGGAGTGGATCGTGGCGGCCCTCGGCATCCAGGGCGCCGGAGGCGTCGTCGTCCCGCTCAACACCCGGTTCAAGGCACGGGAACTCTCCTACATCCTGCGCAAGTCCGGTGCCAAGGCCCTCTTCGCCGCCGCGTCCTTCCTGGGCAACGACTACACGGCCGACCTCAGGCGGGCGGACCCGGAGCTGCCCGCGCTGCGCACCACGGTGTCACTGCCGGGCGCACCCGGTACGGCCGACGTGACGTGGGAGCGATTCCTGGAGCTGGGATCCGGGCCGGCGCAGGCGCACGAGGCCATCGACCGGCTCACCCCGGACCACGTCAGCGACGTGATGTTCACCTCCGGCACCACCGGCCATCCCAAGGGCGTCGTCCTCACTCACGGGCAGTCCCTGCGCGCCTACGGCTGGATGTCCTCGGAGTACGGTTTCCGCGCCTCCGACAGCTTCCTGGTCATCCCGCCGTTCTTCCACTGCTTCGGCTACAAGGCGGGCTGGCTCGCCTCGTTCCTGCACGGCGTGACGGTGATCCCGATGGCCGTCTTCGACGCGGGGCGGGCGCTCGAGGTGATCGAGCGGGAACGGGTCAGCATCCTGCTCGGCCCGCCCACCATCTTCCACGACCTGATCCACCACCCCGGCCGCCCGGGCCGCGACCTGTCGTCCCTGCGGGTGTCCATGACGGGCGGCTCCACCATCCCGGAGTCCCTGATCCGCGCCATGAAGAAGGACTTGTCCTTCGACGTCGTGCTGAGCGCCTACGGCCTCACCGAGTCGACCGCGCTGGTGACCACCACCCGGCCCGGTGACACCGAGGAGACGGTGGCCCGCACGACCGGACGGCCCATCCCCGACGTGGAGGTCCGCCTCACCGACGCGTCCGGGCAGGAGGTCCCGCCGGGCCGGGACGGGGAGATACAGGTCCGCGGCTACAACGTCACCCAGGGCTACTGGGACGATCCCAAGGCCACCGCCGCGGCGATCGACGGCGACGACTGGCTGCACACCGGGGACATCGGACACCTCGACGCGGCGGGCAACCTCGTGATCGTCGACCGCAAGAAGGAGATGTACATCGTCGGCGGCTTCAACGCCTACCCGGCCGAGATCGAGAAGCTGCTGCTCGGCTGCGAGCACATCGCGCAGGTGGCGGTCATCGGCGTGCCGGACGCGCGCATGGGCGAGGTCGGCTGCGCCTTCGTCGTGCCCGCACCCGGCGCCGACCCCACCGAGGAGGACGTCGTGGCGTGGGCGCGTGAGCACATGGCCAACTTCAAGGTGCCCCGGCACGTCCGGTTCGTGGACGCGCTGCCCCGCAACGCCAGCCTGAAGGTCCTCAAGGACGACCTGCGCGCCCGGTACGGGGACGGTGGGCGCCGGTGACGGAGGGACCGCTGGCCGGGGTCACCGTGGTGGCGCTGGAGCAGGCCGTGTCGGCGCCGATGTGCACCCGCACCCTCGGCGACTTCGGCGCGCGGGTGATCAAGGTGGAGAACCCCCGGGGCGGGGACTTCGCGCGGCACTACGACGATGTCGTGGGCGGCCTCGCGGCCCACTTCGTGTGGGTCAACCGGGGCAAGGAGTCGGTCGCGCTGGACCTGAAGACCGACTCCGGCCTCGGCGTGCTGCACCGGTTGCTGGACCGCGCCGACGTGCTGGTCTCCAATCTCACCCCCGGTACGACCGCCAAGCTGGGCCTGTCCCCCGCCGATCTGGAGGCCGCCCACCCGGGCCTGATCGCCGTCGAGATCGACGGGTACGGTCCCGGCGGCCCGCTGTCCCACAAGCGCGCCTACGACCTGCTCGTCCAGGCCGAGTCGGGGGCGTGCGCGGTGACCGGACACCCGGGGGCGCCCGCCAAGCCGGGCCCACCGGTGGCCGACGTGTGCAGCGGCCTGTACGCGGCGCTCTCCGTCCTGGCCCTGCTGCACGGCAAGGGACGCGGTCGGCCGACCGCGTCCGTCGCGGTGAGCCTGTTCGACACGATGACGGAGCTGATGGGCTACCCGCTGACGTACACCCGGCACTCCGGGGTCGAGCAGCAGCCGCTCGGCATGGGCTCGCCCGCCGTGTCCCCGTACGGCGCCCACCGGACCGCCGACGGGCACACGGTCGTCCTCGGCACCACCAACGACCGCGAATGGCAGCGTCTGGCCCGGGAACTGCTCGGTCGGCCCGATCTGGCGGACGACGAGCGGTTCCGCACCAACGCCGGGCGGGTGGAGCATCGGGCCGTCCTGGACGCCGAGATCACCGCCTGGTGCGCACGGCACGACCTGGCGGACATCCAGGCCCGGGCGGACGCCGCCGGGATCGGCAATTCCCGCTTCAACACCCAGGCCGACGTCCTGGCGCACCCGCATCTGGCGGCCCGCGGCCGTTGGCGGGAGATCGACACGCCGGGCGGACCGGTGCCCGCCCTGCTTCCGCCTCCCGTGATCGCGGGGTACGAGCCGCCGATGGGGGCGGTGCCCGCGCTGGGCGAGCACACGGACGCCGTGCTCTGCGAACTCGGTCTCACCGACGAGGAGATCGTGGCACTGCGCGAAGAGGGGGCCGTGCGGTGACCGTTCTCCTCACCGACGACGCCGAGGGGGTGCGGACCCTGACGCTGAACCGCCCGCACCGCAAGAACGCGATCGACGCCGAGCTGTGGGAGGCGCTGCGCACCGCGCTCGACGACGCCGGACGGGACCGGAGCGTCCGCGCGCTGGTCCTCACCGGGGCGGGCGGCGCCTTCTGCTCGGGCGCCGACATCTCCAAGGGCCTCAGCGACGTCCACCCCGTGTACCGCATGCGCACCCTGACCGACGTGACGCTGCTGTTGCACGAGCTGCCCGTGCCGACGGTCGCCAAGGTGACGGGGGTGGCGGTGGGCGCGGGCTGGAACCTCGCGCTGGGCTGCGACCTGGTCGTGGCGACACCTCAGGCGAGGTTCTCGCAGATCTTCACGCGGCGGGGGCTCTCCCCCGACTGCGGCGGCTCCTGGCTGCTGCCGCGGCTGGTCGGTCTCCAGCAGGCGAAACGGCTCGCACTGCTGACGGAGACGATCGACGCCGAGGAAGCCCGCGCGCTGAACCTCGTGACCTGGGTGGTGGACGCCGGAGAGGTGGACGCCTTCGTCGACGGCCTCACCGCGCGTCTGGCGGCCGGCGCCCCCGTGGCCCTCGCCCAGACCAAGGCGCTGCTCAACGAGGGCGCCGACCGCACCCTGCGCGAGGCGCTCGCCGGCGAGGCGCGGGCGCAGGCGGCGAACTTCGCGACCGCCGACGTACGGGAGGCGTACGCGGCCTTCGCCGGAAAACGCGATGCCCATTTCACCGGCGGCTGGGCGGTGCCCGGCGCGAGTGCCGGACGATCGGAGGACGAGACGTGACTCGGGAAGCGGTGATCGTCGGTGCGGTCCGCACCGCCGTCGGCAAGCGGGGTGGTGGACTGTCCGGCGTCCATCCGGCGGACCTGTCGGCGACCGTGCTGAACGCCCTCGCGGAGCGGACCGGTATCGATCCGGAGGTGGTCGACGACGTCGTCTGGGGCTGTGTGTCCCAGATCGGCGACCAGTCGAGCAACATCGGCCGGTACGCGGTGCTCGCGGCGGGCTGGCCGGAGAGCGTTCCGGGGACGACGGTCAACCGGGCGTGCGGGTCGGGCCAGCAGGCGCTGGACTTCGCCGTGCAGGCAGTCCTGTCGGGCCAGCAGGACGTGGTCGTGGCGGGTGGCGTCGAGGTGATGAGCCGGGTGCCGCTGGGAGCCGCGAAGGCGGACGGGATGCCGTACGGCCCGCAGGTCCTGGACCGCTACCGGGGCTTCTCCTTCAACCAGGGGATGTCGGCGGAACGGATCGCGCGGAAGTGGGGCTTCTCGCGGGAGGACCTCGACGCGTACGCGGCGCTCTCGCACGAGCGCGCGGCGGCGGCGCAGGACGCAGGGGCGTTCACCGCGGAGATCGTGCCCGTGGCGGGGGTCGACGCCGACGAGGGGATACGGCGCGGGACGAGCGCGGACACGCTCGCGAAGCTCAAGCCCTCCTTCCAGGAGGACGGCGTGCTCCACGCGGGCAACGCCTCGCAGATCTCCGACGGGGCCGCGGCCCTGCTGGTCACCACGGCTCACAAGGCACGGGAGCTGGGGCTCGCTCCCCTGGTCCGCTACCGGGCCGGTGCGGTCGTCGGGTCCGATCCGGTGCTGATGCTCACCGGGCCGATCCCGGCCACCGAGAAGGTGCTGCGCAAGGCGGGCCTCGCCCTCGACGAGATCGGTGTGTTCGAGGTGAACGAGGCGTTCGCCCCGATCCCGCTGGCCTGGCTCGCCGAGACCGGCGCGGACCCGCAACGGCTGAACCCCCTCGGCGGAGCCATCGCGCTCGGCCACCCGCTGGGGGCCTCGGGAGCGGTGCTGATGACCCGCATGATCCATCACATGCGCGCACACGGCATCCGCTACGGCCTGCAGACCATGTGCGAGGGCGGCGGCACCGCGAACGCCACCGTCGTCGAACTCGGCGACTGACGACGGGAGTCACCGTGCGCAGAGACGTCTTCACCGCGGATCACGAGGACTTCCGGGAACTCGTCCGGGACGTCGTGACCAAGGAGGTGGTCCCGCACCACGCCGACTGGGAGAAGGCCGGGCGGCTGCCCCGCTCGTTCTTCGAGCGGCTCGGCTCGCTCGGCCTGCTGGGCATGGCCATCCCCGAGGAGTACGGCGGTGGCGGGCAGCCCGACTACCGCTACAACGTCGTCCTCCAGGAGGAGGCGGCCCGCGCCCTGGTCACCCTGGGCACGGTCCGCACCCAACTCGACGTCGTCCTACCCTACTTCCTCGCCTACGCGGATCAGGAGCAGCGCGCGCGCTGGTTCCCTGGCCTGGCCTCCGGCACACTGCTGACCGCGATAGCGATGACCGAGCCGGGCACCGGCTCCGATCTCGCGGGGATCCGCACCACCGCCGTACGGGACGGGGACACCTACGTCCTCAACGGCGCGAAGACCTTCATCACCGGAGGGCTGCTGGCCGATCTGGTGATCGTGGTGGCGCGCACGGACCACGACCCCGATGACCGGCGGGCGGGACTGACGCTGCTGGTGGTGGAGGACGGGATGCCCGGGTTCACGCGCGGGCGGGTGCTGGACAAGATGGGCATCAAGGCGCAGGACACCGTGGAACTGGCCTTCGACGACGTCCGCGTGCCCGTCGCCAACCGGCTCGGCGAGGAGGGCGGGGCCTTCGCGTACCTCGGGCACAACCTGCCGCAGGAGCGCATGACCGTGGCGGTCGGCTCGGTGGCGCAGGCGCGGGCGGCGCTCGACACCACCATCGCGTACGTCAAGGAACGGGAGGTGTTCGGAACCACCGTCGCCTCGTTCCAGAACACGAAATTCGAACTTGCAGCAGTGGAAACCGAATTGGAGGCCGCGCAGGCGGTGCTGGACCGGGCCGTGCTCGAACTGGTCGACGGCCGGCTATCCGGCGCCGACGCCGCCAAGGTCAAGCTGTTCTGCACGGAGGTGCAGGCACGAGCCGTCGACCGGTGCCTCCAACTGTTCGGCGGGTACGGCTACATGCTGGAGTACCCGATCGCCCGGCTGTACGCGGACGCGCGCATCACCCGCATCTACGCCGGGACGAGCGAGGTCATGAAGGTCATCATCGCCAAGTCCCTGGGGTTGTGAGGCATGGAGGACTTCTCTTCGCGCCCGGGCGTCGCCCTCGTCGCGGGCGGCACCGGCGGCATCGGCTCGGCGATCGTACGGACGCTCGCCGCCCGCGGCTGCGATGTCGTTCTCACCTACCGCGCCAGCGGGGAGGCCGCGCACGCGCTCACCGACGAGGTGAAGGCCGGCGGGTGCCGGGCTGCGGCGGTCGGGCTCGACCTGACCGACGAGGAGGCGACCGGGAAGGCCGTGCGCGACACCGCGTCGGACTTCGGCGGCCTGCACACGGTGGTCTACGCGGCCGGGCCGCACGTGCCGATGACCCACCTCAGCAAGGTGACACCCGGTCAATACCGTGGGCAGCTGGAGGCCGACGCGGTCGCGTTCTTCAATCTCGTCCACCCCGCGCTGCCGCTGCTGCGGAAGAGCCGGGGCTCCGTCGTCGCCGTGACGACGGTCGCCACCCGGCGTTTCCCGGTCCGCGACGGACTCTCCTCGGGCGTCAAGGGCGCGGTCGAGGCCGTGGCCCGGGCGCTGGCGGCCGAGGAGGGACGGTACGGCGTCCGCGTCAACTGTGTCGCTCCCGGCATGCTCACCGACGGCATTGCGGGCCGCTTGATCAGCACGGGCGAGCTGGACGAGGACGCCCTCGCCGTCACGCGACGCAACATCCCCCTGCGGAGGTTCGGGCAGGCGCAGGACATCGCGGAGGCGGTCGCGTTCCTCGCGTCCGACCGGGCCGGGTTCATCACCGGGCAGGCGCTGGGGGTGGACGGCGGGTACAGCGTCTGAACGAACAGCGCGCTCAAGGGGTGATCGGGCGGCCCGCCACGTACGCGGCTCGTACGGTGTCGGCGGACAGCACGTGCAGCGCCTCCCGCAGGGGCACGTGGAGCAGGCACAGGTCGGCCGGCGTGCCGACCGTCAATCGACGGGCACGGGCGGGCCGTTCGGGTGCACCGAGAAAGAGCCGCAGAGCCGCTTCCGGCGTCACGCTCTCGCCGTCGTCCCGTCCGACGGCGGCCCGCATGACCGCCCAGGGGTCGTCGGTGCCGTACGGCGCGTCGGTCCCCGCGGCGAGCGGAACACCCGCCGCGGCCAGGCTCCGGCAACGGTAGAGGTGGGCCCGGTCGTCGGGGTGGACCTCGACGGCGTACTGACGGCCCCGCTCCACCGGGAAGTGCGGCTGGGTGACGACCGTCAGACCGAGCCGCCGGATCCAGGAGACGGTCTCCTCCGGAATCACCGCGCCGTGCTCGACGCGGTCCCCGGCGACCGGACCGGCCTCCTCCAGGGCGAGCAGGGTGACGAGTAGCTGCACACGGGTGACGCAGTGCACGGCGACCGGCCGGGGCCGTACCGCGCGCACCCTGGCCGCCAGGTCGCCCAGGGTCGGCAGGGCGGCGTCGTCCAGCATGACCTTGACCGGGGAGTCGAGGCCCATGACGGTGAGCCGCTGCGGCAGCACCGACAGGGTCCCCCGCAGTCCGGGGGCGGGACGGGGGTCGGCGTTGGTGAAGCCGGTGACACCGAGGCGCGCGGCCCGTCGGCCCAGGCCCACCAGGTCGAGCCGTACCGGCGGCACCAGGTGGCGCAGCCGTTCGTCCTCCCGCCACAGTCGGCCGTCGCCGTCCAGCTCTGCCGCCCGCAGCGCGGCGGTGTTGAGGAACCACATCGTCCCGCTGCGGTGCTGCACCCGTACGGGCCGGTCGGCGACGAGCGCGTCCAGCGCCGAGCGGTCCAGGTCCCCCGCGACGCTCTCGTGGTAGCCGACGGCCCGGACCCACTGGCCGGGCGGCCCGCTCCGCAGGGCCGCCCGGAGCCCGTCCGCTCCGTGCACGTCGGCGGGGCCCACGCGGACCGAGGAGGCGTCCGCGGCCAATGCCGTCAGGTGGACGTGGTGGTCGTGCAGTCCGGGCAGCAACGCCCCTCCGCGCCCGTCCACATCGGCGCTCCCTGCGAGGCGGCGCCCGATCTCACTGATCCGCCCGTCGGCACCGATCCGCACGTCCGTACCGGCGAATCCTTCGACCTCGACGTTCCTGATCAGCACGGCACCGTCCGGGAGTCGGTGAGCTCGGCGGCACAGGCTGCCATGGACACGCACAGCAGTTCCCCGCCACCGGCGGCGAGCGAGCGGACGACCGCCCGGGCGGCATACAGGCCGGTGACGGGATCGGCCAGGGCGTCACCGAGGAACACCGGGTCGTCGTACGCGTCGCGGCCGACCAGACCACCAGCCACCGCCGCGTCGTCACCGAAGGCGATCCGGTCGTCGTCGCGGCCGTACCCGGTGATGCCGACCCAGACCCGCCCCGGACGTGCGGCCAGGAACTTCTCGGCGCTCACCCCCAGCCGGCGCAGCGCCCGCGGGCGTGAGGCCTCAATGACGACGTCCGCCCGGTCCACGGCGTCGGCCAACTCGCCGGAGGCGAAGTCCAGCACCAGGCTCTCGTGCCCCTCGTGCAGCCGGCGGTAGAACTCCGGATGCCCCCACCGCGCACCGTCCGGTCTGGTGGTGCTCTCCACCTTGGTCACCTGTGCCCCGGCCAGGCCGAGCAGCCGCGCGCACAAGGGCCCGGCCCACAGTGCGGAGAGGTCGAGCACGCGCAGGGCGGTGAGCGGGCGGGGGCACCGCTCACCATGGGACCGGGCACGCACGGGGCGGCGGCGGGCACGGGCCGATCCGAGCGCGGCGGCGGGGATGCCCACCGTCTGGGCGGCGTCCGCGAGGCGGGACGCGGTGACCCGTCGGGCCCCGCCGACCAGGTCCGTGTCCCGCGCGTCGAGGAGGGCCAGCAGCGCGGGGAGGGACGCGTGGTCGTCCGGACGGGCCAGGTTGACGGCGGCCCATCCGTCGGCGGTCCGCAGGAGTCGGCACGAACCGCCGGCCGAGGTCCGGCCCGGTGCCGGGAGGCCGGCGAGGCACGCCCGTAGGAAGAGGGCCGCGGGCAGGTCGACGGTGACGCCGGAGAGGACCTCGAAGTCGTCAGCGACATCCCGGAGCGGGCCGAGGTACGGCGCGACGTCGGACATCCAGCGATCACAATCGAGAGCGGCATTTCCCATGGAGTAAACACCCTTCTCTGCAAGTGGGAGTCAGATTACACTCGGACCGTCATGGAGTCGCCCTGCCGTGTGATCCACATCGACCGTCCGGCACCGCCGCCGACCGCGCGGGACCACGTCGTGGTGGGCGTGGCGGCCCGGCCGGAGCAGGCCCCGGACGGGTTCGACGTCCTGCTGACCGAGGGCCCCGAGGCGCCACCCCCCTGGGTGGCGTGCGCCGATCCGCAGGCCACCGCCCAGCACATCGGCGACACGGTCGGCCGGCACCCCGCCGCGTCCGTCGCACTCGTTCAGGTACTCCGGATGGGGCGCGCGCTCCCGTCGCCGGACAGACTGGTGGTGGAGTCCCTCGCCTACTCGGCGCTCCAGAGCGGTGCGGACTTCCGCGCCTGGCTGGCCGCGGCCCCGCCCCGCACGCCGCGTCCCGCGCCGGAACCGGTACGGCTCCGGCGCGACGGCGACCGGCTGAGCGTCGTACTGGACCGCCCCTGGGCACGCAACGCCTTCGACGTCGCCACCCGGGACGCCCTCTGCGAAGCCTTCGAGGTGGCCGCGGCCGATGCCTCGATCACCCGCGTCGACCTGCGCGGCACCGGGCCGGCGTTCTGCAGCGGGGGCGACCTCACCGAGTTCGGCACCGCACGGGATACCGCCGAGGCGCACCGGGTACGGGTGTCCCGCAGTCCCGCGGCGCTGCTCCTGCGGTGCGCCCCCAAGGTGACCGCCCACCTGCACGGTGCCTGTGTGGGCGCGGGCATCGAGCTGGCGGCGTTCGCCGGACGGGTCACGGCCACCCCGGACACGGTGATCCGGCTGCCCGAGATCGGAATGGGCCTGATCCCCGGCGCGGGGGGCACGGCGAGCCTGCCCGCCCGCATCGGCCGGGAACGCACCGCCTACCTGGCTCTGACCGGTACCGCGCTGACCGCGACGGAGGCCTTGCACTGGGGCTTGGTGGACGAAATTCCCCTCGAAAACTGAGTAATGGAAGTAATTTACGGCACCTTCACGTCCGACCGGCAGGGATCTTGCTCGATCGACCGCAAAAATGTTAGCTTCCACTCAATATTAAGGGAAGGGCAGTCCATGAAAGCTGCCGCACGCTCACGGAAGCGCGGCCCCTATCAGCGGTCCCACGAACGCCGGGAACGCATCGCACTCGCCGTGCTCCGACTGATCGACGAACGAGGGCACGAAGGGGTCACCACCTCACTCGTCGCCGCCTGGTCGGACTCCAGCGAACCGACGGTCCTGTACCACTTCCCCACCAAGGACCACCTGCTCGTCGCGGCCCTCGACCGCTCGGACGACTTGGAGCTGGACCTCGCGACCGTGGGGGGTGAGGAGCTGACGCTGGACCTCGACGCCCTGCGCACCGTCGCGAACGCCGCGGTGTCGGCACACGAACGGCGACTGCGTCTGTTCGTGATGCTGCGCGGCCAGGCCGCGACGCCGGACCATCCCGCCGCCGAGTACTTCGCCCGCCGCGCGGGAAGGGCGCTGGACGTCTGGACCGGGCTGATCTCGAAGAGGCAGCGCGACGGGCTGGCCCATCCCGGTCTCGACGCCCGGGAGACGGCCCGGCAGGTCCTCGCACTCTGGGACGGTCTGGTTCTGGCCCGCCTCGGCGACCCCGACTTCGACTGCGGACGGGCGCTGGTGGACGGTGTCCGCCGCCTCACGGGCCAGAACTGGATCGAGGGGCTGGCCGTCCTCAACCAGCCGGGCAACGGCCTCTGACGGAACGGGAAACGGAACCATGACCGCACAGACCTTCGAGCACCCTTACGTCGATGTCGACGAATGGCGTGACACGCCGCAGCCCCACCGCTACGTACACGGAGGCTTCAAGGGCACCGAGACCCGGTTCTCCCTCTACTTCCCACCGCCCGGGATGTACCGGAAACGGTTCTTCCAGCACATCACCCCGGTCCCGGACAGCGAGCACCTGGCGCAGTCCGCGACCGGACAGGAGGACAAGATCGGGTTCGCGTTCAGCGCGGGCGGCTACTTCCTGGAGACCAACGGAGGCGGGATCCCCGGAACACCCGGCCCGGACACGGATCCGACGATCGCCGGTTTCCGGGCGAACGCCGCCGCCGCGGAACACTCAAGGGTGATAGCCCGTCAGGTGTACGGTGCCCACCGCCCCTACGGTTACGCCTACGGCGGCAGCGGCGGCGCCTTCCGGACCATGGGCTGCGCGGAGAACACCGAGGGGGTGTGGGACGGCTTCGTCCCCTACGTCCCCGGCAGTCCGATGGCCGCTCCCAATGTCTTCGCCGTGCGGATGCACGCCCAGCGGGTGCTGCGCCACGCGTTCGACCGGATCGTGGACGCGGTGCAACCCGGCGGTAGCGGCGATCCGCACCAGGGCCTGGCCCCCGAGGAGAGCGCCGCGCTGACCGAGGTGACGCGCATGGGGTTCCCGATCCGCTCGTGGTTCGGACACCGCACCATGGGAACGCACGCCTTCGGGACGCTGTACCCGCACATCGTCACGGTGGACCCCGGGTACTTCGAGGAGTTCTGGACCACGCCCGGGTACCTCGGCGCGGACCCCGACTCGTCGATCCACCGGGACCGCGTCCGCTTCGAGAGCACGGTCGATGACATCCTCACGCGGCGCGACACACCTGATCTCGGTTCCTTGGCCGGCCCCGCCCAGGCTCCGCGGGGCGGCGTGGACGAGGCATTCAAGGGGCCTGCGGGCGAGGACGACACCGTGGTCGCGCTGCGTCTCGCGTCCGTGCCGGACACCGAGCCCCTGGGTGCCGAACTGACCGTGACGACCGGCGAGGCCGCCGGTGCCCGGCTGCGGCTGAAGGGCTTCTGGCACGACCTCGCCGTCCTGGACACGCCCGACGCCGAGCACTTCCCGGGTGGTCTGCGCCCCGGCGACACCGTCCACGTGGACAACAGCAACTTCCTCGCGGCCCAGACCTACCACCGTCATCAGGTGCCGGGCCCCGAGTACCCGGTGTGGGACCAGTACCGTGACGCCGCCGGCGCGCCACTTCTCCCCCAGCGTCCCTTCCTGCTCGCCCCGATGTTCGCGGCTGCGGCGGCCGGACACGTGCCCACCGGGAAGTTCGGCGGCAAGATGATCGTCGTGTCCTGCCTGCTCGACAGGGAGGCCTTCCCCTGGCAGGCCGACTGGTACCGCAGCAGGGCCGCCGAGCATCTCGGTGACGCCCTCGACGACTGCTTCCGCCTCTGGTACATCGACAACGCGCTGCACGCCGACGCCGAACGGCAGGAACACCCGACCCACACCGTCAGTTACCTCGGCGTCCTGCACGAGGCGCTGCACAGTCTCGCCGACTGGGTGGAGAAGGGCGTGTCGCCCGCCTCCAGCACCCGCTACGAGATCCGGGACGGGCAGGTCGTCGTGCCCGACTCCGCCACCGACCGCGGCGGGGTCCAGCCGGTGGTGCGGCTCACCGCTGACGGCGCCGCGTGTGCCGACGTCCGCGCCGGCACACCCGTGACCCTGGCGGCGACCGTCGAGGCCCCACCGGGAACGGGCGGCATCGTGCGGGTTCAGTGGGACGTGGACGGAGACGGCACGTACGAGATCGACGACGTCACCGAGCCCGTTCCCCAGCTGTCCCTCGAACGCCACCACACCTACCTCGAGCCCGGTACCCGCTTCGTCACCGTACGGGTCTCGGCACAGCGCGACGCCGATCCGGAGACACCGTTCGCCCGCATCGACAACCTGGCCCGGGTCCGCGTCGTCGTACGCCGATGACCGTGCCGGCGCCCCGAAGCGTTCAATCGGCCTGCGGAGGGCGGACGCGCACCAGTCCGCTCTGATAAGCGGTCACCACCAGTTGCGCACGATCACGGGCCTGCAGCTTCGCCATGGAGCGGGAGATGTGACTGCGGACGGTCAGGGGACTCAGGAAGAGGGCGTCGGCGATCTCGGCGTTGGACTTGCCGAGCGCGGCGAGCGCGACGATCTCGCGTTCGCGAGGGGTGAGCGCGGCGAGGCGTTCGGGCGGTGCCGGTCGTTCGTCCGTGTCCGGCGTGGCCAGGAAGCGGGTGATGAGGGCTCTGGTGGCCGTGGGGGAAAGCAGCGAGTCGCCCGCGGCCACGGTTCTGATCCCTGCCAGAAGGACGTCCGCGCTGACGTCCTTGCCCAGGAAACCGCTGGCGCCGGCGCGCAGGGCGCGAGCCACGTTCTCGTCGTTCTCGAAGGTGGTGAGCACCAGGACGCGGGTTCCGGACAACTCCTGCCGTCCGCAGATGCCGGCGGTGGCGGCGATTCCGTCGGTCGACGGCATCCTGATGTCCATGAGGACGACGTCCGGACGGTGGGTGCGGGTGAGTTCGACGGCTTCCTGGCCGTCCGAGGCCTCGGCGACGACCGTCATGTCCGGGTCCGAGTCGATCAGGATGCGGAAGGTGGCCCTGAGCAGGGCCTGGTCGTCGGCGAGCAGGACGCGGATCGTCATGGGGCGGGCCGTTCGTCGTCGTTGTTGAGTGGAAGGGAGCAGAACACCTCGAACCCGCCCTGTCCGCTGTGGCCGGCGCGGAAGGTGCCGCCCGCGGCGAGGGCGCGCTCGCGCATGCCGACCAGCCCGAAACCACGCTGGGAAGTGCGTGGCGGCGCGTCACCGTACTGAGCGGTGTCGTTGGCGACGAGGAGGGTCAGGTCCGAGGACGTGTAGACCAGCCGGACACGAGCGGCCGGGGGGGCGGCGTACTTGGTGGCGTTGGTCAATGCCTCCTGGATGATCCGGTACGCCGTCAGGCCCAGTCCGGGGTTCAGGGGTCGTGGTCGCCCCTTCACCTCGACGGACACGTCCAGGCCGGCTTCCGAGCAGGTGGCGATCAGGTCGGGCAGCTGCTCGAGGCCGGGGGCGGGGGCCAGCTCGTCGGACGTGTCGGTGTCCTGGCGGAGGAGACCCACCGTTCTCTTCATCTCCCGCAGCGCCTCGCCGGTGGTTCCGGACAAGTGCCCCAGCATGTCGATGGCCTGGGCCGGGTTCGACTGCGCCAGGTGAGCGGCGGTCGTGGCCTGCGCGTTCGCCAGGGCGAGATGGTGGGCGACGACGTCGTGCAGTTCCCGGGCGATGCGCATGCGCTCCTGGACGACACGGTGACGCGCCAGTTCCTCCCGCTCACGCTCGATGTGTTCGGCACGGGCCACGGCGTACTCCCGGCGCACCCGGACGTAGCTCCCGAAGGCGGCGGTCAACAACACCCATCCCGCCGGGTTGACGACGGCGATGATCAGCGAGTGCCGGAGGGACGGGGTGCCCCACAGCCCGGCGAGCACCATGCCCACGGTGGCGGCCGACACGCTGATCCGTGTGGTCCTGCGGTCGGTGTGCAGGCTGACGGAGTACTGCGCGGTCAGGAGCGGCCCCATGAGGAGCGGGGTCAGCAGGTAGCCGAGAGCTCCCAGCCCGACGGTGCACAGGGTGGTCACGGCCAGGACGGCGGACGCGTGGCGGTGCCGCCAGCGCACCGCCGCACAGGCAACGAAGGACAGGAGGACCGCAGGCCGCAGGGGAAGGGACTCGGAGATCAGCCAGCCGGTGACGAAGCAGCCGGCAGTCGTCACCAGGAACAGTGCGGCGGGCACGACAATGCCGGAGGCCCCGGGTTCGCTGCCGGTCCAACGCCGCCAGGTGGTTCTCATGGTGCGATCTCTCCGGAGGGGGACGGGGAACCAAGGACATGCTGGCAGACCCGGGCCGCTGCGCCGTGTACGGCGTGGCAGCGGCCCGGGTCGTAGTCCACACGTCAGGTGCGAGCCGTTTCGGGGTGCCGCGCCGCGTGGTCGGCGGGGCCCGACGGGTCGGCGGTGAGACCGGTGCCCTCGATGTCCACGTCGGGCAGCAGCCTGTCGAGCCAGCGGGGCAGCCACCACGCCTTGTCGCCCAGCAGGGCGAGTACCGCCGGCACCAGGGCCATGCGCACCACGAAGGCGTCGAAGAGGACCGCGACCGCGAGCCCGAAACCGATCGTCTTGATCATGGACTCGGTGGACCCGATGAAACCGGAGAAGACCGCGATCATGATCGCCGCAGCGGCCACGACCACGCGGGCGCTGTGCCGGAAGCCCGTGACGACCGCCTGCCCGGGACGGTCCCCGTGCGCGTACGCCTCCCGCATCCGGGACACGAGGAAGACCTCGTAGTCCATGGCCAGCCCGAAGACGATGCCTACCAGGAAGATCGGCATCAGGCTCATGATGGGGCCGGTCTGCTCGACGCCCAGCAGCTCCGCTCCCCAGCCCCACTGGAAGACGGCCACCACTGAACCGAGTGCCGCCAGCACCGAGAGCAGGAAGCCGAAGGCCGCTTTGACGGGCACGAGCACCGAGCGGAAGACCACCAGCAGCAGGACCAGGGCCAGTCCGACGATGACCGTCAAGTACGGCACCAGGGCATCCTTCAGGGCCTGGGCGACGTCGATGTTCATCGCGGTGCTGCCGGTCACCTCGAAGGTCGCGCCGGTGTCGGCCTCCAGCCCGGCGCGCTCCGCGCGGATGGACTGCACCAGGTCCTTCGTCCTCTCGTCGTTCGGGCCCGTGGCGGGGACGGCCGAGACGAGTGCGGTGTCGCCGTCCTCGTTGAAACGGGCGGGAGAGACGGACACGACGCCTTCGGTGCCCTTGATCTCCTCGACGACGGTCGTGACCGCGGTCTCGGGCTCGTCGGCGTCCCGGGCGTCGACGACGATTGTCAGCGGGCCATTGAAACCGGCGCCGAAGCCGTCGGCGAGGGCGTCGTAGGCGCGTCGCTCGGTCGTGGAGGTCGGTTTCGACTCCGCGCCCGGCATGCCCATCTCCAACTGGGCCGCGGGCAGGGCGAGCGCTCCGAGGCCCGCCACGCAGACCAGCAGCACCGCCACGGGACGGCGCAGCACGAAGCGGGCCCACCGCGTTCCGCCGTCGTCGCGTGCCGACGCGCGCGTCCCGGCCCCGTTGTCCGCCTTGCGCGCCCGCCGGGGAAGGACCGCGTCGGGCCACATGCCCAGCAGTGCCGGGACCAGGGTCAAGGCGACGAGCACGGCGACCACGACGGCACCCGCGGCGCACATGCCCATCTTGGTCAGCATCGGAACGTTGACCACTGCCAGGCCGACCAGGGCGATCACCACCGTCAGACCGGCGAAGACGACCGCGGAGCCGGCTGTTCCGACCGCGAGGCCGGTGGCTTCCCGTGCGTCGCGGCCCCTCGCGCGCTCCTCCCGGTAGCGGGAGACGACGAACAGGGCGTAGTCGATGCCGACCGCGATGCCGAGCATCGACGCGAGCGTGCCGGTGGTCGCGGTCAGGCCGAAGACGCTGCCCACCGCCATGATCCCGGCCATGGTGACGCCGACCCCGACGACGGCGGTCAGCAGCGGAAGTCCGGCGGCTGCGAGAGATCCGAAAGTGATCAGCAGGACCACGGCGGCCAGCGCGAAGCCGATGACCTCGGCGGTGCCGCCCGCCGAGGGCTGCGAGGCGAGTGCGTCGCCTCCCACCTCGACGGTGAGGCCGGCGTCGCGGGCCCCGTCGATGGACTTCTCCAGGGCGGCCTTGCTGGAGTCCGTGAGGTCGCCGGCCTTGACCTTGAAGTTGACCGTGGCGTACGCCGTGGAGGCGTCCTCGCTGACCGCCTTCGCCTGGAAGGGACCCGTGGCGGAGGCCACCTGGCTGCCGCTGCCGGCCTCGTCCACCAGTTTGTCGATGGCAGCACGGTTGTCGGCCGCGGTGACCTTCTCCCCGTCGGCCGCGATGAAGACGATGCGTGCGCTGGCCCCGTCCGCGTCGGAACCGGGGAAGCGTTCGCCGATCAAATCGAAGGCCTTCTGGGCCTCGATGCCGGGCATGAAGGAGGTGCCGTCGTCACTGGCGCCGGGGGCCTTGGCGGCGCCGGCGCCGAGGGCGCCGAGGAGCACGGCCCACAGCAGCACCACGAGCCATCGCCGCCGGAAGGCGATACGGCCCATGCGATACAGGAAGGTAGCCACGAAGAAGGTTCTCCAGGTCGGGTCTCGGGTAGATACCCAAGATCGCCTGTTCGGCCCGGCCTCGTCATCGTACGCATGCCGTCAATGCCTCCTGGTCGCCAGACACCAGACGGAGCGGCCGTCTGGTCCTGGTGGATGAGACACCCATCCTTCTCACGGATGAGTTATGTCCATGACAAATCACAGGCGGTCTGCCGGAGCGGTGCAGCCAGCCACACGCCTGTGCCGACGTTCGCACTCACGGGTCACTCGGAGCGCGGATCAGTTCAAGGAAGGCGTTCAAGGCGTCAGCAAGGTCGATCCGCGAGTCGAGCAGCCACTGCACCTGCAAGCCGTTGAGCACGGCCTGGAAGAGAAGGGCTGCTTGTTCTGGCGAAATTCCTTCGCGAAGCTTTCCCTCGGCCGCCTGCTCATGGGCGGCCCGCGCCAGATGTGTGCGGCTCCGCTCGTAGCGTTCGACGAAGTAGTCGTGCGCCGGGTGGTCCGGGCGGGAGGAGGCGGCGGCCAGTTCGAGCCACAGGCGCATCAGCTCGGGAGACTTCTGATGACGGAGCAGAACGTCCACCAGGTAGCGGCCGAGCGATTCGCTCCGCCCGTCGACCTCCGCCCTGCCCTCCTGCCACTCCTCCGCGTCCCGCTGGGCGAGCACGGCGGCGAGCAGCTCCTCCTTGTTGCGGAAGTGATGCAGCAGACCGGCGTGGGTGATGCCCGCCCGTTCCGCGATGTCACGCAGTGAGGCACTCGCGTAACCACGGTCGGCAAAGCTGTCACGCGCCGCCCGCAGGATGTCCGCCTGCCGTGTAGCCGTCTTTGCATACGGTCCACGTGACTTCGCCTGCCCCACGGTGAACACCTCTCTCCTCGGCGCCACAAAGACGCCACTTCCGACACAGCCGGACAGACGCCTCGCCCACAGCTTCGACACCCGGCCGCTCAGCCCGGTCGCCCCAACATTTACCACGCGGTCGGTCCGCACGCCGGAGACGTCGGCATCCAACTTCCGCCGAGGCCCACCTCGAAAGTAACGCTCTTATTACAAAGGCCGACCCTCATCTTTCGCGCCTCGCCGACCTGGGCCAGAGTTCCCAGCGAAAACCAACCTATTGGTAAGCATTCACCGGGAACCCCCTCGCACGTGCCATCCATCCGTCGTGCACCGGCGAAGCCATGGGCTTTTCGCCTGAACACCGGCATGACGTCCTCACGGACCTCCCGCAGTCGAAGGAGATTGCCCATGCGCATCCGCTTCCCGCTCGCGCGGCCGTTGTCACGGGTCGCACCCGTCGCCATCGCCACCACGGTCCTGTTCTCGACGACGGCATGTGACGGGCAGTCAGGCGGAACCGCGCCGGGCTCCGGCCGGACGCTCTCACTGGCCATCATCGGCACCCCGAACTCCTTCGATCCCACCCAGCTCATCGAGGGCCAGCAGACGTACATCTGGGACTCGGTCTACGACACGCTGCTCATACAGGACAACGAGGGCCGCCTCGTCCCTGGCGCGGCGGAGAGCTGGGAGTACTCGGACGACGCGCGCGTCCTGACGCTGCAGATCCGCAAGGGCATGAAGTTCACCTCCGGCACGCCGGTGACCTCCGCCGCGGTGAAGGCCACCCTGGACCGCGTCAGGACGACCTCCGGACCGAACCAGGTGGCTCTGGCGGCCGTGGCGTCGGTGGAGACCAGCGGGGACCACAGTGTCGTGATCAAGCTCAAGCGTCCGGACGGCTCCCTGCTGCCCGCCCTCTCGGGCGCCCCCGGGGTCATCGGTGACCCGAAGACGATGACGTCGAAGAGCGCAGCGCTCAACCCGGTCGGCTCCGGCCCGTACACGCTCGACAAGGGCGCGACGGTGAACGGTTCGGTCTATGTGCTGAAGCGGCGCGACGACTACTGGAACAAGAAGGCCTACCCGTTTTCCACGGTCAAGGTGCGGGTGATCGCCGACCGCACCGCGTCCGTCAACGCGCTCAAGGCTGGCGAGGTCAACGCCGGCAGTGTCGAGACCGCGCAGGTGAGCACCCTCGAGTCCTCCGGCTTCGAGGTCAAGCACGTGGAGGCGACGGCCGCGGGAGTTCTGGTGCTGGCCGACCGGGGCGGCTCGAAGCTCAAGCCGCTGGGCGACGTGCGCGTGCGCAAGGCGATCAACATGGCCTTCGACCGCGACAAGATCGTCAAGCAGATCCTGCGGGGCGGTGGCAAGCCGACGGTGCAGGTGTTCAATCCCAAGGGCGATGCCTACGACCCGGCCCTGGAGAAGACATACACCTACGACCCGGCCGAGGCCAAGCGGCTGCTGGCCGAGGCCGGTTACCCGGACGGGTTCTCCGTCCCGATGCCGAGCCTGGTGTACACCAAGCCCTTCGAGCCGACGATCGTCCAGTCGCTGAAGGAGATCGGCATCACCGTGAAGTGGGAGACGGTGCCGGCACAGCAGACCAACTCCGCTCTCATCTCCAAGAAGTACCCGATGTTCTTCACCATGGACGGCCTCAGCACCGCCCCCATCGAGGTGAGGAACAACTTCAATCCGACCGGTACACGCAACGTGTTCGGAACTACTGAGGAGCGGTTCGACTCGCTCCTGACGCGGGCCAACAGCGAAGTGGACCCCGCCGCGGCCGCGAAGACCTACAAGGAGCTCAACGCCTTCACCGTTGAGAACGCCTGGAACGCGCCCGTCTTCTACGTCGGTACCCACTGGGTGACCAAGAAGGGCATCCGTTACCTCGGCGACGGTTCCTCAACGTTCAGCACCATCCGCCAGTTCGGTGTCACGGACCAGTGACCGAAGGAGCCGAACGATGATTTCCTATGTACTGCGACGCCTCGGCACGGGCCTGGTCCTCGCCGTCCTCGTCACCCTGATCACTTTCCTGCTGCTCTGCACCTCCTTCGACGACGTCGCCAGCACCATTCTCGGCAGCGGGGCGACCCCGGAGGGCATCCAGGCGCAGAAGGCCCAGATGGGGCTCGACCGCCCCGTCCTGACCCAGTACGCGGACTGGCTGTCCCACGCGGTCCGCGGCGACCTCGGCGCCTCCTACTTCACCGCGGAGCCCGTCCGTTCCGCCCTTTCCGCCCGACTCGGTGTCACCCTCTCCGTCGTGCTCGCCGCCCTGCTCCTGACCGCTGCGATCAGCGTGGTCCTCGGCGTGATGGCCGCCTCCCGGGGCGGGGCCGTCGACCGAGTGGCCCAGGGCGCTTCGCTCATCGGCTTCCTCGTGCCGAACCTCCTCATCGCGATCGTCCTCGTCTACGTGCTGGCGATCGAGCTGAAGTGGCTGCCGGCGACCGGCTACACACCGTTCGCCGAGGACCCCGGCAGCTGGGCGACATCGATCGCCATCCCGGTGGCGGCCCTGATGGTGCCGGGCATCGCCAACCTGACGGCGCAGATCCGCGGCGCCATGATCGGGGAACTGCGCAAGGACTACGTACGCACCCTCCGCACCCGCGGAGTCTCCACCCGGTCGGTCGTGCTGCGGCACGCCCTGCGCAACGCCGCGGGCCCCGCGCTGACCGTGCTGTCCCTCGAGTTCGTGCAGATGCTCGGTGGCGCGCTGATCATCGAGAAGGTCTTCGCACTCCCCGGCTTCGGCAGCTACGCCTTCGACGCGTCACTGCAGGGCGACGTCCCGATCATCATGGGGATCACCCTCTTCGGCGTCCTGCTCGTGGTCTGCGTCAACCTCGCTGTCGATCTCGTGAACGGCTGGCTCAACCCGAAAGCGAGAGTTCATTGAGCAACTCGGTGAACACCTCGGACGCGCAGACGTCCGCATCGCAGGATTCCGGACCGCAGGCGGCCGGGAAGCCGACCGAAGCCGGCCGGAGGTCGTCCCTGCACACGCTTCTGCGCGATCCGCAGGCCGTCATCAGCGCGGGCATCCTGCTCGTCATCGTCCTGCTCGGTCTGCTGGCTCCGCTGCTGTCCGGGCACGGCCCCAACGACTCGTCCCTGGACGCGGTCAACGCCGCTCCGGGAACGGAGGGATACCTCCTGGGCGGGGACAAGAGCGGGCGCGACATCTTCGCCCGGCTGCTCAACTCCGTCAACACATCCGTCGTCTCGGCCCTCATCGGAGCGGGCATCGCTCTCACCATCGGCGTCACCTTCGGCCTGATCGGCGGTTACTTCGGCCGCCGTGTCCGCGGCGTCACCGAGTGGTTGTTCAGCCTCGTCATGACGTTCCCCGGACTGCTGCTGCTCATCGTGCTGCTCCCGGTCACCGACGGCGACTACCGCGTGACGATGATGATCTTCGGGGTGCTGCTCTCCCCGGGCATCTACCGTCTGGTGCGCAACCTGGTCGTCGGTGTCAGCAAGGAGCTCTACGTCGACGCCGCCCGTGTATCCGGGTTGCCGGACCGGCGGATCCTCAGGCGGCACGTGCTGTCCGTTGTCCGCGGCCCCATCGTCATCGCGGCGGCGTTCCTCGCCGGGTCGTCCATCAGCGTACAGTCCGGACTGGCGTTCCTGGGCATCGGGTCCAACGAGGTGGCCAGTTTCGGCTCGATGATCGCCGACGGCTTCACCAACCTCTACGAGGAGCCCCTGCAGTTCCTCTGGCCGAGCCTGTTCCTCGGAGTGATGACCGCTTCCCTGGTCCTGCTCGGCAACGCGCTGCGGGACGCGCTGGAGGGCGGCCGGCCGAAGGCGTCCGGTGTCGCCGGGGCCCGGACCCGGCCCGCCCCCGCCGTGCCCGGCACCACGGACGCCGGCGCGACGGGCACCGCCTCCGGGCTGCTCGTCGTGGAGGACCTCACCATCGCCTATCCGACACCCACGGGAGAGTCGAAGGAGGTCGTCAGCAAAGTCAGCCTCAGCCTGGAGGCCGGGGAGACTCTCGGACTCGTCGGCGAGTCGGGCTCCGGCAAGACCCAGACCGCGTTCGCCACGCTCGGTGTGCTGCCCCCGGAGGCGACGATCACCCGGGGCTCGATCCGCCTCGACGGACGTGAACTCCTGGGCCTCGCGGAAGCCGAGCTGCGCAAGGTGCGGGGCACGTCGATCGCCTACGTCCCTCAGGAACCCATGTCCAACCTGGACCCGTCCTTCACGGTGGGATCGCAGCTCGTCGAGGGCGTCCGGGCGGCCACCGCCCTGTCGCGGAGCGAGGCACGCGAGCGGGTCCTCGCGCTCCTGCAACGCGTGGGCATACCGGATCCCGGGCGGACCTTCGACTCCTATCCGCACCAGATCTCGGGAGGCATGGCCCAGCGCGTGCTCATCGCGGGCGCCGTCGCGAGCCGACCTCTGCTGCTCATCGCCGACGAGCCGACCACCGCACTCGACGTGACCGTGCAGGCGGAGATCCTCGACCTGCTGCGCGACCTGCAGAAAGACCTCAACATGACGGTACTCCTGGTCACCCACAACTTCGGCGTCGTCGCCGACATATGCGACCGCATCGCGGTCATGCGCCAGGGCGAGATCGTGGAAACGGGACCCGCGGAGGAGCTGCTCGTCCAGCCCTCACACCCCTACACGCAGATGCTGCTCGGCTCCATCCTCGACGAAGGCACCGTGCGCACCGACGCGCCGGCCGACGTCCTGGTGTCCGACGGCGGCATCCCGGTCGGGACGGAGACGTCGTGACCACTTCCCTCCTCGACGTGAGCGACCTGCGTGTCGCCTATCCGGGGCGGGGCCTGCGCGCCCGTCCGCACGAGGTGCTGCACGGCGTGTCGCTGAACGTGCGCCAGGGCGAGACCCTCGGGCTGGTCGGAGAGTCGGGCTCCGGCAAGACGACCATCGGACGCGCCGTCCTCGGTCTGGTCAAGCCCAGCGGCGGACGGATCCTCTTCCAGGACCAGGACATCACCCACGTCCCGCCGAAGGTCCGCCGCAGCCTGTCCCGTGACATCCAGGTGGTCTTCCAGGACCCCTACACGTCCCTCAACCCCTCCCTCACCATCGGTGACATCCTCAGTGAGCCGCTGGTGGTGCGGGGAGCGTCCGCCAGTGGCGCCCGGACCCGGGTGCGGGAATTGCTGGACCACGTGGGCCTGCCCGCGGACGCCTCCGCGCGGTTGCCCCGTGAGTTCAGCGGCGGTCAGCGGCAGCGGGTGGCGATCGCCCGCGCCCTGGCCCCCAAGCCCCGGCTCATCGTGTGCGACGAACCCGTCTCCGCGCTCGACCTGTCCACCCAGACCCGGGTGCTGGATCTCCTCATCGACATCCAGCGCCGCACGGGCGTGGCCTACCTGTTCGTCTCGCACGACCTGTCGGTGATCCGGCACATCAGCCACCGGGTCACCGTCCTGTACCGGGGCGACGTGGTCGAGACCGGTCCGGCAGACCGGATCACCGCCTCCCCCGAACACGCGTACACCCAGGCTCTTCTGCTGGCCGCGCCGGTCGCCGATCTGGTGCGGCAGCGGGAACGCCGTGCGGAGCGCCGCCGCCTGGCCGCACACGGACCGTCCGAGACGAAAGCGAACTGATCCATGCCTTCCACCTCTCCCGGTTTCCTCTGGGGCGCGTCCACCTCACCCCACCAGGTCGAGGGGAACAACATCAACAGCGACTGGTGGGTGCGTGAGCACCGCGCGCCCGGGATGGAACGCAGCGGCGACGCCTGCGACAGCTACCACCGTTACGCCGAGGACATGCGGCTCCTCGCCGAAGCCGGCCTCAACGCCTACCGGTTCGGCATCGAGTGGGCTCGCGTCGAGCCGGCCGAAGGGCACATCTCCCGAGCGGAACTCGCCCATTACCGCCGAATGATCGACACGGCCGTGGAGCTGGGTCTGCAGCCGGTCGTCACCCTCCACCACTTCACCCACCCGCGCTGGTTCGCCGAAGCCGGTGGATGGATGCACGAGAAGGCGATCGACCGCTTCACCTCCTACGTCCGAGCGGTCACGACGATCCTCGACGGTGTCGAGTGGGTCTGCACCATCAACGAGCCCAACATGCTCGCCCTCATGGTGATGATGAGCCACGCGGCGCGCACGGGCGACGCGAAGAAGTGGCTCAGCCCCACCGTCGAGGGCGCCGCACGGCCCGTGCTGCCGGACCCCGACCCCCACATCGGACTCCGTCTGGCCGAGGCGCATCACGCCGCCCGCGACGTGCTCGGGCAGCACACCGGCGCGAAGGTCGGCTGGACGGTGGCCTGCCAGGCGCTGACCGCCACGCCGGGCAACGAGGCCAGACTCCGGGAGGTGCGGTACGGCCGGGAGGACCTTTACCTCGAAGCGGCTCGCCACGACGACTTCATCGGCGTGCAGTCGTACTCCAGCCAGGAGGTCGACGAGAAGGGCGTCGTGCCGCATCCGCAGAGCCCCGACAACACCCTGACGGGCAACGCCTACCGGCCCGACGCGATCGGCATCGCGGTGCGGCACGCGTGGAAGGTCACCGACGGCACGCCCGTCCTCGTCACCGAGAACGGCATCGCCACCGCGGACGACGACCGCCGGATCGCCTATACCTCCGAGGCCCTGCGTCACCTCTTCGAAACCGTCGAAGAGGGTGTCGATGTACGGGGATACCTGCACTGGAGCGCGCTGGACAACTTCGAGTGGGGCCACTGGGAGCCGACGTTCGGTCTGATCGCCGTGGACCGGAAGACGTTCGAGCGCCGTCCCAAGCCGAGCCTGAAGTGGCTGGGCGAGGTCGCCCGGAGCGGGCGGCTCTGACGGACATGACGACATCGCGCGAAGCCTCCTCACCGCAGGAGAACGCCGACCGGCCGACCGGGACCGGGTCCACCGGACTCCCCCGCATGGCCGGCGGGCACGTCGCCCTGCTGGTGGCGGCCACCTTCGGCGTCGCGATGGCACTCATGGTGCCGATGGCCTTCTCGCTCGCTCTGCGCGCCGACCGGCTGGCGCCGGGCCACGCGGCGGCCGTCGGCTACATCCTCGGCATCGGCTCGGCCCTGTCCCTCGTCACCGCCCCGCCGATCGGCACCTTCAGCGACCGCACCCGTTCCCGTCTCGGGCGCCGGGCGCCGTACCTGATCGGCGGCGGCCTGCTCGGCACGGCCGCCCTGGTGACGATGGCGTACGCGCCGAACCTTCCAGTACTGGGACTGGGGTGGGCCATGGCCACCCTCGGCTGGGGAACGGCACTCGGCGCGCTCGGGAACATCCAGGCCGACCGTCTGCCGCCCTCCCAGCGCGGGAAGGTGGCCGGTCTGACGGGGGCCACCACGATGGTGGCGCCGGTCGTCGGTGTCCTCCTCGTCGGCACGGTGAGCCACGACCACCTGCTGGTGTTCCTCCTCCCGGGCGTGGTGGGCCTGGTCCTGCTCACCCTGCTGGTGGTGTGCGTCCGGGAGGAGGACACCCGGGCGGAGTCCGTCCCGGTCGCACTGACAACCGGGCGCCTGCTGCGGAGCTACCTGTTCGATCCGCGGGCATACCCGGACTTCTCGTGGCACCTGCTGGCCCGTTTCGTCTTCTACTACGGCCAGTCCCTCTACACGTCCTTCGTCACCTTCTTCTATGCCGACCGGCTCGGTCTCACCCTCACCGAGGTCTCCGGCCTGGTGGCGGTCAGCGGTGGAATCAGCGTGCTGGCGATGACTGCGGGCACGCTGGGCAGCGGCTTCCTGTCGGACCGGCTGGGACGCCGTCGCCCCTTCGCCCTGGGGGCCGCTGCGATCTTCCTGTCCGGTGCCGCGGTCTCGGCCTCCGCACACGCGCTGGCCGGCCTGCTGGCCGGTGCCGCGCTGATGAACCTGGGCATCGCGGTCTTCTCGGCCAGCAGCCAGGCAACCGTGCTCGACATCCTCCCCGAGCGGGAGACCGACGCGGGACGCTTCCTCGCGATCGTCACGCTCTCCCAGAAGATCCCCGGCGCCCTCGCCCCGCTCACCGCCCCGCTGCTGATCGCCGCCGGAACCGCCGGCGAGGAGAACTACACCCTGCTGTACCTGTCGTCCGGTGCTCTGGGCCTGCTGGGGGGACTGATCGCCTTCCGCCGGGTCCGAGGAGTGCGCTGAGACACCGCCGGACACCCCCTGCCACCACCGACCGCCGCCGACGTTCCACCGAGGAGCACCGTGCGTTTCACGTCCTTCAACTCCGGCTGGGAGTTCCGCCCCAAGGTCAACCGCTTCCTGGACAGAGGCGGCCGCGCTCCGGCCCACCGCAGCGTGGCCCTTCCGCACGACGCCATGATCGAGTCGAAGCGCACCCCCGCGTCGGGAGGCGCGACGGGCTTCTTCCCGAGTGGTGTGTTCGAGTACCGCAAGACGTTCTCCGTACCGGAGGAGTACCGGGACAAGAAGGTCGCTCTCGTCTTCGAGGGCGTGTACCGGGACGCCGTGGTGTATGTCAACGACGCCTTCGCGGGCCACCGCGCGAACGGATACTCGGAGTTCCTCGTCGACGTGAGCCCGTTCCTGCGGGCCGGGGAGGACAACGTCATCCGCGTGGAATGCCGGGCCCACCAGGACTCACGCTGGTATTCGGGGGCCGGGTTCCACCGCGGGGTACAGCTCGCCGTCGGTGAGCCGGTGCACATCGCCTGGAACGGCGTGCGGGTCACCACCCCGGACGTGGACGAGAAGCGGGCGGTGGTCGAGCTGGCCACGGTCGTGAACAACGACGGCCGGGCCACGACCACAGTGGACGTCGCGGCCGAGGTCCGCGACCCCGCGGGCGCTGTGGCGGCCGCCGACACGACCGTCCTCACCGTTCCGCCCGGTGAGAGCACGACCGTACGCCAGCGCCTCTACGTCCCCTCCCCCGACCGGTGGAGCGTGGACGAACCGAACCTCCACACGGTCACGGTCACGCTGCCCGGCCTGGACGAGGAGCGCTTCCTCTTCGGCATCCGCACGCTTCAGCTCGACCCCGATGACGGTCTGCGCATCAACGGGCAGCCCGTGAAGCTGCGCGGCGCCTGCGTGCACCACGACAACGGCGTCCTGGGCGCCGCCACCGTCGCCCGCGCCGAGGAACGCCGGGTGGAACTGCTCAAGCAAGCCGGCTTCAACGCCATCCGCAGCGCGCACAACCCGCTCAGCCGGGCCATGCTCGACGCCTGCGACCGGCTCGGCATGCTCGTCGTCGACGAGGCCTTCGACGTGTGGACGTCCCCCAAGTCCGACTTCGACTACGCACTGGACTTCCCCCAGTGGTGGGAGAAGGACGTCGAGGCTCTCGTCGCCAAGGACTTCAACCACCCCAGCGTCGTCTTCTACTCCATCGGCAACGAGATACCGGAGTCCGCGACCCCCCACGGTTCCGTCTGGGGCCGCCGTATCGCGGAGAAGTTCCGCTCCCTCGACGACACCAGGTTCCTCACCAACGCGACCAACGCGACGCTGGCGATCATGGACGAGGCCGTCGCCGTCGCCCGCCGTCGGATCAGCGAGTCCGCCGAAACCATGGGCATCAACACGATGATGGCCACGATGGGCGAGGTCCTCGACGAGCTCAGCACCTCCGACCTGGTCACCCGGCAGACCACCGAGATCCTGTCGACGCTGGACGTGGCCGGCTACAACTACCTGGAGAGCCGCTACGAGCTCGACCGCAAGCTCTTCCCCCACCGCGTCATCATGGGGTCCGAGACCCATCCCACCCGCGTCGACCGACTGTGGCGGCTGGTCCTCGACAACTCCCACGTGATCGGTGACTTCACCTGGACCGGTTGGGACTACCTCGGCGAGGCCGGCGTCGGCAGGACCGGCTACGCGGACGAGGACTCCGCTCCCGGCCAGGGCATCGCGGGGGCCTACCCGTGGCTGACCGCCCGCACCGGCGACATCGACATCACCGGCCACCGCCGCGCCCCCTCGTACTACCGCGAGATCGTCTACGGGCTGCGCGCGGAGCCGTACATCGCCGTGCACCGACCGGAGAACCACGGCCGCAGGATCGTGGCCGGCCCCTGGTCGTGGCCGGACACGGTGGCGTCCTGGAGCTGGGACGGCTCGGAGGGAGACCCGGTCCGGGTGGACGTCTACAGCGACGCCGAGGAGGTCGAGCTGTACCTCGACGGTGAATCGGCGGGACGGGCACCCGCAGGACCCGAACACCGCTACCAGGCCACGTTCGACGTGGTCTACCGGCCCGGTGAACTGGTCGCCGTGGCCCGGACGAAGGGCCGGGAGCGGGGTCGGTACCGGTTGGTCTCGGCACGAGGACCGTTGGTCCTCTCGGTCACGGCCGACCGATCGGACCTCCGCGCCGACGACACCGACCTGGCCTACCTCGACGTCGTCCTCACCGACGGTGACGGCAACCTCCGGTGCCGTGCGGACCGTCCCGTCACCGTCGAGATCACCGGTCCGGGAGTGCTCCAGGGGCTCGGCTCCGCGCGGGCCGTCACCGAGGAGACCTTCACGGCCGGCACGCACACCACGTACGACGGGCGGGCGCTCGCCGTCGTACGGCCCACCGGCTCCGGCCCGATCACCGTGACGGTCACCGCGGAGGAGTGCGAGACGGCGAGCGTGACGGTGCGCGCGGTCGGCACGGGCGCCTGACGCCCGCCGATGCCCGCGCACCATCCGGAACACCCAGCACAACGCACTGAGAGGAACGGAATGGCCATCCCCGAAAACCTTGCCGAGCTCATCGGACGGCTCACCCTGGAGCAGAAGGTGGCGCAACTCGGCGGCATCGCACTGCCGGGTCTGCTCGCCCCCGGCCCGACCGGAGCGCCGGCACTCGACACCGGCCGGGTGGCAGAGCTGTGCCCGCACGGTGTGGGGCATCTGTCGCTGGCCTGGTTCCTCGGCCAGGACGCCGACAGTCTGCGCGACGCGCTGGCCCAGGTACAGCAGGCGGTGCGCGAGACGTCGCCGTTCGGAATCGGCGGCCTGGTCCACTTCGAGGGGATCAACGGCTTCCTGCACGCGGCCGGAGAGCAGTTCCCGACCGCCTGGGCACAGGCGGCCACCTGGGATCCCGGCCTCGTCCGGCAGGCTTCGTCCGTCACCGCCGCGCACATGCGCGACCTCGGTGTACAGCTCGTCTTCGCCCCGGTCATGGACCTCAGCCGGGACCCACGCTGGGGGCGGGTGCACGAGACGTACGGTGAGGACCCGGAGCTGGCCGCGCGGTTCTCGGTCGCCTTCGTCCAGGGCGTCCAGGGCACGCCGGACGAGGGCAGCGAGCTCCTCGCCACCGGCAAGCACTTCCTCGGTTTCGGCGCCTCCGAGGGCGGCCTCAACATGGCCACCACCCAGCTCGGACGCCGCACCCTCGTCGACGAGTACGCCGAGCCGTTCCGCAGGGCAATCGCCGAGGCCGGCCTGTCGGTGGTGATGAACTCCTACAACGACATCGACGGCGTGCCGGCCGCCGCCAACCACTGGTTGCTGACCACCCTCCTGCGGGAGGAACTCGGCTTCACCGGCATGACCGTCAGCGACTACGACTCGGTCGCCATGCTGCGGACCCGTTACCGGACGGCGACCACCCCCGGCGAGGCCGCGGCGCAGGCGGTCACGGCGGGCCTGGACGTCGAGCTGCCGCACGCGGTCAACTACCCGGACCTGGTGGCGGAGGTCACCGCCGGCCGCCTGGACGAGAAGGTGATCGACCTGGCCGTGTCCCGTGTCCTCGCGGTCAAGGCGCGCACCGGCCTGATTCCCGGCTTCGGTACGCCGTCCCCGGTACGATCCGGAGGTCCGGACCGCACCAAGGCCGCCGCGATCCGGCAGGCGCTCGCGGCACGCGGCACGGTGCTCCTGCACAACGACGGCGCCCTGCCGCTGGCCGCGGAGCAGCACCGGGTCGTAGTGACAGGGCCGGCCGCCGACGAACTCCGCGTCCACTTCGGGGCCTACACCTCGGTGGCCGCGGCGGAGATGCCCGCGGCCATCAAGGCAGTGCGGATGGGCAAGGTGCCGGGCGTCGACCCGTCGACCTTCGCCTCGACCGACGTCGTCTCCACGCCGCTGCCGACGCTGCAGCCGCAGTTCGAGGACATGACCCGCGCCCTGCATCCCGAGGCTTCCACGGTGTGGGAAGCCCTGCGGGAGACGGGTGCCAAGGCCGAGTACGTGTCGCTCGGGTCCTTCACCACGGAGGACGCCCAACCCCTCGACGCCGGGACGGTCGACGCGGCGGTGACCGAAGCCGACGTGATCGTCGCCGTGGTCGGCGAACGCACCGGCAGGGTCGGCGGCAACACCGCCGGGGAGGGCCGGTCCAGCGTGTCACCGTCGCTGCCGGGTGACCAGGAAGACCTCGTCGACCTGCTGGCCGCGACCGGCAAGCCGGTGATCACCGTGGTCGTCTCCGGACGCCCGCTGCTCCTGGACCGAGTGGTCCGGTCATCCGCCGCCGTCCTGCTCGCGCCGCTGCTCGGCGAGGAGGCGGGGCCGGCGATCGCCTCCGTGCTGTTCGGCAGGACGAACCCGAGCGGAAAGCTGCCCGCCACCTTCCCCCGGCACCTCGGCCAGATCCCCACCTACCACGGTCACCGTCACGGCAGCGGTTACGACCACCCGGCCGGCGAGAACTACACCTATGCCGACCTGCCCGACCAGGCCCCGCTGTTCCCCTTCGGACACGGGTTGTCCTACACCGGCTTCGAGGTGACGTCCACCGGTGACGCCGAGGTCAGCGGGGGCATGCTGCGAGCCCCGGTGAAGGTCACCAACACCGGAGCCAGGGACGGTGAGACGGTCGTGCAACTGTACGCGCGGGACGAGCACGCGAGCGTCGTACGTCCGGTGCGCCAGCTCCTCGATTTCCGGCGCCTGGTCCTGGCGGCCGGGGAGTCGGCGGATCTCGTTCTCCAGGCTCCGTTGGAACGGCTGTCCTACACGCTTCCCGACGGTCGGCGGGGTTGCGAGGCGGGCGAGGTGACGCTGATGGCCGGACTGAGCAGCGACGACATCCGATGCACCGTGACGGTGTCCGTCCCCGCGGTGTTCGGCGTTTCCGGCACCCGCCCCTGACAGGCGACAGGATGAACGACACGTACCAGGCCACCTTCATCACCCCGTCCTTCCCGCTCTCCCCTGAGGGCGAAGCACCCTACTTCCGGCGCGAGTTCTCCGTGGGCCGGCTGCCGGATCGGGCTCTCCTGCGGGTGACCGCGCTCGGCATCGTCGAGCCCCACCTCAACGGCATCCGCGTGGGCGACGAGGTACTCGCGCCCGGCTGGACGTCCTACCGGCACCGGCTGGCCGTCTCCACGCACGATGTCACCAATCTGCTCGTGCCCGGCGCCAACGCACTCGGCGTGATCGTGGGCGAGGGCTGGGCGGTCGGCAGGATCGGTTACCCGTCGGCGGTGCAGGACAGCGCTCGCCGCCACTACGCCGACCGCCCCGCGCTCTTCCTCCAACTGGAGCTGCGGCACACCGACGGCACGACGCAAGTGCTCGGCACGGACGAGTCGTTCAGGTGCGCCACCGGCGCCGTCCTCGCCCACAGCCTCTACGACGGGGAGACCCACGACGCCCGGCTGGAGCCCGTCGGCTGGAACCAGCCCGGCTTCGACGACACCGGTTGGTCGCCGGCGGTTCCGTACGACTGGGACATGACCACGTTGATCCCACGCACGGCCGAACCGATCCGCCGAACCGAGGGACTGGCGCCGGTCACCGTCACCACCAGCCCCTCGGGGCGCACCGTCGTCGACTTCGGCCAGAACATCGCCGGCCGCCTCCGCATGACCACCATCGGCCGGGCCGGACAGACCGTCACCCTGCGCCACGCCGAGATCCTCACCGACGGCGAGTGGGACACCACATCGCTGCGCACGGCGAAGTCGGTCGACCGGTACGTCCTTCGCGGCGGCGGACCGGAGGTGTGGGAACCGGCGTTCACCCTCCACGGTTTCCGCTATGCCGAGATCGACGGGCCCTTCGACGAGGTCGTGGCCGTCGTCGTGCACAGCGACATGCGGCGCACCGGATGGCTGGAGACCTCGCACCACCTGGTCGACCGGCTCCACGCCAACACCGTGTGGTCGATGCGCGGCAACTTCGTGGGGCTGCCCACCGACTGCCCCCAGCGCGACGAGCGCCTGGGCTGGACCGGTGACATCAACGCCTTCACACCCACCGCCGCTTTCCTCTACAACGTCCTCGGCTCCTGGCTCGAGGACCTCGCCGCCGAGCAACGACAGAAGGGATACGTCCCCGACGTCGTATCCGACGTGTTCGCCCGCCCCTCGGCGCCCGCGGCGCTCTGGAGCGATGTCGCGGTCGGTCTGCCGTGGGCGCTGTACCAGGAGTACGGCGATCTCGGCATCCTGCGCCGCGCCTACCCGTCCATGACGCGGTTCGTCGGGGATGTCGAGAAGCTGCTCGACGGGGAGGGCCTGTGGAGCAGCGGCCACCAGTTCGGCGACCGGCTCGACCCGGACGCTCCCGCCGACGACGCGGCCGGCGGCAAGACCGACAAGTACCTGGCCGCCCAGGCGTACCTCGCGAAGACGACCCGCGAGATGGCCCGGGCCGCCCGGGCCCTCGGTGAGCACGACGACACCGGTCGCTTCCAGTCTCTCGACGAGGCGGTGCGCGCCGCC
>NZ_JAPSKQ010000113.1:19759-21970 GCF_031181555.1 Streptomyces sp. | reverse complement strand
CCTGCGTGCTCCGGGTCGTGTCAGCCGAGCTTGCCGCGTCCGCTCAGCGCGTCGCGGATCCGGTCGACCATGCCGGCTCCCGGTGCCAGCAGCTTGTTCGCCGGGGGCTTGTCCGGGGCGGCGGGGTGCGGCCGGGTCGGGGCGGTCTTCTTGGCCTGCCGGACCTTGTCACCGAGCTGGTCGAGCTGCTCCGGGGAGCAGGAGGCGCGCAGCATCGGGAAGAGGTTCTGCTCCTCGTCGGCGATGTGCCCGCGGATCTCGCTCATCAGCGTGCCGATGAGCCGGTCGAACTCGGCGTCACCCGCGTCGCAGCCCTCCAGGTCCTTCATGGTCCGCTCGGCCTCGGCGTGGTCATCGATCTCCCGGTCGGCCAGGGCGTCGCCGTTCGCCACGTGCTCGCGCACGGCCGGGTAGAGGTACTCCTCCTCGGCCACCGAGTGCCGGACCAGCTCGATCGTGACCTGGTCGGCGTACACCTTGCGGTCCTTGTGGCCGGGCGGCAGCTGCTCGATCTTGCCGAAGAGTTCCTCGACCTCCCGGTGATCGGTCATCAGCTCGTCGATGACGTTTCCGCCGTGTCCCATGTCCTTCACCTCCGGTACGTGGTGGCACCCGGCCGGGCCCACCCGGTCCCGGGTCCCCCGGCTCTCAAGGGGCTAACGCGGCGGAACGGGTCAGCGGGGCAGCACGGCCCGGACCCGGCCGGCCGCCGCGGCGGGGCGGGCCCCGGCCCGGAAGGACCGCTGGACCAGGTGGGCGTCGCGTCGCAGATCATGGGCGGCGTGCCGGCTCCGCCACAGCAGCGAGGGGGCGGCGCCGGTGTCGTCGGCGGCGATCAGCAGACCGCCGAGCATCGCCAGGTTCTTCAGGAAGTGGACGCGCTGCTGGACCCGCCGGTCCTGGTCCTCCTCCTCCCAGAAGCGGTGGGCCGCGAGCGTCGTGGGCACGAGCGTGGCGGCGAGCGCGAGCGCGGCGGGGCGGGGCATGCGTCCGGCGGCCAGCAGCAGCCCGGCGGCGACCTGGACGGCGCCGTTCAGCCGTACGGCCTGCTCGGTGCCGTCCGGCAGCACCGGGACGCGGTCGGTGACGGCCCGCACGACGGGCTCGGCGGCCGGGGCGACGTTCTGGGGGTTGCGGACGGATTCCAGCCCGCCCGCGACGAACATCGAGGCCAGCATCGGGCGGCCGACGACGCGCAACAGACTCATGGCCTTCTCCTGGGGTGTCGGTGGTGCGGGCCCGCCGGGTTCCCCTCCGGGCGGGGACCATTCGGCGGGCCCGGTTGCCGGCGCGGTGCGGCCGGTCCGATCCGTACGGCTGGCGGAGCCGGCCCGCACGGGCCGGCCGCTCAGCCCTCCGCGGACTGCTCCGTCCGGCTCCAGGCGTACTGGAGCCAGTCCGCCGCCGTGACGGCGGTCAGGCCGGCGCACAGCAGGCGGGCCGCCCTCGGGGCGCAGGCGTACGTGCCGACCAGGCCGCCGGCCACCCAGGCGGAGGTGCAGAAGGGGCAGGACACCAGGTCGCCCACGGCGCGGCGCGCCCCGTTCCCGCGGGACGTGTCCATCACCTCGCCGGCCTCGGCCTCCCGCTCCCGGCGGGTGAACGGTGCCCGGATGAAACTGGTGATCTTGGCCTTGGTCAGCAGCCGGGAACCCTTGAACGTCGCCGTCGCCAGCAGGGCGAGGTCCCAGGGCGGCACGGTTTCGGGCAGTTGCACCCCGCGGCGCCGGGCCACCACCGCGAACAGGCCGACGCCCGTCACGAACGTGGTGGCGAGCGCGGCGTAGCTGCGCAGGGGCACCTCGCCCTCGTCGTAATCGGAATCCTGCGCCGTCATGGCACCTCCTCGGCAGCTTTCGTACGACCGGAGTGCCCTCCGGCAGCACCGCCACACCCGGCAGTGGACGTCCTCACCAGAACCGGGTCGTGAGCGCGGGCTGGCGGACCGCCTCGACGGCGTCACGCAGGCGCAGGGCGACGGCGATGGTGGCGCGCAGGGCCGAGGGCCGTACGCTCTGGGCGGTCTCGGTGGCCAGGACCAGCAGGCAGGCCGCCGCCTGTTCCACCACGGGGACCGGAAGGGTGTAGTCGTTGTCGGCGGCCGCGCGGAACGCCTTCAGCGGGACTCCCGCTCCGTCGATGGTGCGCCGGGCGGCCTGCTCCAGGTGCTGTGCGGCCTGCTCGCACACGGAGGCGGGCAGGGTGAGGGTG
>NZ_JAPSKQ010000113.1:12697-19659 GCF_031181555.1 Streptomyces sp. | reverse complement strand
CGGTCACCGGTGAGCGTGCGCTGTCCGGCTCGCTCACCGAGGTCGCCCTCGACGACGGCCGGGTGGTGATCGTCAAGCGCGTCGACGGCGCGGAGGCGGCCCGGGCCGAGGCGGCGGGACTGCGCTGGCTGGCCGGGGCGGGGACGGTGCGGGTACCGGCCGTGCACGGTCACGACGCGCGCCGGCTGGTCGTCGACCGGGTGGCACAGGGGCGGCCCGGGCGGCAGGCGGCCGTCCGGTTCGGCCGCGAGCTGGCCCGGCTGCACGCCGCCGGCGCGCCCGCGTTCGGGGCGCCGCCGCCGGGCGGCCCGGTGGAGGCGTTCATCGGACTCGCCCCGATGCGCAACGTCACCGGCGACGACTGGCCCCGTTGGTATGCCGAGCACCGGGTGCTGCCGTATCTGCGCGAGGCGGTCGACCGGGGCACCGTCCGCCCGGGTGAGGCGGGCGTCGTCGAGCGGGTCTGCGCGCGGCTGCCGGAGCTCGCCGGGCCCGCCGAGCCGCCCGCGCGGCTGCACGGCGACCTGTGGAGCGGCAATGTGCTGTGGGGCGCCGACGGGCACGTCCGGCTGATCGACCCGGCGGCGCACGGCGGGCACCGGGAGACCGATCTCGCGATGCTCCGCCTGTTCGGCTGTCCCCATCTGGACGCGGTGCTGGACGGCTACCGGGAGGGGGCGCCGCTCGCCGACGGGTGGGAGACGCGCGTCGGCGTGCACCAGCTGTTTCCGCTGCTGGTGCACGCCGTGCTGTTCGGCCGCGGTTACGCCGAGCAGGCGCTCGCCGTGGCGCGGTCGGCCCTGGCCGGGTGACCGCTCAACGGGTCACCACGTGCCGCTCGTCGGGCACGCAGTGGGTCATGGTGAGTCCCTCCACGTCGCGCGGCGGGTTGTCGCCGAGGTTGGCCAGCCGCTTGCGATCCTCGTCCGTGAGGTCCTGGCTCGCGAGCGGCTCCAGGTGGGCGACGTCCTCCGGGGTGATCCCGAGTCCCTCGCCGACCCTGCGGCCGAGGTCGTTCTCCACCAGCAGGAAGTGCCACACCATGCGCTCCTGCACCTCCCGGTCGCACTGGGAGATCAGGTCGACGAAGTTCTTCACCAGGTCGTCGCGCTCCCAGTCCTCCATGAGCAGGTAGCGCTGGCCGGCCTGCATGTAGTCGTTGGTGCGCGGGATGCGCTTGCGGGTGAGCCGGCCCCGGATCTCCGGGCCCTGCTCGTCGTGCGTCGGGTACTGGGCCTCCCTCAGACCGCCGGTGATCGACGGCTCGTAGTTCACGTGCGGGTTCTCGCCCGCGCCGTCGACGTGATACGTCATCAGGCCGTCGCGCTGGTTGGTGCGCACGTCGGCGTTCTTCGCCTGGTTGACGGGCAGTTGCAGATAGTTCGGGCCGACGCGGTAGCGCTGGGTGTCGCTGTAGGAGAAGGTCCGGCCGACGAGCATCTTGTCGTCGGAGAAGTCCAGGCCGTCGACGAGGACACCGGTGCCGAAGGAGATCTGCTCGTTCTCGGCGAAGAAGTTGTCCGGCATCCGGTTCAGCACCATCCGGCCCACCGGCTTCGGCGGGAAGTCCTGCTCGGGCCAGGTCTTGGTGTCGTCCAGCGGGTCGAAGTCCAGTTCCGGGTGCTCGTGGTCGTCCATCATCTGGACCAGCAGTTCCCACTCCGGGTACTCGCCGCGCGCCACCGCCTCGTAGAGGTCCTTGGTGGCGTGGCCCAGCCCCTCGGCCTGGACGTTCGCCGCGTCCTCGGCGGTCATGCTGCGCACGCCCTGTTTGGGCATCCAGTGGTACTTGACCAGCTTGGTCTCGCCCTCGGCGTTGACCCACTTGTAGGTGTTCACGCCGAAGCCCTGCATGTGGCGGTAGTCCGCCGGGATGCCGCGCGGGCTGAACAGGTTGACCAGCATGTGCATCGACTCCGGTGTCTGCGACATGAAGTCGAAGATGCGGCGCGGCTGCTGCTCGAAGGTGACCGGGTCGGGCTTGAGGGCGTGGATGACGTCCGGGAACTTGATCGCGTCCCGGATGAAGAAGACGCCCAGGTTGTTGCCGACGAGGTCCCAGTTGCCGTCCTCGGTGTAGAACTTCACCGCGAAGCCGCGGGGGTCGCGGGCGGCCTCGGAGGAGTCGCGTCCGCCGATGACGGTGGAGAAGCGGACGGCCAGGTCCGTGCGCTTGCCCTGCTCCTGGAAGAGCTTGGCCCGGGTGTAGCGGGAGATCGGCTCGTCGCCCCACTTCCCGTACGCCTCGAAGTAGCCGTAGGCGGTGACGCCGCGGGCGTGCACCACGCGCTCGGGGATGCGTTCCCGGTCGAAGTGGCTGATCTTCTCCAGGAACTGGTAGTTCTCCAGCGTGGCCGGGCCGCGGGCGCCGACCGTGCGCTGGTTCTGGTTGTCGTAGACCGGATGGCCCTGTCGGTTGGTGAGTACCTTGCGCTCGTCGCCGGGAGCGGGACCCTGGCTCGATACGTCCGTCATGATCGTGGGCTCCTTCGGCTGCTCATGGCTGGTGGCGGGCGGACCGGGACACGGCGGTACCGCCCGCCGGCCGGTCCTGGCGGACGGCCCGGGTACCCGGCACCGCGACATCACTCACGCCTCGGCCGTCCTTTCGCGGACGCCACGGGCCGGGCGGCCGGCGCACGGGCGCCGCGCGCCTTCCGCCGGTGGCGTGCCGTACGAGGGCCATGCTGCCGTGGAACACGCAGGACGGCGACTCGGAGCCCCGGCCGCTCACGGACGGTGGCCGCACCCGCGGGCTCCGCCGCTCCCGCCGTGCGCGGGCCGGCCGCCGCGCCGCCTGCGGACGCGCCCCGGCCGCCGGTCCGCCGAGGAACCGGTCCAGCGTCGCGGTGAGTTCCGCCGGCTTCTCCACCGGGAGCTCATGGCCCGCGTCGAGGACGCGGATCACCGCGTCCGGGTAGCCCTTCGCCATCCGCAGCATCTGCCGTACCGGGAGCTGGATGTCGTGGTAGCCGTGCACCATCAGGGTGGGGACGCGGATCTCGCCGACCCGGTCGAGGACGTCGAAGGCCCGCATCGCGGAGTACAGGGCATGACGCCCTCGCGGGGCGTGGCCGCGGAGGCGCGGATGTACTCCTTGACCTCCCGCCGGGGATGACCGGGGGCGAAGGCCCGCCGGATCTGGGCGGCGACGAACAGTCTGTACGGCAGGCGCGTGGACGCCGCCATCAGCAGTCCCCGCCCCCGGCTGTAGGTCGTCCGGCCGATGGAGTTCACCAGCACCATGCGCGCGACCCGCTCGGGGTGGGCGAGCGCGATGGTCTGGGCGATCATGCCGCCCATCGAGTGACCGATCGGGACGAAACGGTCGACGCCGAGGTGGTCGACGAGGGCCGTGACGTCCCGGGTCAGCTCCTCGATCGTGCGCACCCCCGTGCCGCTGCTCTCGCCGTGGCCGCGCAGGTCGAGGCGGATCACCCGGCGGTCGGCGCGGAAGTGGGCCATCTGATGGTCCCAGCGGTGCCGGTTGGCGGTCCAGCCGTGGATGAACACCAGGGGCACGCCCTCCGCGTCGCGAGGGCCCTCGTCGTCGTACGTCAGTTCCGCGCCGTCGACAGCGAACTGCGGCATGGGGCGTCGCCTCCTGGAACACGTCCGGTTACTGACGGGTAGAGCAGTGCCCGCCCGCCGGGCCGTCGGCGTCGTTCCCCGAGGAGACCGGACGAACCGGGGACGCGGCCGTGCACGTCGGGCGCGGCGTCCCGGGCCCCCGGGACGCCGCGGGACGGCAAGGGGCCCGGCCACCGTGTCGCCCACGGCGGCCGGGCCCGCAGAAGCGGCCTGCTCAGCCTCCGCCGAGGCGTGCGCGCAGAAGTCCCTTGCCCAGTTCGGCGCCCTTGCGGCTGTCCGCCTGGGCCTTGCGGAAGAGGTCGGCGACCTCGGTGTCGTTGGCGCGCTCGGCGTCCTGAATGTAGCCCTCCAGGCGCAGCGCGTTGCTCAGGCACGCCTCGACGTACCAGATCAGGTTGTAGTCCTTGTCCTGCGTACCGGTGACGCCGCCGGTCTCCGTCTCACTGGTCATTGAGATCTCCTGTTCGCGGTGCTCTCGTCACGGGTCCGCCCACCCCGATCCTCGTCGTCCGGGCGGCGGACCTCCACAGCGCGGGCCGGGTACCCGTCTCCTCGCCGGGGACACACGGCATCGACGCGAGCGACCGCTCCGGGACGACGCGCCGGGTGCCGCCGCACCGCGCGGGGACGGCCGGGGACGGCCCACCGCCGCGGGCCGGAACGCCCGGGACCGGCGGCCGCGTGACCGAAAAGCGGCGGGGGCACCGACCGGTCCCCCGCTCCGGTCGTGCCCCCGCGACGCCCCGAACCTATGCGGACCGAGGACGGTGTGTGTACCGCATCCATGCCCGCTGCGGCGGTCCGAGGGCTCATCCGTGCACAACCGAGTCCGAAAGACCCGGCTTCGTCCCGTGCGGTACGGGAGGAAAGACGGACCCGGGACCGGCGGTTCACCCGGGCGGGGACGTCTGTGACACGCCCGTGAGCACCGGCTGTTCCAGGTCACCCACCGCCAGATGGGCCAGGACGACCTCGTACAGGTCGGTTCCGGCCGCCAGGAGCCGGCGCTCGAGGACCGGCTCGGCGCCGCGCACATGCTCCCGGACGGTCTGGGCGTGGACGCCCAGGGCCTGCGCGGCCCGCTCGGCGTTGCCCCCGACGGCGATCCAGGTGCGCAGGGTGCGGCGGAGGTTCCGGGTGTCCCCGTCCAGCCGGCCCAGCAGGCCCTGCGCCCAGGCGCGCACGGCGGGACCGGCCAGCAGGTCGGCGAGGTGCGGAGAGGCCGCAGCGGGGCCGGCACCCGCCTGCCCGTCCAGGAGGTTGATCTGGGTGTGGAGGGCCAGGTGGACGACGGCACGGGCGGTGAGATCGTCGAAGTCGGTGCCGAGCATGACCTCGACGCGTTCCATGCGGGCGCGCACGGTGTTGCGGCTCACGCCGAGCACCTTGGCCGTGTTGACGGCGGTGAACTCCAGGCCGAGGCGGGTGGTGGCGAGGAGTTCGGCGCGGGTGTGGTGCGGCAGTGCGTCGAGCGGGCGCAGCACCCGGGCCGTCCAACCGCGCAGCGCCGTCGGGTCGATCAGCCGCTCGGGATGGGTGCGTTCGGCGTACACGGCCGTCTTGTCCGCCCGGAAGTGCGCCACCGCGAGCGCGCTGACGGCCTGCCCGTATGCGGTGGCGGTCCGGGCCAGGTTCTGCCGGGCACTGCCGCCGAGAAAGGTGTCCGGGTGCCGTCCGACCAGCGACCGCAGGGTGTCGGCGGTGGTCTCACGGGGACTGACGACGATCACGTGTCCGTCCATGGCCGGGCACCGCACGACCAGCGCCTCCTCGCGCGTGGTGTCCAGGCACTCCTCCGCGAGCCGGTCGCGCCGGACCGGGTCGGACTCGACGACGTAGACGCATGCGGTGTCGGCGTCGAGCAGACCCGGCCAGAGTCCCGCGGCCACCCGGCGGGCCGCGACGGTGTCCTCGACCATCAGCAGTTGCAGGATCGCCAGCCGCAGGTCGGCGGTGGCCCGCCGGAGCCGGTGCCCGGCCACGGCCGACTCGTGGGCGGTCAGCAGGAGTTCGATCACCTGGGCGGTGTGCGTGACGACGTCGGAGGTGCTCCGGTCGAAGGGGGCGTCGCGGGAGACCGCCAGGACGCAGATCTGCGAGGGATGCCCGACCTTCACCAGGCGCAGGTGGCGCCCTTCCCCCTCCCAGGCGGCGGAGGCGATCCGGCCGGAGGTGATGTCGGCGACCAGCGCCTCGCTCAGCGGCAGCCGGGTCCCGGCGACGAGCGTGCCGGCGGCGTCCTGGAGGGACACCGCTCCCCGCACGGTGCCGGCCAGCCAGTCGACGACCCTGCGGACGTCCCGCCCGGCCGGCCTCAGGTGCTCGAGCAGTTCCCGCGCCCACGTCGGGGGCTCCCCGACCGCCGTCTCCGCCCGCCGGATGCCGTCGCCTGTCACCTCGGCCTTCCCCTCGCTCGTCCACCCTCCCTGCCCAGGTCAGGGACGTTACCCCACCCGTGCGCGGAGCTCAGCCCGAGCGGATGCCCGCCCCCGGAGCGGCGGGGCACGGTCCGGCGCGTGCGGTCCGCCCTCCACGGGCGGCATAAGCTCGGTGAATGGCGAAGTACTTCGACGTGCACCCCGACAACCCCCAACCGCGCACCATCGCCCAGGTCGCCGACAGCATCCGCTCCGACGCCCTGATCGCGTACCCCACGGACTCGTGCTACGCACTCGGCTGCCGCCTGGGCAGCCGCGACGGCATCGACCGGATCCGCACGATCCGCAAGCTGGACGACCGGCACCACTTCACCCTCGTGTGCCGGGACTTCGCGCAGCTCGGCCAGTTCGTACGGATCGACAACGACGTGTTCCGCGCGGTCAAGGCGTCGACCCCGGGCAGCTACACCTTCATCCTGCCCGCGACGAAGGAGGTGCCGCGCATGCTGCAGCACCCCAGGAAGAAGACGGTCGGCGTACGCATCCCCGACCACGTCGTCACCCAGGCCCTGCTCGCGGAGCTCGGTGAGCCCCTGCTGTCCAGCACCCTGCTGCTGCCCGGCGAGGACGAGCCGATGACCCAGGGCTGGGAGATCAAGGACCGGCTCGATCACGTGGTGGACGCGGTGCTCGACTCCGGCGACTGCGGCACCGAGCCGACGACGGTGATCGACTTCTCGGGCGGCGAGGCGGAGATCGTGCGGCGGGGCGCGGGCGACATCTCGCGGTTCGAGTGACTTCGGGTGACGCCGAGGGACGAGGACCGCACGGACCCGCCACCCGGTGCGTGTCGTGATGACCGTGACCCCGTCCGGGAACCTCCGCCGGCTCCGGCCGGTCGTGCGGCGACTGAGTCCGGGCGGGCGATGCGGGACGCCGGAGCGTGTCCTCGGCGGCCGGGCCCCGGGAGCCGGCCGGCGGCCGACGCGCCGG
>NZ_JAPSKQ010000113.1:0-12597 GCF_031181555.1 Streptomyces sp. | reverse complement strand
CCCGTCCGGGAACCTCCGCCGGCTCCGGCCGGTCGTGCGGCGACTGAGTCCGGGCGGGCGATGCGGGACGCCGGAGCGTGTCCTCGGCGGCCGGGCCCCGGGAGCCGGCCGGCGGCCGACGCGCCGGACGGTCCGCATCCGGTGGCCGACCGGGTCACCGCCGAGCCGTACTCCGGCCACGCCGGCCGGGACCCGTCGCTGCCCGAGGGGCGGATCGAGCGCCCGGAGCGGGCCCTGACCGCGGCCGGTGTCCGGCACCGCTGCGAGGCGCACCCCGGCGCCGGGCACGGCTGCCCCCGGTCCGGCACGGCCGTGTACGGCAAGGAGCGTGTACGGCAGGGAGGCGGCCGAGCGCCACCGGACGGCGCCGCTCGGCCCGTTGCGACGCGCCTTCCGCCCCCTCCCCCCCGGCTCCCCCGGGTACGGCGGCGGTTCACCGGGACAGCCGGCCGGTCACCAGTGTCCCGGTGCGGTGCCGACGAGCGGCTTCGAGGGGCGGCCGTCGACGCCGACCGGCACGTCGCCGGCGAGCATCACCCGGTGCATGATCCGCGGGTGGTCGAGGTGGGCGGTGTCGCCCGGCGCCAGGTGGATGGTGGCCCGGTTGTCCCAGAACGCCACGCTGCCCGGCTCCCAGCGGAACCGCACGGTGTACTCGGGCCTGGTCGCCTGCTCCAGCAGCATCCGGAGGACGGACGCGCTCTCCGGCCGGGACAGGCCGGAGATCTGCTCGACGTAGTAGCCGTTGACGAACAGCACCCGCTCGCCGGTCTCCGGGTGGACGCGCACCAGCGGGTGCTCGGAGGCGGTCTGATGGTCCAGCAGGTGGCGCGCATAGGCGTCGTCGCCCGGCCGGGACTGGTAGCCGACCCCCAGCCGGTGCTCGGCGCGCAGCCGGTCGGCGAACTCCCGTACCGGGGCGGACAGCCCGGCGTAGGCCGCGGCCAGATTCGACCAGGTGGTGTCGCCGCCGTAGGGCGGAACGGTCTCGGCGCGCAGGATCGTCGCGGCGGGCGGGTCGACGCGGGCGCCGTGGTCGCAGTGCCAGCCGCGCAGGAGGGTGTGGCGCCGGCGCCGCAGCCATTCGTCGTGCTCCATGCCGAACCGCCCGCCGAGCTCCAGCCGGTCGGCGGTCGTCTCGATCTCGGGGAAGTCCGGCGGGGACGCCTTCCCGCGCCGGGGCAGCACGACCGGTTCGCCGAACCGGCGCGCCAGCGCCACGTGTCCGGCGTGGTCGAGTCGCTGCCCGCGGAAGAACACCACCTTCCAGCGCAGCACCGCCGCCCTGATCGCGGCGACCACGGCGTCGTCGAGCTCACCGGCGAGGTCGACACCGGTGACCTCGGCGCCGATGTGCCCGGCGACCGGACGCACCTCCACCGCCGCGGCCCGCTCCCCGTCCGCCACGCGGCCCCTGTCCGTCGTCATGCGCGTCCGCTCCGTCCGCTCCGTCGTCGCCCGTACGGCCCTCGTACGGACCGGCTTCCCGGGAAGATCGTGGCAGCGATACGGTTCCGTGGCGACAGGGCGCCGTCGCCGGGAGGCCGGTCCGTCCGCCCGTCCGCCCGGTTGATCATTGCCCACCGCGTCCCCGAGGCTGGGCACACGACACTGTCAACGGGAAGGTCTCGTCGTGATCAGCATCCCGACCCACACCCTCAACGACGGCACGACGCTCCCCGCCCTGGGCCTGGGCACCTGGCCGATGGACGACGCCGAGGCGGAGCGTGCGGTGACCACGGCCCTGGAGACGGGGTACCGCCTCGTCGACACGGCGGCCAACTACCGCAACGAGACCGGCGTCGGCCGTGCCGTGGCCCGCGCCGGCGTCCCGCGCGAGGAGATCGTCGTGACGACGAAGCTCCCGGGCCGGCACCACGGCTACGAGGAGACCCTCGCCTCCTTCGAGGAGTCCCGCGCCCGGCTCGGCCTGGAGTACGTCGACCTCTATCTGATCCACTGGCCGCTCCCCCGGGTCGACCGGTACGTCGACTCCTGGAAGGCCATGATCAAGCTGCGCGACGACGGGCTCGTCCGGTCGATCGGCGTCTCCAACTTCACGCCCGCCCACATCGAGCGGCTGGAGAAGGAGACCGGGGTGCTGCCCTCGGTCAATCAGATCGAGCTGCACCCCTTCTTCCCCCAGGAGGAGCTGCGGGCCTACCACGCGGACAAGGGCGTGCTCACCGAGAGCTGGAGCCCGCTCGGCCGGGGCTCGCAGCTCCTGGACGACCTGGCCGTCGCCGCCGTCGCGGAGGCCCACGGGGTCACCCCGGCCCAGGCGGTGCTGCGCTGGCACGTCCAGCTCGGCGCGCTCCCCGTCCCCAAGTCGTCGGACCCCGAGCGGCAGCGCGCGAACCTCGACGTCTTCGGGTTCGAGCTGGACGCCGCCCAGATGCGGACCGTCGCCGACCGCGCCCACCGGCGGATCGGCGGGGACCCGGAGGTGCACGAGGAGTTCTGACCGGTCCGGCTGAACGGGTCGAAGCCGCGCGGCACGTACGCCCTCATCCGCTCCCGCGGTGGGGGCGAGGGCGGCGAGGAGGAGCCGTGACTCCTCGTCCGGACGGCCGGGAGCCGTGATGCTCCCGATCCGCGACGGGCGCGGTCGGTGCGGTCCGGGCGCGCCCTCGCCCAGGTCGCCGCGGCCGGCGACGGGGCGTGAACGGCGGTCGGCGGATCACCCGTCCGGCAGTGGCTGTTCCGCCCAGATCGTCTTGCCGCCGCCGGTCTGGCGGCTGCCCCAGCGCTGGGTGAGCTGGGCCACCAGCAGCAGGCCGCGACCGGCGCGACCTCGCCGCGCACCGCCCGCTTCCGCCGATCGCCCCGCCGCCGGGCCGCCTCCCGCCGTACGGACCGCGGGGGCCGCGTGAGCCCGTCCCGGGCCCCGGCCCGACGAAGGTGCGGGAAGCGGACGCGCGATGAGACGTCGGCGTCAGGGGGTCCGGGCGGGTTCCGCCCCCTCGTCGACGGAGTGGGCGAGGAAGTCGTCGACCATGCGGTGGAAGAGGGTGGCGAGCCGCCTCAGGTCCTCGGGCGACCAGTCGGCCAGCGCCACCTGCATGGCCCGGGCCCCGGTCTCGCGGATCCGGGCGATGGCCTGCCGGCCGGCCTCGGTCAGCTCGATGCGCTGGGCGCGGCGGTCGTCGGGATCCGGGACGCGGGTGACGTGGCCGGACTTCTGCAGCTGCTGCACCGTGCGGGTGACGTGCGAGGCCTCCACCCCCAGCCGGGCGGCCAGCTCCCCCGGCCGCATCGGCTCGGCGTCGGCCATCTGCCGCAGCAGCGCGACGGCGGCGCGGTCCAGCTGCACACCCGCCAGGGCCGTCAGCCGCTCGTGCCGCCGGGCGCGCGAGATCAGATAGGTGATGCGGCTGAGCGCACGCTCGATCTCGACCACTTCCGCGGAGGCGGGCGCGTCGGGGAGCGGGGGTGTGGACATGCCCTCACTTTACCATCTCATTGCGTAACTCAATCAATCGCGGAACGCGCCTCCCGGCCCGCGGGCGAGCGCGTGAGGACCGGCGCGCGACGGCCCGCCTCGGCGGCCCGCCTCCCCGAGGCTGCGGCATCGTGCCGCACCCGGTCCGGGCACGACATCGCGGGCACGCGTCCCGGGCGCTCGTCCCGGGCTCCCGCCGTCGGCCACCGCACTCGGTGACGCGCCCGAGCCCCTGAACGGCGAGGTGCCGCCCCGGACGCACACGGCCGCACGGGCCCGGCGCACACCCCCGGCAGAGCGGGCCGGCAACCGGCATTCCGGGACGGCCCGGTGCGATCCGGCACCGGCCTCGTCGACTGTTGGGCCGGGCTTCACCACCGGTACGCCTGGGGCCCCTTGGCGTGGAGGTACGCAACCGGGATGCTGAACTCCCTTGCCCCCCACAGCCGTTGGGCTGCGCCCGAGCCAAGAGGAGGACGCAGTGTCGTCGAGCACGTTCCGCACGCACCGCAGGAGATGGCTGACCGGCCTCGCCGGAGCGGTCGCCCTCGTCGTCGCCTTCCCCGCCACCGCCTTCGCCGCACCGCCGCCCGCCCTGCCGGCCAACGCCGACGTGCTGGAGCGGACGTTCCAGCCCGCCTACGACTACGACACCGACGGCTGCTACCCCACACCGGCGATCGGCCCGGACGGCGCCGTCAACACCGGCCTCAAGCCGACCGGCGCCCTCAACGGCAACTGCCGTGACGCCTCGGACCTGGACAACACCAACGGCTACGCGCGTTCCGCGTGCAACAACGGCTGGTGCGCCATCGTCTACGCCCTGTACTTCGAGAAGGACCAGGCGCTGCCGGGCACCAGCCTCGGCGGCCACCGCCACGACTGGGAACACGTCGTGGTGTGGGTGCGGGACAACACGGTGCAGTACGTCTCGACGTCCAACCACGGTTCGTTCTCGATCCACGCGCGCTCGGCGGTCCGCTTCGACGGCACGCATCCGAAGATCGTGTACCACAAGGACGGCGTCAGCACGCACTGCTTCCGCCTCGCGGGACCGGGCGACGAGCCGCCGGAGAACCACGAGGGCAGCTGGCAGTACCCGACGCTGGTCGGCTGGAACGGCTACCCGGCCGGAGTGCGGGACAAGCTCGTCTCCTACGACTTCGGCAGCGCCAACTTCGGTCTCAAGGACGGGAGTTTCGCCTCCCACCTCGCCGCCGCCAAGCCCGCGGGCATCCCGTTCGACCCGAACGCCTGACCGCGCCCGCACCGGGAGCCCGGACGGCCCGCTCCCCGGGCTCCCGGACCGGCTCGGACGCCGGGCGCGTTTCCCGGCCGTCCGGTGCGGAGCGGCGGGAGGGTCTATCGTGTCGGCATGTCGTCACCCGAACCGATCCGCATCGTCTCCCGCGACTCGCCCATGGCGCTCGCCCAGGTGGACCGGGTCCGGGCCGAGTTGGCGGCCGCCCGTCCCGGTGTGCGCACCGAGGTCGTGCCCGTGCGGACGACCGGGGACAAGTGGCTGGGCGATCTGTCGAAGGTGGAGGGCAAGGGCGCCTTCACCAAGGAGGTGGACGCCGCGCTGCTGGCCGGTGAGGCGGATGTCGCGGTGCACTGCCTCAAGGACGTGCCCGCCGACCGGCCGCTCCCGGCGGGCACGGTGTTCGCCGCCTTCCTGAAGCGGGACGACGTCCGGGACGCCCTCGTGCACCCGGACGGACTCACCCTGGACGAGCTCCCGGCCGGCACCCGGATCGGCACCTCGTCGGTGCGCCGGGTCGCCCAACTGGCCGCCACCCACCCGCACCTGCGGTGCGTACCGCTGCGCGGCAACGCCAACCGGCGGCTGGCGAAGCTCGCGGCCGGGGAGACGGACGCCCTGCTGCTCGCGGTCTCCGGCCTGGAGCGCATCGGCCGCAGCGAGGTGATCAGCGAGGTCCTCTCCCCCGAGGCGATGATGCCGCCCATCGGCGCGGGCGTCCTCGCGCTGCAGTGCCGCGAGGACGACACCGACCTCATCGACGCGATCAGCGCCCTGGGCCACCCGGACACCCACCGGGAGGCCACCGCCGAACGCATGTTCCTGCACGTGCTGCAGGGGCACTGCAACAGCCCGATCGCCGGGTACGCGCGCGTGGACCGGAGCGGCGAACTGTCCCTGCGGGCCTGTGTCTTCACCCCGGACGGCAAGACCCGTCTGAACGCGCACGAGTGGGCCGGCCGCCTCGACCCGGCCACGCTCGGCACGTCGGTCGCCGTGGCCCTGCTGCGTCAGGGCGCCCGCGAGATCATCGACGGCATCCCGCACTGACGCCGGCTCAGGCGGTGCCCTCCTCCGTCTGCTCCTGCAGGAAGGCGCTCACCTGGTGCGCGAGGCTGTCCCGGCACGCGCCCACGGGGGTCCCGGCCGCACTCTCGTGCACACCGACGCGGCCCGCCCACAGCCGGCGTCCGGTCCACTCCTCGTCCACCCGCAACTGCACCTGGACGTCGACATGGCTCAGGGCCGCCTCGGGGCCGGCCGCGTAGAGCACGGCGGTGGCGCGGCGCAGCGGGTAGACGTCGAAGCCCTCGATGAACTGCGAGTTGCGCCAGTCGATGAAGGCGCTCTCCCCGTCGGGGCCGATCCGTACGTCGACCTGACCGTCCTCGAGATGAATTCCCACGGCCCTGTCGCCGCGGTTCTCGACGGTCACGCGGACACTGAAATACGTCAGCCCCTCGGCGGCGTCGTCCCGTCCGCGCGGCGGCTCGCCCGCCTCCAGGCGGTGGACGCGGACCCGCAGACCGGCATGCTCGTCGTACTCCTGCCAGTCCCCGACCACGTTCGGCTCGTACACAGCGCACCTCTCGACTTCCGTGGCTGCTTCCTATCTGTGGGCTCAGGGCACTGTCAAATGAGCGGAATGCGCCGTGGTCAGGCAGTTCGCCCGTATCTGATCGGTGATCAAGCGCTGCGCTGGAGGAATCCCCCGGACCGGCCGTCCCGCCCACCGCGACGGCGTGCCGCACATCACGTCCGGCGCCGTGATCACCGGCGGGCCGAGGGAGCGGTCCGGCTCGCCGCGGGGCGGACGCGGCCCGGCCGCGCGCGCCGCCCGCCGGGAATTCACGCCATGAATTCCCTCGATTTCGGAACGTGCACCCCGCGGAATGCCGGTCCATCGAATTCGGGAAACCGTTTCACAATGGCGGCGCACGGGAAAAGAAAACTCAGTGCTTCGGACAGGAGGCACGTCCGTGGGAACCGGCTCGCCGGCCCCGTGCCCGCCGTGGTCCGAGTCAGCGCTTCCCGCGGTGTCTGTCCACCCGGCACCTGCTCAGGGAGGTGCGCCTCATGCGTACCGGCAGTCCCACGAAGCCGCACCCCCACGACGACGCCCCCGACACCGCCGGGGACTTCGCACGCCTGGCCCGGCTGCCCGAAGGGCCCGAGCGCAAGATGCTGCGCGACGAGCTGGTCGAGGCCTGGCTGCCCATGGCCGAGCGGATCGCCGTCCGTTTCCGGGGACGCGGTGAGGCTCTGGAGGATCTGTACCAGGTGGCGGCCCTCGGCCTGGTCAAGGCCGTCGACCACTACAACCCGGCGCGCGGCAACGCCTTCGAGGCGTACGCCGTGCCGACCATCACCGGGGAGATCAAGCGCCACTTCCGTGACCACATGTGGACCCTGCACGTCCCGCGCCGGGTGCAGGACCTGCGCAACCGCGTGCGGTACGCGGTCCGGGAGCTGGCGCAGACCACCGAGGGGCGGGCCCCCACGGTCCCCGAGATCGCCGAGTACGCCCGGCTGACGGAGAGCGAGGTGCGCACCGGCATGGAGGCGCTGGAGTGCTTCTCCACGCTGTCGCTGGAGGCGGAGATGCCCGGCACGGACGGCTACGCCCTCGGGGACGCGGTCGGCGGGCCGGACCCGGCGTTCGACACGGTCGTCGACCGGGTGGCGGTCCGGCCCTGCCTCGAGGCGCTCCCGGAGCGCGAGCGGGTCATCCTCTATCTGCGGTTCTTCCGGGGGATGACGCAGAGCACCATCGCCGAGCAGCTCGGCATCTCGCAGATGCACGTCTCCCGGCTGCTCAGCAGCTGCTTCGCCCAGCTGCGCGAGGAGCTGCTGACCGAGACCGGCTGACCGGGGCGGCGCCGCCGGGCGGATCAGCGCTCCGGCGGCGCACCCGGGATCTGGGTCGGTCCGGACCGGTCCAGCACGTCCTCCAGCACCGCCCGTACCTCGGCCGGCATGAGTCCGGTGCGTCCCCAGACGAGGATCATCTCGGCGATGTTGCGGAGCTTGATGTTCGTGTGCTGGGACACCTCCTTCAACACCGTCCACCCCTGGTCGGGCGAGACCCGCCCGATCGCGACGATCATGCCGATCGCCTGGTCCACCACCGCGTGCGAGACGACCGCGTCCTTCAGCTGCTGTACTTCCTCCTCCAGCTGGAGGATCCGGTCCGAACCCCCGTCCGTGGGCATGGTCACCTCCGGGTCCGGTGTGCCGCTCTCCTGGTGCCTTCGCATCGTGCTTGAGTGCCTTCACCCAGTGTCCGATCCATCCATCGTCGCCACTCGTCCCGCTCCGTGCCACCGGGATGGGCCGAGGGCGGCCCGGGGCACCGTTTCGGCACCCCCGCCGGGGTACTCGGCAGGCGCCTGGACCGGAACAGGGCGGACACTGGGGGCATTCCGGTGGACACCAGGCCCGAAGAGATCAGGACGCGACCGCCATGAACCACAACCCGCCCTCCCCCGCCGGCACGACGGACGTCTTCTCGACACACTCCGTGTTCGGGGCGCCCTGCTGGGTGAGTCTGACCAGCCGCGACATAAAGACGACCGAGGAGTTCTACGGGGCCGTGCTCGGCTGGCAGTGGCGGCCGGTCCGCCTCGGCGACCGGTTCCGGATCGCCCTGGCCGACGGCGCGCCGGTGGCCGGCATCGCGGGGGTCGCCACCATGTGGCAGATGGCGGTGGCGTGGACGCCGTACTTCGCCGTGCGCAGCGCCGACGAGGCCGTGGCGCGGGTGCAGGAGCGCGGCGGCACCCTGGCGGTCGGCCCGATCTCCCTGGCTCCCGGGCGCGCGGCGCTGCTGGCCGACCGCGACGGGGCGACGTTCGGCGTCTGGGAGGGCGAGCTGTTCACCGACTGGCCCACCTGGCGCCGCGCGCAGCCGGCCTTCATCAGGCTGCACACCCGTGACGCGTTCGACGCCGCCATCTTCTACGGCGAGGTCTTCGACTGGGCGTCCGACCAGCCCGGGTGCTGCGAGGTTCAGTACGAGGGCGAAGAGGTGGTGCTGCGCAGCGGCGGGGACCTGGTGGCGCGCATCGAGTCGGGGGCGGTGGAGTCGGCTCCCGATCCCCGGATCCGGCCCCACTGGCAGGTCCACTTCGCCGTGAAGGACGTGGCCGCCTGCGCCCGCACGGCCGAGCGGCACGGCGGCAGCGTGCTGTCCCTCACCGACGACGAGGCCGTCCTGCGCGACAACGAGGGCGCCCAGTTCACCGTGACCTCGCGCCGCGAGCGCTGACCCGGGCGCGCCTCCCCGGCCGAACCGCGGCCGGTCACCGTTCCGTGTCCGTGCGGGACAGGCGCGACGGGCGGGACAGGAGTGCCAGGCTGCGCGGGCCCACGGTGAGGACCGTGCCGGCCTTGTACTCGGACTCGTCGGGGGCGCCCTCCGGATCGGCCGTGTCGATCAGCGCCGTCCAGCGCTCACCGTAGGTGGCGTCGGGCAGGCGGAAGTCGACCGCCTCCCAGTGGCTGTTGAGCAGCAGCAGGAAGGAGTCGTCGACCAGCGGCCGGCCGCGCGGGCCGGGTTCGGCGATGGCGTCGCCGTTGAGGAAGACGCCGACCGAGTGGGCGTCGGAGCGCTGCCAGTCCTCGTCGGTCATCTCCTGCGCGTCCGGCAGCAGCCACACCAGGTCGGGCAGCGGCTGGTCCGCGTGCCGCACGGTCTCGCCGCGGAAGAAGCGGCGCCGGCGCAGCACGGGGTGGGCGGTGCGCAGGGCGATGACGCGCCGGGTGAAGTCCAGCAGCTCGCGCTGTTCGCCGGTCAGCCGCCAGTCGATCCAGGAGGTCTCGTTGTCCTGGCAGTAGGCGTTGTTGTTGCCGCGCTGGGTGCGGCCCAGTTCGTCGCCGTGGGAGAGCATGGGGATGCCCTGCGACAGCAGCAGCGTGGCGAGGAAGTTGCGCTGCTGGCGGGCGCGCAGCTCGAGCACGGCCGGGTCGTCGGTGTCGCCCTCCACGCCGCAGTTCCAGGACCGGTTGGTGCTCTCGCCGTCCTGGTTGCCCTCCCCGTTGGCCTCGTTGTGCTTGTCGTTGTACGAGACGAGGTCGCGCAGCGTGAAACCGTCGTGCGCGGTGACGAAGTTGACGCTGGCGCGCGGCCGGCGCCTGCTGTGCGCGTACAGGTCGGAGGAGCCGGTCAGCCGGGACGCGAACTCGGCGAGGGTGTGGTCCTCGCCGCGCCAGAAGTCCCGTACGGCGTCGCGGTACTTGCCGTTCCACTCCGACCACAGCGGCGGGAAGTTGCCCACCTGGTAGCCGCCCTCGCCCACGTCCCAGGGCTCCGCGATCAGCTTGACGCGGCTGATCACCGGGTCCTGCTGGATCAGGTCGAAGAACGCCGACAGCCGGTCCACCTCGTGGAACTGCCGTGCCAGGGTGGCCGCGAGGTCGAAGCGGAAGCCGTCGACGTGCATCTCGGTGACCCAGTACCGCAGCGAGTCCATGATCAGCTGGAGCACGTACGGATGGCGCATCAGCAGGCTGTTCCCGGTGCCGGTGGTGTCGTAGTAGTGCGACCAGTCGCCGTCCACCAGGCGGTAGTACGAGGAGTTGTCGATGCCCCGGAAGGAGAGCGTGGGGCCCTTCTCGTTGCCCTCGGCGGTGTGGTTGTAGACGACGTCCAGGATCACTTCGAGCCCGGCCGCGTGCAGGGCCTTCACCATCTCCTTGAACTCGGTGACCTGCTGCCCCCGGGTGCCGTGGGCGGAGTAGGCGTTGTGCGGGGCGAAGAAGCCGATGGTGTTGTAGCCCCAGTAGTTGGCCAGGCCGCGGCCCTGCAGCACGCCGTCCTGGACGAACTGGTGCACCGGCATCAGCTCCACCGCGGTGACGCCCAGCGAGGTCAGGTGCTCGACGACCGCGGGGTGGGCGAGCCCGGCGTACGTGCCGCGGAGCTCCTCGGGGACCTCGGGATGGGTGCGGGTCAGGCCCTTGACGTGCGCCTCGTAGATCACGGTGTCGGCGTACGGGCGGCAGGGCCGGGCGTCGTCGCCCCAGTCGAAGGCCGGGTCGGTCACCACGCCGAGCATGGTGTGCCCGGCGCTGTCGGCCGGGTCCGGGCCGTCGGGGTCGCGCTCGTGGAGCGAGGGGTGGTTGTCGATCTGGCCGTCCACGGCCGTGGCGTAGGGGTCGAGGAGCAGTTTCGCCGGGTTGCAGCGGTGACCGGCCGCCGGGGCCCACGGTCCGTGCACCCGGTAGCCGTAGCGCTGCCCGGGGCCGACGCCGGGGAGGTAGCCGTGCCAGACGAAGCCGTCGACCTCGGTGAGCCGGACCGTGCCGTGGTGGCCGTCGTCGTCCACCAGGACCAGATCGACGCGTTCGGCGACCTCGCTGAACAGGGCGAAGTTGGTGCCCTCCCCGTCGAAGGCCGCACCCAGCGGGTAGGGGCGCCCGCTCCACACGGGCGCCCCTTTCCGGTTCCGCGGCCGGGTCACCGGGCCTCCTCCAGGACACCGTTCGGCGTGCGGACCCGGCCGGTCAGCTGGGCGACGGACACCTCGCGGGGCACGTCCAGGCCCTCGCTCTCGCGCGGGTCGGGGGCGGTCGGCACCAGCGGGACGCGTTCGCCGGCGCGGGCGCGCTGGGAGAACCAGATGACCTTGCTGCCGGTCTCGGTGGCGCAGCAGCCCCAGCCGTCGCTGCTCGCCGCGATGTGCTGCAGGCAGCCGCGCAGTTCCTGGTCGGGGCGCAGGGCGCGGTTGTTGTCCCCGATGGCGGTGATGAGGTGCTGGCCGTTCCACCACATCTCGATCGACGTGTTCTTGTCGGTGGCGTGCTCGTCGATGGCCCGCAGCAGCATCTCGGCACCGCTGCAGACGGGCTCCATCAGGTTCTCGAGGTCCCAGAACCGGAGGTGAGCGGCCAGTATGCGGCTGACCTGTCCCACCCTTTCCGGGCTGACTTCCACATCGAGGTGGTAGTAGCGGGGCACTGCGGTCTTCATGGTCGTTGGCTCCTCACCGCGAAGCTCACGTCCCTCCTCGCCCCCGCGGGACGAGCCCCGAACACGGAACGTAAGCGGTCATCGCTTCTGAGTCACCTTCAGCGTGAGGGGGTTGGTCCATTCGTGCAACACGAGCGCACGGCCGGGGCGGGCCCGCCTGCACCCGAACGCGCCACGAATGATTGAAAAGCCAACAAGACGTTGGGTCGTCACCCGTGCACCATGTGTGAAGACCTCGATCGCCGTTACGGATCCGTGCCGTTGTGCGCACGGCCGCCGCCCGACCGTCGGGACAACGCGCCCCCATCGAGCCACGGAAAGGTGAACGGCGCCATGCTGCTACCCGCCAGAGCCGAAGTTGCCCGGCAGTTGCGTCGCTACCGGGCCTGGGAACGCGCGATGCTCGCCGCGCCGGCCGACCGCACCGTACGGGCCACCTTCGAGGACTCCGGCTACACCCTCTGCGTCCTGATGGGCAAGCGCTGCGCGCGGGAGGCGGCGGACGCCGCCGAACGGTACCTGCGCACGACCCTCGTCACCTATCTGCAGGAACAGAACGACCGGCCCTGTCCGGCCACCTCGGTCAGGCGGGGCCCGCCGACCACCCAGCGGCGCTCCCCGGCGGGAAGGTAAGGGCCTTCCCGCCGCAGTTTGGTCCCCACGACCGGGCGCCGGCCCGGCGTCGAGCACGGCGGAGGTGCAGACCCATGAAGACGACCCGGGCCATCGGCCGTATCCCGGTACGGGACGTCCGGCCGTCCGTCGACTGCGGCCGGCGGCCGGCCAAGGCCGTCGTGGGCGAGACGTTCGAGGTGACGGCCACCGTGTTCCGCGAGGGGCACGACGCGGTGGCCGCCAACGTCGTCCTGAAGGACCCCGAGGGACGCCCGGGACCGTTCACGCCGATGCGGGAGCTGGCGCCCG
>NZ_JAPSKQ010000283.1 GCF_031181555.1 Streptomyces sp. | reverse complement strand
GTGCGTGGTGTGCCTGCGGCGCGCGTCCGGTCCCGGTGGGCGTGCGGCGGCCCTTGTTCCCGCCGTGCGCGACTTGACCTGAAGTTCGGTCGAGGTCGGAAGGTGGGGTCGTCGCGTTCGCCGAGCAGTGGAGGCAGCTATGACCCGCCGTACGGACCAGCACCCCGACCTCGCCGATCCCCGGATCGGCGCGTCGCTCTTCAGCACCTGGCGGGTGGGGACGCCCGAGCGGCAGGAGGAGGCCGTCGAGGCGATCGGGCGGACCTGGGAGCGGCGGGTCTGGCCGGCCCGTGATCTGCTCGGGTATCACGTCTACACCGGGGAGGACGGGGAGACGCTGCTGCACTACTCGCAGTGGACGAGTGAGCGGGCGTACGAGTCGTTCGTGAAGACGCACCGGCAGGAGCGGGTGGACGAGATCGACACCGCCGTGCCGGGGATCGAGCGGGTGGCGCTGCACCGGTACCGGCATTACCGCAGCGGTGTGCGGGAGGGGGACCGGGCCCCCGGGTGCGTCGTGATCGTCGACGTGGAGTTCGAGGGGCCCGACGCCGAGCGGCTGAAGGACTGGGCCGACGCCGTCCTCGACGCTCTGGAGGGCGAACCGGAGCCGAACCCCGGGAGGATCTCCGCCCACTTCCATCTGGGAGCCGACGGGACCCGGGTGCTCAACTACGCCGAGTGGGAGAGCGCCCGGGCGCACGCCGAGGCGTTGGCGAGGGACGGTGCGGGCCCGACGGCCGCCGCGTGGGAGCGGGTGCAGAGGTGGCCGGGGCTGAAGAGCAGCACCGTACGGCGGTACGAGCACGCTCTGGGGCTCGTACCGGCGCGGTGAGGGGTGCCCGGCCGGCCGGACCGGATGTTCGGCCGGCCGGGGGCGGGCCCTAGGGGCGGAAGCGCAGGATCTGCGGGTCGTGGTCGCTGATCTGGCCGTGGAACTCGGCGTTGATGTGCACGCTGTCGTAGCTGAACGTGCGGTCGCGGCGGATCGACGGGCTGATCAGGATCTGGTCCAGGACCTGGCTGTTGCCCTGGTAGACGTAGGAGTAACGCTCGCTCTTCGGGAGGGACTTGACGGCCGACCAGAGGGTGCCGTCGCCCTCGAGGATCTCGGTCGTCTCCGAGAACTCGAAGTCGTTGATGTCGCCCAGGACGACGACGTCCGCGTTCTTCTGCGTCTTGAGGATCTTCGCGGTGAAGTCGTGGACCGCCTTCGCCTGGAGGTGGCGCTGGGCCTCCGAGCCGCGGGACGGCGGCTGGTACTGCGAGGTCAGGCTCTGGTCGCCGCCCTTGGAGGCGAAGTGGTTGGCGATCACGATGACCGTGCGCCCGCGGAAGACGAACTCGCCGGCCAGCGGCTTGCGGCTGTTCTCGAAGGCCTCGGACGTCGGGTCGACGCGGCCGGGGGAGACCGTCAGGGCCGCCTTGCCGCGGACCCTGGTGACGTCGACGGCCGTGGTGGCGTCGCCGCCCGCGCGGTCGGTGAAGGAGACCCGGTCCGGGTTGAACAGGAACACCTGGCGGATGTTGCCGCCGGGCTGGCCGCCGTCGGCCTTGTCGGCCGGGTCGACCGAGCGCCAGTCGTAGCGCGGGCCGCCCGCCGCCTCGATGGCCTCGATCAGCTCGGCCATCGTCGCGTCGGCGGCGACCGTGCCGTCGTCGGTGGCGCCGTTGTTGTCCTGGATCTCCTCCAGGGACACGATGTCGGGCGACTTCAGGTTGTTCACGATCGCGGCGGCGTGCGCGGCGAAGGTGTCGTCGGAGGGGTCGAGGTTCTCGACGTTGTAGGTGGCGACCGCCAGCTCGCCCGCGCGCTGCTCGCGGGTCGTCTCGCGCCGCAGGCCGTTGTCCCGGAGGGTGCCGAGCTCGTTCGCCACCAGGGTGTAGCCGCCGTACTGGTTGAAGTCCAGGGGACCCGTGGTGGTGCCGGTGAGGGTGTCGCCGACGTTCGCGTCGGGGAAGTCCGCGGCGCGGCCCAGCGACTGGATCTGGAGACGGCCGGTGTTCTGGGCGTCGTAGGAGCCGTAGACCGTGCCGCCGCGCCGGTTGGGGTTCTCCCACGGCTTCACCGTGACCCAGAGCTCGGTGTACGGGTCGGTGGCGCCCACCACGCGGGTGTCGGAGACCCGGACGTTCATGCCCTCCAGGGACTCGTAGTGGTCCAGGGCGTATGCGGAGGGGCGCAGCGGCAGGGCGTTGACCGAGCCGTTCGCGGCGGGGTCACCGGCCGGGGCGTAGGCGGCGGGGACGGACGCCGCGTCGATGGTGGTGGCGGCCGGGACCGGGTTGCCGCTGGAGACGACCGTGAAGGTGGGGCGCGTGATCTCCGTCAGGGACTGGTTGCCGGAGGAGGTGCCGCCCGGGACGTACTCCGTGACCGTGCCGGAGACGGTGACGGCGTCGCCCACGGCCACGCCCTTCGGGGTCGAGCCCGTGAAGACGAACACGCCCTCGCTGGTGGCGGGGTCGGCGTCCGGGTCCGGGTCCTGGATCCAGAAGCCCCGGGAGGAGCCGTAGGTGCGGATGCCGGTGACGATTCCGGTCACGTCGGTGACCTGCTTGCCGACGTACGGGGACATGCGGGTGTCGCCCTGGATGTCATGGATGCGCACACTGTCGGCGTGCGCGGGCGAGGTGACGAGGACGGCGGACGCCGCGGAGCACACGGCGGCGACGGTGAGCGCGGCGAGACGCGCGGACGACTTGCTCGGCAACGGATTCCCTCCGGGGACGTGTGGAGCGCCGGGACGAGGGTGGAGCGTGGATGGTGGGAGCCGCGACCGGCGGGGCGGTGCGACGCGCGTAGAGGCCCGACGGTCGGGTGGTGGGACCCGGGGGTTCCGGTGAACAGCTGTCCGCCGACTTCTACGCGCGTCAATCTCCAGCCTGGCCAGGTCACTTGTCAAGGTTTCGGCCATGTACGGGTACGGAAGAGCAGATGAAGTGGGCGGCATGGGTGGAAATCCGTCTAGGCTGAGCGGCTGAGTCGTTGAAGGCGCCCTAGGAGAACCAGCCGATGTCAGACAGCTCCCCCCTGCCGCCGGCGCGGCTGCACCCCGAAGCGGAGCTGGCGCGTGACGCGCTGTCCACCCCGTTGCTGTCCCGGGCCGCCCGGCTCGCCCGCTGGGCCGGGCCGGATACCCGGGTCGACGCCGGCGGCGGGCTCGTCGACGAGCAGCTGCCGGAGGCCGCCGACGTGCTCGGGCTGACCGGCCGGGACGCCGCGGCCGACGCCGGTGAGGCCTGGCGCGTCGCCCTGGACGCCGGGCTCGTCGAAGTGGTCGACGAGAAGGAGGGGACGGTCGCCGCGGGCGCCGACCTGGCGCTGCTCACCGGCGGGTCGCCGCAGGACGTGCTCGGGGTGTGGCTCGCCGCCCTGGAGGCGGTGCTCGCCGACGCGAGCGTGCCCGACCTGGGCGGACTCGTCGACGCCGTCGTCGCGGAGGGCGGGTCCGGAGAGCTCGACCTCGACTCCCTGGACTGGAACCCCGAGGCCGAGGCGGAGTTCCTCGACGGCGTGCTCGGCAACCTGTACCTGCTGACCGTCGGCGAGGAGGGGGCCGCCGGGGCGCCGGTGCCGCTGCCCGCGCTGGCCGCGTCCGTGCTCGTCCCCGGCGACATGGCCGAACCGACCAACGACGTCCTCGAGCAGGTGTCGGACGCCATGGTGCGGCTGGACGACCAGTTCCGCATGCTGGAGCCGGTGGGGCTCGTGGAGTACCGGCCGGTGGACGAGGCGCTGCTGAGCGACGCCGACGACGAGCCGGCGGCGCCGGTGGACGAGACCGACGTCTCCCGCTACGGCATGGTGCGGCTGACCCCGCTCGGACTGTACGGACTGCGCGCCCGGCTGCTGGAGGCCGGGTTCGACGCCCCGGCGGTCGGGGACCTCGCGGACAAGGGCGCCGACGCGCTGCTCGACGGCACCGCCGCCTTCCCGCCGGCGGCGGCCCACGCGGAGACCGAGCACTGGCTGGCCCGGCGCGAACCCCTCGCCGCCGCACGGGAGTTGCTGGCCGCGGCGCGCGGGACGGACGAGGGCGCGCCGCTGCGGCGGCTGCGCTGCCAGCAGGCGCTGTCGCTGGTGGGTGCCTCGGCCGAGCCCGCCCTGCGGGAGGTGCTCGACGACGCCGAACTCGGCGGACTGGCGCGGGTGTGGCTGACCGAGCACGGGGCGGCCGATGTGCCGCCCCCGTCCGAGACCATGATCTTCTGGCTGACCATCGACACGGTGGCGGCCCAGCTCGCGGCCGAGGGCAACTCCGAGGAACTGCGCGCCCTGGTGGAGGGACTGGCACGTCAGCACAGCGGCTTCTTCGCCACCGCCTGGCGGGTGGACCACCCGGCCACGGCGGACGTGCTGGAGGCGATGGGCCGGCTGCACCCGGACAAGAAGGTCGCCAAGGAGGCCCGGAAGGCGGCGTTCAAGGCCCGGTCCCAGCACGGAGGCTGAGACGGCGGCCGGCGCGCGGTCACCGCGCGCTGGCCGGGCGTCAG
>NZ_JAPSKQ010000282.1 GCF_031181555.1 Streptomyces sp. | reverse complement strand
CGTAGTGCGCGTCCTGCCGTCGCGGCGGTGACACGGACGATGGGTACCCGGACCGGGCAGGACGATCTCCCGGGAAGGAACGGGCTGCCCGGGCGAACGGCCGGTGCCGTCACAACTCCCGGCGCACGCCGGCTTCCTCGACGACGTCGGCGAACCGGTGCCCGGACGTACCGTCGAAAGCTCTGGCACCCGAACCCGGCCGCAACGTCGGCAGCGCTCGCCGCGATCGCCCCCACCGCCAGCCGAGTGCCGGCCAGCACACCCGTGCCTGTTGCCGCGACGGCGTCACGGCACAGGAATCCCCACACGCTCGCCAGCGCCTGCACCGGGAGGACGAAGGCCGGCAGCACCGGCGCGGCCGCGTGTGACTGAGCCGCCGGGACCCGGCCGAGCTGCAGCCCCGCCAGTACGAAGGTGCCGCCGGACAGTCCTGTGAACCGCAGGGGGAGAGGACTGCCCGAAGGCCGCGCGACCGTGCGCGAACGGCGGGAGACGGGCTCGCCGGACCAGCTGTCGGCAACGGGGCTGGGCCATCGGGCGGGCTGACGTGCCGAGAAGACATATCCCGTTCACGGCCGGGCAACCAGACGGGCATGCTGAACGTCCTGCTGACGGTGGTCGGCGGCCTGGGACTGGTGGTGGCGGCACTCTCCGGGCCTCTTGGGCGTGCTCCACTGAGCGCGCCGCTCCTGGCCCTGCTGACGGGTGTGGTTTTCGGCCCGGAGGTGCTGGGGGTCCTTGACCTGCCCACAGTGCTGGAGGGACACCAGGAACTGCACGACGTCTCCCGTCTGCTGCTGGCGGTCTCGGTCATGTCCGTGGCCCTGCGCTATCCGTTCCGTGATGTGCGAGCGCGGGTGAGGCCGCTGCTCGTCCTGCTGGTCGTGGCCATGGCGGGGATGGCGCTGCTCACCACGGTGGTGTCGGCTGTCGTACTCGGGCTCGGACTCGGTGCGGCGGCGCTGCTGGGAGCGGCTCTGTGCCCGACCGACCCGGTACTCGCCTCCGGCGTCGTCACCGGCGAGCCCGCCGAGGAGGGGATCGCCGCCCGGACCCGGCAACTGCTCTCCTTGGAGTCGGGCGCCAACGACGGGCTCGCGCTGCCCCTGGTGCTCGCCGCTGTGGCGCTCGCCGGACCGCTGACGGGAACACGAGCGCTGACGGAGTCCCTGTGGCAGGTCCTGGGTGCCGTTGTCCTCGGGGCGGCGGCGGGTTGGCTGGGCGGGAAAGCACTGCGCACGGCGGAGAGGAGCGGAAGCATCTCAGCCGGCCCGCTGCTGGTGTACACCTTGCTGCTGGCCTTCTTCGTGCTGGGCGTGTCCGGGCTGCTGCACTTCGACGGCGTTCTGGCCGTCTTCGTCAGCGGCCTGGCCTTCAACGCGGTCAGCTCGATGGATGAACGAGCGAGCGAGAACAAGATCGACGAAGCGGTCAACCGCTTCCTCGTCCTGCCGCTGTTCGTGCTGCTCGGAGCCATGATCCCCTGGCGTGAGTGGGGCGAGCTGGGCTGGTGGCGCGGCACCCTGCTGGTTCTCGGCGCGCTGCTGGTGCGCCGTCTGCCGATCCTGCTCGCCCTCAAGCGCCCCCTGTCCCTGCCCTGGCGGGACGCCGTCTTCCTGGGCTGGTTCGGCCCCATCGGCGTCTCGGCCCTGTTCTACCTGACCATGGAGGCCCACCGGCTCGGCACCGACCCCGAGGTTCTGGCGGCCGGAACGCTGGTCGTCGTGGCCAGCACCGCCGTGCACGGCATCACCACGGCCCCCGGCCTGGCCCTCTACCGCCGAGCGGCCACCGGGGGCACCAGGAAGGCCGTGGAATGAATCTGCCGGTGACGGTCCTGGAGGCGCCCCGGTGGCCGGTGCGGTGCGGAGGCTGCTGCCCGCCGCCCGGGCCCGGCGGGTGGCGGATCGCCGGAACGGTCCGGAACCCGCACGCTTCTGACGGCCGTCCTCACCCGGACGGCACTGGTGCGGAGCGAATACGCCCGCTATGCCCGTGAGCCGACCGCCGGGCCGGGGCGAGGAGCAGGCGCACGCCCCGGTCCGGCACGACGGCACGCGCCTCGTCACCGGCCTCGAAGCGCACGATGGACCGGGCCGGCGGCCGGCGAGCCGGACCAGGAGGCCGGCCACGCGACCCACGGCGGCAGACAGGGTGACCGGAAGGCGTGCGAGTAGGGTGGTCCGATGTTTGATCGTTTGGAGATCAGGGTGTTGCCGCCAGGACCCCGGTTCGCCGCCCAGTTGCGGTTCTGGGTCAACGGCGAGGACCTGGTCGAAGGGGCGGTCGGCGAAGGCGGCCGCGGACCGTACGCGGCTGATGCGCTGCCCGCCGACCGCCCCAGCCCCCTCCGGGCGACCGGCGAGGCGCGCCGTCTGGAGCTGGGGGAACCGGACTGCACCGGTGGCTGCTGCGGCTTCCTGACCGTGGTCGTGCAGCGGTTCGGGGAGATCGTGCAGTGGTCGGACTGGGAGGTTCCGGGGGAGGCGCACACCCCAGTGCCCCACCCTCCGCCGGAGCTCCACTTCGACGCGAGTCAGTACGACGCCGAGGTGGCTCGTGCCGAGGCGGACTGCTGGTGGCAGGTGCACCCGTAGCCCAGCACGGGGCGCCCTGCCCGGCTGCGGCTCTTACCGGCCTCGCGTCTCCGGCCGACGGGGAACGCCCCCAGCAGGCCCAGGTTCTGTTGAAGTCACGGGTCACGTCCCGGGCCCGGTCCACGCCGACCGGCGTTCGCCGGACGCGCCGACCGGAAACGGATGCCGACCGGGGCGTCGCGGACTGCAGGCGGGCCTCCGGCGGACGAGCCGGCGGGGGTGCGTTCTCAGGGCTGACGCCTGTTCGGCACCTCTTCGCAGACGATCTCGTCACGCGGGGTGTAGTGCGTGCGGAACGGTTCCCGCCGCACTTCCCGGCCGTCGTCGCGGAAGACCCGCTCCACGGTGACGTCGAAGCCCTCGAGCGGGGTCTGCGGCACGCACTTCTCGGCGGTGCTCACCTTCTCCGTCGGCTGCTGCACGTTGGTACGCGGCCCCTTCACCGACGTGACCTCGTCGTACTTCTTCGTGCCGAGGAAGGTGACGGTCACCGAGGTGTCGGTGGACTCGGCCTGGATGTAGACGGCCTTGCCGGAGTCGTTGGCGAACTTCAGATCGAGGCTGCCCCAGGCGACCGTCGCCTCGCGGCCCTCGGGGTAGCGCTCGATGTAGAAGGAGTGGGCGCCGTACTCGACGGGCTTGACCCCGGCGAAGAACATCGCGTTGAAGACCGTGGTGGCCACCGCGGAGACACCGCCGCCGGGCGCCTTGGTGTACTGGTCGTCGAAGATCATGACGCCCTCGGCGAAGCCGTTGGCCTCGGTGCGCTCGCCGACGGTCCGGTTGAAGCTCCAGGTCTGGTTCGGCATGACGACGGAGCCGTTGATGAGCTCCACGGCCCGGCCGACGTTCGTCGTGCGATACGGGGCCGGTTCGAAGTCGACGGTGAAGGAGGACATCTTCTCCGTCAGCCCCAGCCGGGCCGCGTTCTCGCGGGTGACCTCCGGCTGGATCTGTCGTGTGGCCACCTCGCCGGCACGGGCGGCGCCCGACTTGGTGAGCAGGGGCAGGACGGCCTTGCCCAGGGCCTTGTCGGTGACCTCCACGCCGGGTCTGGCGTCGGCGGTCACCACGACCTTGTCGCCCTCGAGCCCCAGCCGGGCGTTCCGGGGTGTGGCGGGGAGGCCGTTCAGGGCACCGGCCACCGCGGGCGCGGTGCGCAGGCCCTTGCCGTCGAGCTCCGGTGTGAGCCTGCCGGTGTCGTCCGGCCGCACGGTCAGGTACTCGCCGAGCACCGCCGGGGTGATCGTGAACCGCTTGCCGCCCGCGGTGAGCGCGACCGGCGCCGACATCGCCGGCTGCGCGAACTCGCGCACCGTCCGCCGCACCTCTTCCGCCGTGACCTTCGGCTCGGTCTCCCGTGCGGGCAGCGCCGTGACCGAGTCCTGTGCGCCGCGCAGGAAGGGGGTGCGCAGGGCGCCGATCGCGGCGTCCACGTCCAGCGCGTACCCGGTGCGCGGGGCGATCTGCTCGACACGGCCGTCGGCGAAGGAGACGGCGCCGTCGCGGACCTTCTGGTCGAGCGTCCTCGCCAGCTTCCCGAGGGCGGCACGGGCCTTGTCCTCGTCGACCCGTACGACCGGCTCGATGTCACCGCCCGAGCGGAACAGCCCGCCGATCACGCTGACCGGATCGGCGCCGGTGGACGCCGCCCGGTCGAGGGTTTCTTGGACGTCGAAGGTGAACCCCGCCTGCCGGGGATCGACCACGCCCCCGCGGTCGCCGACCTGCACGGCCAGCTTCCGCGGGCCGGCCCCCGCCAGGTGCTGCTCCAGCTTCCGGGCGGCTTCCTCGCGGCTCAGGCCCCCGATGCCCACACCGCGCACCGTCGTGCCCGACTCGATCTCACCGCCGGTGAGCAGCAGCCCGGCGAGATACAGACCGCCGATGCCGACGGTCAGCGCACCGCCCGCCAGG
>NZ_JAPSKQ010000112.1 GCF_031181555.1 Streptomyces sp. | reverse complement strand
GTGGGGTGGGCGGCGATCAGGAAGCGCGGCTTGTGGCTCATCTCGCGGCCGACGATCAGCTTCTGCTGGTTGCCGCCGGACAGGGAGGCCGCGGTGACGTCGATGCCGGGGGTGCGGACGTCGTACGTGGTGACGATCCGGCGGGTGTCCTCCTGGGCGGCCTTCGGGTCCAGCCAGACGCCCTTGGCGTTGGGCCGTTCGGTGACGTGGCCGAGGATGCGGTTCTCCCAGAGGGGCGCCTCCAGCAGCAGGCCGTGGCGGTGGCGGTCCTCGGGGATGTAGCCGATGCCCTGCTCGCGGCGGCGGCGGGTGGGCCAGGCGGTGATCTCCTCGTCGACGAGCCGGATGGTGCCCGAGTCGGCGTGGCGCAGGCCGATGAGCGCGTCGACCAGCTCGGTCTGGCCGTTGCCCTCGACGCCGGCGATGCCCAGGACCTCGCCCTCGTGGATGGTGAAGGTGATGTCGTCGAGCAGGGCCTTGCCGCCGGGGGCCACCAGGCGCAGCTTGTCGACGGTGACGACCGGGCGGTCGGTGACCGTGGACTCGGCCGTCTCGGGGGTGGGCAGTTCGCTGCCGACCATCATCTCGGCGAGCTGGCGCGGGGTGGTCTCGGCGGGGACGGCGGTGCCGACCGTGGTGCCGCGGCGGATGACGGTGATCTCGTCGGCGACGGAGAGGACCTCGCCCAGCTTGTGGGAGATGAAGATGACCGACAGGCCCTCGGACTTCAGCTCGCGCAGGTTGTCGAAGAGCGCGTCGACCTCCTGCGGGACCAGGACGGCGGTGGGCTCGTCGAGGATCAGGGTGGTGGCGCCGCGGTAGAGGACCTTGAGGATCTCCACGCGCTGGCGGGCGGCCACGCCGAGCTCCTCGACCAGGACGTCGGGGCGGACGCCGAGGCCGTAGCGGTCGGAGATCTCCTTGATCCTGCGCCGGGCCTTGCCGCCGATGCCGTACAGCTTCTCGCTGCCGAGCACCACGTTCTCGAGGACGGTGAGGTTGTCGGCGAGCATGAAGTGCTGGTGCACCATGCCGATGCCGCGGGCGATGGCGTCGGCCGGCGACGAGAAGGTGACCTGCTCGCCGTCGACGGCGATGGTGCCCTCGTCCGGCTTCTGCATGCCGTAGAGGATCTTCATCAGCGTCGACTTGCCGGCGCCGTTCTCGCCGACGAGGGCGTGGACGGTGCCCTTGCGGACGGTGAGGTGGATGTCGTGGTTGGCCACGACGCCCGGGAAACGCTTCGTGATCCCGGCGAGCTCGACGGCGGTCACCGATTCGTTGACCGCCGCTCCGGCCGGAGGGCTGCTGGACGCGTTGATGGCGCACTCTCCTGGGGACGGGGGTCGTCTACGCGCGTAGCGCCCCTACGGCATACAAAGGGGCGGCGCACCACACCGACGGGGTACGGGGAGCCGGGCTCCCCGTACCCCGTCGAGCGGACGCGACCCCGCGGTTACCTGCTGCTCAGGGTCGTTCAGGGGGTTCTCAGCTCGACTTGACCTTGATCTCGCCGCTGATGATCTTCTCCTTGGCCGTCTCGATGGCTTCCTGGAGTTCGGCGTCGTCCGCGAACTTCGGGTTGGAGTTCGACAGGCTCACCTCACCCGTCTTCAGATCGCCCCTGACGATACCGGTCTCGGGCTTGCCCTCCTCGACCGACTTCGCCAGGTTGTACACCGCCTTGGCGACGTCCTTCATCGCCGAGGTCAGGATGGAGTCCTTGTACTTGGCGAGGGCCTCGTGCTTGTACTGGTCGGAGTCCACACCGATCGCCCACACCTTGTTGGCGGCGGCGGCCTCGATGACGCCCTGACCGGACAGACCGGCGGCCGCGTAGACGACGTCGGCCTTCTTCTCGATCTGGCCCTCGGCGGCGGTCTTGCCCTTGTCGGGGCTGGAGAAGCCGCCCTCCTCCGCCGTCTGGGTCAGGAACTGCGAGAGGACCTTGACCTTCGGGTTCGTGTCCTTGACGCCCTGCTCGAAGCCCGCGCGGAACTTGTGGATCAGCGGGATGTCCACACCGCCCACGAAGCCGACGACGTTCGTCTTGGTGCTCTCGGCGGCGGCGACGCCGGCCAGGTACGAGGCCTGCTCCTCGGAGAAGACCAGGTCGGCCACGTTGTCGGCCTCGACCGTGGCGTCGTCGACGATGCCGAAGGTGGTGTCCGGGTACTTCGCGGCGGCGCCCTTCACGGCGGAGGCGTAGGCGTAGCCGACGCCGATGACCGGGTTGTAGCCCTGGCGGGCCAGCGAGACCAGGCGCTGCTCCTTGTCCGCGTCCGTCTCGCCGTCGGTGGGCTCGACGTCGCGGGTCTCGTAGCCGAACTCCTCCTTGGCCTTGCTCAGGCCGGCGAACGCGGCGTCGTTGAAGGACTGGTCGCCCTTGCCGCCGACGTCGTACGCGATGGCCAGGCCCTTGTCGCCCTTCGACTCGGACGAGCTCGAGGAGGTCGAGGTGCCGCCGCAGGCGGAGAGGGCGAGGGCCAGGGAGGCGGTCGCTGCGCCTGCGACCGTGATCCGGGAAATCCGGCGCATGAGTGGTGCTCCTGTCGTACAAGCGCCGGACGGTTCAGCTACGGCGCTGGCTTCGCCGCAGATTAACGCGCGTAGACCTGCCTGAAAACCCCTTCTGTCCACCTTGTTATCCGGCCGTGCCCAAGCCGCCCCGGAGCCCTGGTCACGGCATTGCCGATAGCGAAGGCGGGGTGGCGGTGGGTGAGGGGGCGCGACCGGCCGCGGGCACGGCGAAGCGGGCGGGCGCTCCGGGGCGCCCGCCCGCTTCGTGTGGATCCGTCCCGGCCGTCCGCGGGCCGGCCGCGGCCGGGTTCCGCTACTCGGTCCTGACCTTGATGGAGCCGTCGATGATGCCTTTCTCGGCCTTGGCCACGGCGTCCGTCAGGCCGGGGACCTCGGCCATCTTCGGGTTGCTCTCGGACAGGCCGACGCCGTTCACCTTGAGGTCGAACACCTGGGTGCCGGTCAGCGGCTTGTCGTCCTCGACGGACTTGGCCAGGGTGTACACCGCACCGCCGACGTCCTTCAGGGCGGAGGTGAGGATGTAGTCCTTGTGCGCGGCGAGGGCTTCCTGCTTGTACTGGTCGGAGTCGACGCCGATCGCCCAGACCTTCGCCTTCGCGGCGGCCTCGATGACGCCCTGACCGGACAGGCCGGCCGCCTGGTAGACGACGTCGGCCTTCTTCTCGATCTGGCCCTCGGCGGCGGCCTTGCCCTTGTCGGGGCTGGAGAAGCCGCCCTCCTCCGCCGTCTGGGTCAGGTACTGCGGGATCACCCTGACCTTGGGGTCGGTGTCCTTGACGCCCTGCTCGAAGCCCGCCTGGAACTTGTGGATCAGCGGGATGTCCACACCGCCCACGAAGCCGACGACCTTGCTCTTGGTGGCCTTGGCGGCGGCGACGCCGGCCAGGTAGGAGGCCTGCTCCTCGGCGAACACGAGGGAGGCGACGTTCTCGCCCTCGACCACGGAGTCGACGATGCCGAAGGTGGTGTCCGGGTACTTCGCGGCCACGGCCTTCATCGCGGGACCGTAGGCGAAGCCGACGCCGATGACCGGGTTGTAGCCCTGGCGGGCCAGCGAGGCCAGGCGCTGCTCCTTGTCCGCGTCGGTCTCGCCCTCGGTGGGCTCGACGTCGCGGGTCTCGTAGCCGAACTCCTCCTTGGCCTTGCTCAGGCCGGCGAACGCGGCGTCGTTGAAGGACTGGTCGCCCTTGCCGCCGATGTCGTAGGCGATGGCGAGGCCGAGGTCTTCCTTGGAGCCGCCGCTGTCGCCGTTGTCACTGCTGGTGCCGCCGCAGGCCGTGGCGGCGAGTGCGAGTGACGCGACCCCCACCGCGACGCGGGTCAGTTTGGATATCCGACGCATCTGAAGTTCCCCATTCTCCAAAGCCCCGCAGCGGGTGCTCGGTTCGGCGCACATTAACGCGCGTAGAAACTCCTGGGAACGGGGTTCCGCGGGGCCGTTATCCATTCGTGCCGATGGCCGGTTACGCCCTTGTGAACCAGAGGACCAAGGGGGCTCGAAAGGGACGGTCGGTGCGGCACGCGACCCACGCTGCCCCTCCCCCGCCCACGCTGCAACCGGAGCGGGCGGGGGAGGGGGACGGCCGGGGCCGAAGGGGCCTGCGGAGGGCGGGGCTCAGCGGAGGGCGTCGAGGAGGGCGGCGGCGGTGAAGAGCTCCACGCCCACGGTGATGGCGTGCTCGTCGACGTCGAAGTCGCCCTGGTGCAGGTCGCGCACGGTGCGCTCGCCGGGAGGGCGGACGCCGAGGCGGGCCATGGCGCCGGGGACGTGCTCCAGGTACCAGGAGAAGTCCTCGCCGCCCAGGCTCTGTTCGGTGCCCTCGACGGAGTCCGCTCCGCGCCGGGCGGTCATGGCCTCGCGCAGCAGTGCGACGGCCCCGGCCTCGTTGACGACCGGCGGGACGCCGCGGACGTAGTTGATCTCCGACTTGGCGCCGTACAGGTTGGCCACCTCGTCGATGGCCGCGACCACGACGTCGGGGGCCTGCCGCCAGGCATCCAGGTCCAGGCAGCGCACGGTGCCGGACAGTTCGGCGTGCTGCGGGATGACGTTGGGCGCGTGACCCGACTCCATCCGGCCCCAGGTCACGGCGAGTCCGCTGCGGCTGTCGACGCGGCGGCCGACCAGGGCGGGCACGTCGGTGACGACGCGGGCGGCGGCGGTGACCAGGTCGGTGGTCAGGTGCGGGCGGGCGGTGTGGCCGCCGGGACCGTCGAGGGCGATCTCCAGCCGGTCGCAGGCCGAGGTGATGGGCCCCTCGCGCAGTCCGATCCGCCCGGCGTCGACCCGGGGGTCGCAGTGCACGGCCAGGATCCGGCCGATGCCGTCGAGCGCGCCGTCCGCGATGGCGTCGGCGGCGCCGCCGGGCAGCACCTCCTCGGCGGGCTGGAAGATCAGCCGCACGGGCCGGGGCAGCAGGCCCTGGCGGTGCAGCTCGGCGAGGACGAGACCGGTGCCGAGCACCACGGTGGTGTGCACGTCGTGACCGCAGGCGTGCGCGCGGTCGGGCACGGTGGAGCGGTACGGGCACTCGGCCTTCATGTCGGGGATGGGCAGGCCGTCGATGTCGGCGCGCAGGGCCAGCATCGCCGAGTCGGTGCCGGCCTCGCCGTCCGTCCCGACGTCACAGAGCACACCGGTCCCGCTGGAGAGCACGCGCGGCTTCAGGCCCGCCTGCTCCAGCCGCTCCTTGATCGCGGCGGTCGTGCGGAACTCCTGGTTGCCGAGCTCCGGGTGCATGTGCAGGTCGCGCCGGAACGCGACGAGCTCGGCGCGCAGGGTCTCGGGCAGCGCGCCGGGGAGCACCGCTCCCCCGGGGAGATCGACCTCGGACTCCAGTGACATCAGTGGTTTCACCCTTTGAAGGGTAGGGCGCCGGGGCTGTCGACCGGCCCTCGATCAAGAAAAATCAGCCCGTTAGGCGAAAAAAATCTGGCTGCCCTACGCATAGCTGTCAATCGAGATGGGTAAAATCGCCGCTCTTTACGTGGGTGGAGGCCCCGTGACCTGCCGGACCGTGACTTCGGTCACAGTCGCGCCGTGGTTCCGGTCCTCCTCCCCTCCTCCACGGATACCACGCTCGGCCCAGCCCACGCGGACCGGTTCATCCGGCGGACACCGGGCCGGACGCCGGAAGCCGTGCGGTCAGACCGCCGGGACCGCCGACAGGTGGTGGGCGTCCTTCGCCGTGTCCGTGACGCTCGACAGGAAGCCCTGGGCCCGGGGGGAGGCGTTCCGGGTCAGCCAGGCGGGGTCGATGTCGCAGACCGCGACGGTGACCTCCGTGCCGGACAGGGCGAGCGGGAGGGTGTGGACGACCGTGGACGGGAAGCTGACGACGGTGCGGCCGATGGGGCCGCGACGGGCGATCAGCTCCAGGGGGAGTTCGGGGCGGACGATCTCCAGGCCCGTCTCGGCCGCCAGCCGGTGGAGTTTCTCCGTGCTCTCGCGGCGGTGCGCGAAGTAGCGCTTCGCGCCGTGCGCCCCGGCCAGGGAGCGGACGGCCGCCAGGTAGGCGTCGGCGTCCACCACGCCGGTCTCCACCAGGGACGTGCCCACCATGTCGGCGCCCTTGGTGATGCGGGGCGGCCCGAAGCGGGCCCGGGTCCAGGCGAAGGTGTGGGCGGTGAGCGTGACCCCGGGCGGGGTGTCCTCCATCGGCATCGAGGAGAAGACCTCAACCCGGCGCTTCTCGCCCGGGGTGAGCCGGTGCCGGGCGGCGGCCGACACCGGGGCGAGGAGCAGGTCCCGGGGTCCGGGACGGCCGCCCTTGCGGTGCCAGCGGACCAGGCGTTCGCCCCGGGCCAGCTGGCCGACGAACTCCATGGTCGCCGTGCCGTCGTCGACGACGACGAGGTCGCGGGCCCGGGTGATCGTCAGCAGCAGCTGGACGTACCGCGAGAAGGGGTCGCCGAGGACGATCCGGGAGGCGCGGCGGAGCGGGCCGGCCAGACCGCCGATCGTGTGCAGCGGCGCGGCCGGTCCGCCCCGGGCCTCCTCCCAGCGGACCTCGTGGCCCTCCTCGCGGGCCAGTTCGGACATGCGGCGCAGCTGGCCGCGCGTCATCGGGTCGACGGGGGACAGCACCACGAGGGTGAGCCCCACACCGGGAGCGTGCGCGTGCGCCCACTCCAGCACGTTCAGCAGCTGTACCGGACTCTCGACGAAGGCGAGGGTGTGGGGGCCGGCCTTCCCGGCGCGGGGGCTCATCGACGTACGACCGTTCCCGTCGTCAGGGGAGTGTGGGGATTCGGGTGCGCTCAGACCGTCAGCGGCTCGCCCGCCGCCGTCGCGATCTCCGCCTCGGCGACCACGCCGGGGACACGGCGCAGCTTCTTCATCGGGCCCAGCTCGGACTCGTAGACCTTCTTCACGCCGTCGCCGAGGGACGCCTCGATGGTGCGGATGTCGCGGACCAGGCGGGCGAGGCCCTGGGGCTCGACGGAGGCGGCCTGGTCGGAGCCCCACATGGCGCGGTCCAGGGTGATGTGGCGCTCGACGAAGACGGCGCCGAGGGCGACCGCGGCCAGGGTGGTCTGCAGGCCGGTCTCGTGGCCGGAGTAGCCGATCGGGACGTTCGGGTACTCCTGCTGGAGGGTGTTGATGACCCGCAGGTTCAGCTCCTCGGCCTTGGCCGGGTAGGTGGAGGTGGCGTGGCAGAGCAGGATGTTGTCGCTGCCCAGGACCTCGACCGCGTGGCGGATCTGCTTCGGGGTGGACATGCCGGTGGAGAGGATGACGGTGCGGCCGGTGGCGCGCAGGGCGCGCAGCAGCTCGTCGTCGGTGAGGGAGGCGGAGGCGACCTTGTGGGCCGGGACGTCGAACTTCTCCAGGAAGGCGACGGCCTCGGTGTCCCACGGGGAGGCGAACCAGGCGATCCCCTTCTTCTTGCAGTACGCGTCGATCTGGCGGTACTCGTCCTCGCCGAACTCCACGCGGTGGCGGTAGTCGATGTACGTCATCCGGCCCCAGGGGGTGTCGCGCTCGATGTCCCACTGGTCGCGCGGGGTGCAGATCTCGGGCGTGCGCTTCTGGAACTTGACGGCGTCGCAGCCGGCCTCGGCGGCGGCGTCGATCAGCTTGAAGGCGTTCTCGATGTCGCCGTTGTGGTTGATGCCGATCTCGCCGGTGATGTAGACGGGGCGGCCGGGTCCGGCCTCGCGGGGGCCGAGGGTGCGGATGCGGGAGTTGGTGCTCATGACCGGGGGTTTCCTTACTTGGGGAGGGAATCGAGGGAGGGGCCGAGGATCCAGCCGGCGATCTCCCGGATCGCGCCGTCGCCTCCGGGCAGGGTGGTGACGGCGCGTGCGGCGCCGCGTACGACGTCGTGGGCGCTCGCGACCGCCACGGGCCAGCCGACGAGGGCGAAGCACGGGAGGTCGTTGACGTCGTTGCCGACGTAGAGCACGCGCTCCGGCGCGATGCCCTGCTCCTCGCACCACTGCTTCAGCGCGAGGTCCTTGCGGTCGATGCCGTGCAGCACGGGCAGTTGGAGCTTGCGTGCGCGGGCGGCGACGACCGGGTTCTGCTCGGTGGACAGGACGAGCAGCTTCAGGCCGCTCCTGCGCAGGGCGGCGATGCCGAGTCCGTCGCCGCGGTGCACGGCGACGAATTCCTGTCCGCCGGCGTCGATCAGCACCCGGTCGTCGGTCTGGGTGCCGTCGAAGTCGAGGACGACCGCGTCGATGTCGTCGGCGGTCGGGAGGGCTCCGGGCCCGGCCGCGTCGAAGAGCGGCGCGAGGGCACGGGCCCGGGCGAGGTCGTGCGGGTCGTCGATCTCCAGGACGCGGGCCGGGTCGGTGCGCACGAGTTCGGTGCGGCCGAAGAAGCGGTGCTTGTGCTCGCGGAAGCCGGCCGCGTCCATGGCGTAGGCGGCGCCGGTCTCCAGCAGGTCCTGGGGGCGGTCCTGGCGGCGGGGACGGAAGGACTTGTCGTGGTTGACGCCGTAACCGCCTTCGCCGGCGGCCGGGTCGGCGTCGGTGGCGGTGCCCGCCGCGTCCCGCCACAGGAAGCCGTGGAAGGGGGCGACGGTGACCGCGGTGTCGGCGCCCCGGTCGACGACCGCGCCCGCCACGCCGTCGACGTCCTCGCGGAGCAGGAAGGGGCTGGTGCACTGCACGAGCAGCACCACGTCCACCGGGGCGCCGTGCAGGGCCTCGTGGGACTCCATGGCGTGCAGGACGGCGGCCTCGGAGGTGGCGGTGTCACCGGCGATGGCGGCGGGCCGCAGCACGACCTCGGCGCCGGCCTGCCGGGCGGCGGCCGCGATCGCCTGGTCGTCGGTGGAGACGACGACGTCCGTCACGTGTCGCGCGGCCAGGCACTCGCGCACGGCGCGCGCCACCAGGGGTACGCCGCCGACCGGGGCGAGGTTCTTCGCGGGCACGCCCTTGGAGCCGCCGCGCGCGGGGATCACGGCGAGCACCCGGGGCACCGGGGTGCCCTGGCCCGCTGGCGGGTGGGACATGGGATCAGCTCCTTGAGCGGGGATCGGGGCGGTCACAGCTCGCCCATCCGGCGGATCACCGGGGCCACGCGCTGCACGCCGTGCCGGTAGGCGCCGCGCGCCGCCCGGCGCACGATCTGCCGGACCGGTCCGGGCTCCTTGTCGGCGGCGGGCGCGCCGGGCAGCGGGGTGCCGTCCGGGCCGAGGTGGTGGCGGGCGAGGATGCCGGGCAGGTAGCCGGGCGCGGTGACCGGCGTGTAGTACGGGGTCAGCGGGGGCAGTCCGCCGGGGCGTTCCAGCAGCTTGGCGATGCGTTCGCGCGCCGTGTCGAAGGCGGTGGCGTACGAGCCTCCCCCGGAGGGGGTGTCCCCGACCGCCACGCCCTGCCGGGAGACCCACTGCGCGTCGGGCTCCGGACGGTGCCCGGCGTCGAGCTGGTCCCAGGAGGCGAGGCAGCCGGAGCCGACGAAGTGGTGGTTGCCGAGCGCCTCGCGCACCCCGAGGTCGGTGAGGACCACGGTCGGGATGCGGCGGTGCAGCGACTCCAGGGCGGCGGTGGAGCTGACGGTGACCAGCAGGTCGGTCCGGTCGAGGACCTCGCCCATGTGCCCGTAGACCAGGCGGAGGTTGGGCGGCGGGTCCAGCCGCTGGACGAGCTTCTGGTAGGGCACTTCCTCGATGTGGGTGGTGTGCTCGCCGGGCTTGGAGCGCAGCTTGAGCAGCACCTCGCGCTCGGGGTGCCGGCGTGCGTGCTGCACCAGCCGGTTCAGCAGGTACATGCGGTCCCGGCGGCTCTCGGGGACGGAGGGCTGGGCGGCGAAGACGACGGTGTAGGGGTCGTGTTCGCCGGTGTAGGGGGCTCCGCCGAGGAACGGCAGCGCGACCTCCGTCACCGAGGAGGCGTCGGCGCCCACTCCCTCGTACACGGCGCGGAACCGGTCCGCGTCCTGGCGGGAGTTGGCGAGCACCAGGTCGGCGCCGTGGCGCAGCAGCAGGCCGTCGGCGAGCTTCTCGTAGACGACACCGACGTATCCGGTGACGACGACGGGCCGCTTCGGCCGGTCCTCCCAGATCCGCTTGAGACCGTGCAGCATCGCCTGCACACCGCCGCCGACCAGGGCGAGCACGAGGACGTCGTACGACTCCTCGCGCATCGCGCGCAGGAACTCGACGGCGGTCACCTCGCGGAGCGAGTCCGCGCGGACGCCGACCTCGCCGAGCTGGCGGGCGGTGGGGGTGGCGCGGCCCCGCAGCAGGTATCCGTCCAGACGGATGCCGGAGCCGGCCGGGTCCCCCGGATCTCCGGGTCCCGTCGGCGCGACGCGGTTCGCGGTGAGCGCGCCCCATTTCCACCGGGTGTCGGAATCCGCGAGGACGGCCACCCTGAGGGGCTTCGTTGCACTTGCTGGCACGTCGAAGACGCTAGGAAGCGAAATCTAGGTATGGCCCAACCGCGAATCAACGAGAAGTTAACAACACGCCACCGAGAGCCGAATCGGACCGCGGAAAGGCCGCACGTAGGCGCGATACACCGTACCGACACACGGAGTTCACCGCCCGTACGGCCACCGGAAAGTTACCCGGCCGGACGGCCTCCTAATGTTCTGCGAGTGCCAAAGCTCTCCGTGATCGTCCCGTTCTGGAACGTCCGGCAATACGCCCCGGACACCGTCAGAAGTCTTCGCGCGAACGCCCGGCCGGATTTCGAGTTCGTTCTGGTCGACGACCATTCCGAGGACGGGACTCCGGCGATCCTCGAGCGTGCCGCCGCGGACCTCTCGGACGTCGCCCAGGTGCGCTACATCCGCCATGACAAGAATGGCGGCATCGCCACCGCGCGCAACACCGGGCTGGACGCGGCGCGCGGCGAGTACCTGGCCTTCCTGGACGGCGACGACTGGCTCGCCCCCGGCTATCTGTCCGAACTGGTGTCGGCCATCGAGCAGTTGGGCTGCGACTTCGTCCGCACCGACCATGTGCAGGTCACCGGCCGCGCCCGGACCGTGCGCCGGGTCCCGGTCGGTCTGCGGAACGAGGTGCTGCACCCGAGGGACGCGATCCTGCCCGCGGACCGGACGACCGCGGTGGACTACGTGTCCGTCTGGGCCGGTGTCTACCACCGGCGGCTGCTGGAGCAGGGGCTGCTGCACTTCGCCGAGGGGCTGCACACGGCCGAGGACCGGCCGTGGACCTGGAAGCTGCACCGCGAGGCGAAGTCGTTCGCCGTGGTCGGCCTGCTGGGTGTGTTCTACCGGCGCGGAATCGCCTCGTCCCTCACCCGGATCGGCGATGCCCGCCAGCTCGACTTCATCCGCGCCCTCGACCTGATCGTCGAGGAGACGGCGGCGGACCGGGACGCCGACCGGCTGCTGCCCAAGGCGGTGCGGACCTACTGCGCGCTCATCGCCCACCACCTGGCCGAGGAGGACAAGTTCGAACCGGCCGTGGCCAGGCGGCTGCGGACGATGAGTGCGGCGGCGCTCCGCCGCCTGCCCCAGGACGTGCTCGACGAGGTGCTGGAGACCATGGACATGGATCGTTCCTCCAAACTGCGGCGGCTGCGGCGCCGGATCACCACGGCGAAGGCGGCCGGCTGATGTCCCGCACCACCCAGATCTTCTGCGCCTCGACGCTGTACGGCGCCGCCACGCTGGCGGCCGCGATCGAGTCCGGCTGCTTCGCGGAGGCGGAGCGGCGGACGCTGCTGGTCCTCAACAACGCCGCGGTCCCGGAGGCCGCGCCGGCCCTGGACGAGATGCCGGGCTTCGCGCCGCTGCGCGAGCACTTCGACGACGTGCTGTCCTGGAACGAGGCCGTCTACCCCTTCCACCCGGGGGCCTGGACGCCGCGCCCCGACGACGTTCCGCTCCTCGAACGCCACCTGCGGCTGCTGTGGGGGCTCGGCGACGACCGCGTGGAGCTGGTCCTGGAGTCCCTCCAGGGCCCCCCGGCCCTCACCGTGGCCCAGCTGTTCACCGGGGCCCCGATCCACGTCTACGCCGACGGCCTGATGAGCTACGGCCCCACCCGCACCAAGCTCGACCCGCTGGTGGGCACGCGCGTACGGCAGCTGCTGCACCTGGACCTGGTGCCGGGCCTCAGGCCGATGCTGCTGACCGAGTTCGACGTGCCGGCGCGCGTGGTGCCGACGCGCGCCTTCCTGAAGGCGGTGAGCGAGGCGGCCGGGTCCGTCGACGCGTTGCCCGCGCTGCCGGACGACGCGGCGCTGCTGCTCGGCCAGTACCTGTCCGCGCTCGGCGTCCTCTCCCCCGGGGAGGAGGAGGACCTGCACGTGCGGATGATGCGCGGGGCGGCCGGGCGCGGCCACCGCGCGGTCGTCTTCAAGCCGCACCCGACCGCGCCGGTCCGCTGCAGCCGTGTCCTGGAGGCCGAGGCCGAGCGGCTCGGCGTGGACCTCACCGTCCTGGACACGCCCGTCCTCGCCGAGGTGCTCTTCGAGCGGGCCCGGCCCGCGCTGGTCGTCGGCTGCTTCTCGACCGCGCTGTTCACGGCGTCCGCGTTCTACGGCCTGCCGGTCGCGCGCGTCGGCACCGAGCGGCTCCTGGAGCGGCTGACGCCGTACCAGAACAGCAACCGGGTGCCGGCCGTCCTGGCCGACGCGGTGCTGCCGGCCCTGGAGCCCGGCAGGGACGAGGACGCCCTTCCCGCCGACGAGCTGAACGACCTGGTCACCGCGCTCGGCTTCACCATGCAGCCGCAGGTCCACCCGTCCCTGCGCCCGGCCGCGGAACGTTACCTCTCCGGGCACTTCGGCCCGCGCACCCGGCGCTACTTCCGGCGCAAGCGGCTCACCTCGCTGGGACTCCCCGGCGGCGTCCCGGCGCGGCTGGCGGTCCTGTCCCGCAACTCCACCGCGCGCCGGGTGGCGCGGCGGGCGCGGGCGCTGAAGAAGGCCGTACGGGGCTGAGGGCGCGTGCGCGGCACCTCACCTGTCACCGGACGGCGCCGTCCGACCAGCCGTTGGAGGGGGACTGTTCACCCGTTGTCCATCCCGACGCCACGCGCGAACCGTCGCGCTGGGGCACATTCGGCCTCCGATCGGAGGACGGTGGAACGCATGACGAACCCCCTGGCGGGATTGTTCACGGCACGGCAGAAGGAGGCCGCCAGGCGGGACCTGTTCGTCCGGAGCATGCGCCTGTGCGGTGAGTACCTCGCGGCGCAGGGCGACCGGACCGCTCCCCGGCACGCCCGCCTCACCCGGGCGATCGGCACCCTCGCCGCCTCCCTCGACACCCCGTCGGCCGACCCCTTCGACGCCCTGCTCCAGGTCGGCGAGCGTGCGCTGGAGGCCGGTGGGGACGACGGACCGGTCCTGGCCCTGGGCGTCGCCGAGACGGCGACCCTGATCCGGCAGCGGTCCAAGGGGGCGTGGCGGTTGCGCGGCCTGGCCCTGGACGGGCTCGGCCGCGACGACGAGGCCCTGGAGGCCTACGACCGCTACCTCACGCTGTCGCAGGACGGCGACGCGGCGCAGGAGGTCACCCGCAGGATCGACACGCTGCGGCGCCGGCGGGCGTGCCTGGAGGAGGCCGCCGCGCTCTTCCCCGGGGCCGGTTCCCCGCTGCGCGACCTGGTCGGGCGGCCCACCGCGGCCGCGGCGCCGGAGTTCGCCGCCCACGTACGGGCACGGGTGGCCGAGCACGGCATGGGCGACCCCGCCGTGCGCCGCCTGCTGGAGCTGTACGCCGCCTACCGGCGGCTCGCCGAGCGGGACGGGATGCCCGACCCGCTGCTCGGCGGGAGCACCCCGATCGGCGTCGGCGGCCTGCGCCGCCTGGTCACGGGACGGACGGTGTGCCTGGTCTCCGGTGCCGCGGAGGTCGCCGGGAGCACGCTGGGCGCCGAGATCGACCGCTACGACCTGGTGGTGCGCTGCGACGCGTTCCGCATCCGCGCGGAGGGCACCGGCGGGCGCACCGGCCTGCACGCCGTCTCGCTGCGGGGCGACGCCCCGTGGGACGGGCCCGCCTGGACGCAGCCGGCCGGCGTCCGGCTGGTGTTCGGCGACCCGGCCGCGGCGTGGCGCCGCGCCGTGCGGCAGCGGCTCGTGCCCGGGGCGCAGGAACACGTCGGCGACGCCTCCCTGCGCCGGCCGCTGAGCGACCCGGCGCTGCTGGGCGACGGGGGCTGGGGCACGGGGACCACCACCGCCTTCACCGTCCTGAGGCTCCTGGACTTCCTGGATGTCAGCCCCCGCCTGGACCTCATCGGCTTCGACAAGCCCGGCCGGCTGCGGCCGGAGGAGGCCGAGTGGGTCATGGACCGCGCGACGCACGTCGACGCCCGCACGATGAGGATCGCCCTGCGATGAGCCACTCCTGCGCGGACGACCGGAGCACCGTCACCGGCAGACGCCGGATCGCCTTCGCCGTCCACACCGACGAGGACCGCCTGCCCGGCCTCCCCACGCTGCTGCGCAGCCTGGCGCTCACCAACCCGGGCGTGTGCGAGGACTTCGTGGTGCTGCACCCGGGGCTGCCGGACTCCTCGTTCGACGCGCTGCGCCGGCTGCACCCGCGCGTCGTCACGCGCCGGGCGGACGGCCGCGCGGACGTCTTCCGGCTGGAGGGCTACGACACCGTCGTCGCCCTCGATCCGGCCATGGTCGTGCTGGGGGACATCGGCGAGCTGCTGCGGATGCGCCACGGCGTGGGCGCCGTTCCCCAGCTGCTGTGCGACGGACGGACCGGGGAGCGGCGCACCGTCCTGCCGGACGGCCTCCTGGTCGTCCAGCGCGCCGACGTGGACGACGCCGTGGCGGCCCGGCTCGCCGGCACCGACGGCGACGGCGGCCCGGACGCGGCGCTCGAGGGCGTCCTGGTCCCGCTCGACGCGCGGTACGACTTCCTCACCCGCCGGCTCCACGACGACACGCCGGTGCCCGCGCACGTCGCCGTCCTGCACTTCACCGGCCCGTTCGACGAACCCGGGTACGGTCCGGCCGCCGAGGCGCGGCGCCGCTTCGAGATGAGCGACGAGGAGTTCCGGGCCGCCTACTGCGCCCTGCCCGGCGACAAGCACCCCGACCTCCTGGCGCACTGCGCGCCGCCCCTGCTGCGGGCGCGCCCCTCCCTCGGCCTCGCCCGTACGGTCGCCGACGTGTACCGCCGGCAGGGCCGCTACGACGAGGCCGTCGACGTCCTCGCCCCGGTCGTCGGCGACCGGCTGGACGCGCCGCGCTGCCAGGAGACACTCGGCGTCTGCCTGATGGCGCTGTCGCGCTACGACGAGGCCGAGGCCCGTCTGCTGCTGGCGGCGGCGTCGCCCGACGTCGCCCCGCGCGCCTTCGCCCAGCTCGCCCGCCTGGCCTGGCTGTGCGGCCGGGAGGAGGACGCGCACGCCTACGCCCGCGAGGGCCTGGACGCCGACCCCACCGACGCCGGATGCCACAGCTGGTACGTCCGCACCCGTCCGGAGGGCCCGCGGGAGCAGCCGGAGCCGGTCGCCGCGGCGGACCAGCTGGCGCACGTGGCGCTGTTCGCCGAGGGGCAGGAGAACGCGGGCGACAAGGTCCTGCCCGAGGCCGTGCGCCTGTGCTTCGGCACCGACACCGGCCCGCGCCGCTGGTACCGGCAGCCGGTGCACCGGCTGGTCGACGAGGCGGCGCTGGAGGAACTCAACGCGCGGCGCGGGGTGGTCGTGGGCGGCGGCGGGCTGTTCCTCCCGGACACCTCCCCCAACGGCAACAGCCACTGGCAGTGGAACGTCCCGGACGACGTCCTCGCCCGGATCACCGTGCCGCTGGCGGTGTTCGCGGTCGGCTACAACGTGTTCGACGGGCAGCTCTACCGCCGCGGCCGGTTCGCCGAGAGCCTGCGGGTGCTCGTCGAACGGTCGGCGTTCTTCGGGCTGCGCAACCACGGCTCGATCGAGCGGGTCCGCGAGCTGCTCCCCGAGGAGCTGCGCGACCGGGTGCGCTACCAGCCCTGCCCGACCACGGTGGCGCGCCACCTCGTCCCGGGGTGGCTCGACCCGGCGGAGCGGGACGACACCGTCCTGGTCAACTGCGCGTACGACCGGGCGGGGCTGCGCTTCGGCCACGACTACGGTCACTTCCTCGCCCAGACGGCCGTCGCGCTGCGGGCGCTGCGCGACCGGGCCGACGTACGGTACGCGGCCCACATGCCCGCCGACGAGAAGTTCGTGCACGACCTGCGCCGGGAGCACGGCATCGCCCTGCCCGTGGAGCAGCTGTACGACATGTCGAACGACGCCATCCGCGACCTGTACCGCCGCGCGCGGCTGGTGATCGGGATGCGCGGGCACGCGGGGATGATCCCCTTCGGCTGCGGCACCCCGATCCTCAGTCTCGTCTCCCACCCGAAGCTCGCCTATTTCCTGTCCGACATCGGCCGCCCGGAGTGGGGGCTGTCCGTGCACGACCGGGAGCTGGGCGCCCGGCTCGCGGAGCGGGCCGCCGCCGTCCTCGACGACCACGCGGCCGCCGTGGCGGACGTGCACGGCGCGCAGAAGTTCCTGTGGGAGACCACCCGGTCGAACCTCGATGAACTCCGGGAGACCTTCGGCCGGGCGTGAGCCGTCGACAATTCACCGCCACTTCGAAGGGAATTCACTTTTCCGCGCCTCGGCCGACACTGCCCCCTTCGGGGGCGTCGTTAGCCTGTTTCCGTCTCCGATCTGCGAATGTGAGAGGCCCACGTGCCGAAACTGTCCGTCGTCGTCCCCATGCACAATGTGGGAGCGTTTGCCGAGAGCACTCTGCGGAGTCTCGCCAACAACGCGGACCCCGACGTCGAGTTCCTGCTCGTCGACGACTGCTCCACGGACTCCACTTCATGGGTGGTCGACCGCTGGGCGGAGAGACACCCGGGCGCCCGGGTGATCCGGCACGAGAAGAACATGGGCATCGCCCAGGCGCGCAACAGCGGTATCGACGCGGCGAGCGGCGAGTTCATCACGTTCCTCGACGGCGACGACTGGTACGGGCCGGGCCACCTCGCCGAACTGGTGTCCGCCATGGAGGAGCTGGGCTGCGACTTCGCCCGCACCGACCACGTCCAGGCCACCGGCACCGAGCGGGTGATCCGCCGTCCCCCGGCCCCGGTGCGGGGCGCCGTGATGGATCCGCGCGACGGCATCGCGCCGGCCGACACGGAGACGATGGTCGACTACCCCTTCGTCTGGGCGGGGATCTACCGCCGGCACCTCTTCGACGACGGCGGCATGCGCTTCGCGACCGAACTCCGCACGGCCGAGGACCGGTTGTGGATCTGGCGACTGCATCTGAAGGCCAGGACGTACGCGTCCCTCGGGCTGCACGGGGTGTTCTACCGGCGGGGCGTCGCGACCTCGCTCACCCAGATCAAGGACTCCCGTCAGCTGGACTTCATCCCGGCGTACGACGCGCTGCTGCGGGACGTGCTGGAGGACCCGGAGACCGACCGTTTCCTCCTCAAGGCCGTCCGCACCTACTGCGCCATGATCGCCTTCCACATCGGCAAGGCGAACGAGTACGAGCCCTCGGCGGCCCAGCGGCTGCGGCGTGAGGCGAGGGCGGCGCTCCACCGCATGCCCGAGCACGCGCTCGAGGAGACCCTCAGGACCATCGACAGCACTCGGAGCAGGTTGCTCAGCCGCCTGCGTGACGGGCGGAAGGCTGCCTGATCCATGCCCCACACGACCCAGATCTTCCAGGTCTCGACCCTCTACGGAGCGGCCACCCTCGCCGCGGCGCTGGACGCGGGCCTGTTCGGACCGCGCGACGGGGCCCGGCGCATCCTGCTGGTCTCCAACAACGCCGCCGTACCGGAGACCGCCCTGCGCCTGGACGAGATGCACGGCTACGAACGGATATCGGGCCGGTTCGACTCGGTGGTCAGCTGGAACGAGACGATCAGCCCGTACCACCCCAGTGCCTGGGGTCCGCGCGGGAACGACACGACGCTGTGGCAACGGGCGTTCCGTCTCCAGTGGGGCATCGACGAGCGGGACGCGATCGAACTCGCCGTCGAGTCCATCCAGGTCAACCCGGCCCGTGCGCTGGCGGCGATCTTCACCGAGAGCACCGTCCACGTGTACGCCGACGGCCTGATGAGCTACGGCCCGACCCGGGAGAAGCTGCCGCTGACCATCGCGCGCCGCATCCGGCGGCTGCTCCACCTCGACCTGATCCCCGGTCTGAAACCGCTGCTGCTGTCCGAGTACGGCGTCGAGCCCGAGATCGTCCCGGACGGGGCGTTCCGCGGCGTGCTCGACGAGATCTCCCGGGACGCGGCGGACGACCCGCGGCTCGCGCCCGTCCTGGAGGAGGCGCCGACGGCCGTGCTCCTCGGCCAGTACCTGGCGGCGATCAACATCCTGAGCGCGCAGGAGGAGGAGGACCTCCACGTCCGCATGCTCACCGGGGCCGTGCGCGCCGGGCACCGGTCCATCGTCTTCAAGCCCCACCCGACGGCCCCCGCCGGCTACTCGGCGGCGCTGGGCAAGGCCGCGGCGGACGCGGGCGTCCGGCTCACCGTGCTGGACGCGCCGCTGCTGGCCGAGACGCTGTACCACCACTGCCGTCCCGAACTCGTCGTCGGCTGCTTCTCGACGGCGATGGTGACCGCCTCCGCCTACTACGACGTGCCCGTCGCCCGGGTCGGGACCGCGCTGGTGATGCGACGTCTCAAGCCCTACCCGAACAGCAACCGCGTGCCGCTGGCCGTGGTCGACCACCTGGTGCCCGACCTGGAGCGCGGGCAGACCCCGGCGCTCGTCGGCCCGGCCCCCGAGACGTTGTCGCCGCTGGTCCGGGCGATCGGTTTCTGCATGCAGCCCAAGACGTACGCGAAGCTGCGGGAGCCCACGGCGGACTGGCTGCGCGGCAACCTGGCCGACACGCCCGGCCACTACTTCCCCGAACTGCGGCTGGCCGAGCTCGGCCTGCCCGGCAGCCGCCCGCGGTCGCGCGCGAAGCTCCGGGTGAGCCGTGCGAAGCGCGTGGTGCGCAGGGCGGTGCGGCGCGGCGCCGGGAAGGGGTGACGACCGCCCCCCTCCGCCCCTGCCGTCCCGCGCGGTCAACCGAGACCCACCGGCAACAGGGGGGCCACCAGCTCTTCAACTCCCGTACACCGGTCCCTTCGAGAGTTGCGCGGTGCCGAACGACATCGCCGTGAGCCTGCCGCAGCAGCGGAGCAGCTCCTCTTCCGAACAGACCGCCGCCGCACCGCGGGAGCACCGCCTCGACATCGACCTGATGCGGCTGATCTGTTCCGCCACCATCATGCTGGGGCACGTGGGCGCCCAGTTCATCCGTTCCACCGGCAACGACCCGGAGGGTGGCTCCGGGTCGTACTGGGCGGGACACCTGGCCGAGGCGGTCAACCCGTTCGCCGTTCCGATGTACTTCGCCATCGCCGGGTGGGCCGTGCTGGTCGGCGCGCCCCCGCGCGACAGCGCCCGGATGTGGCAGAGGATCGTCCGCAACGTCGTCCCGCTCTTCGCGTGGACGGCGATCTACCTGGTCTGGGCCTGGCTGCGGGACCGCAACGACCGGCCCATGACCGAGCTGGCGGCCCACTCCCTGTTCGGCTCCGTGCAGCCCGCCTACCACCTGTGGTTCATGTACACCTACATCCCGATCATCGCGCTGCTCGCCTTCGCGGTGCTGATCAGGGCCGGGAAGCGGCCCTGGGGGCTGGGCGCCGCGCTGCTCGGCATCGCGGTCCTGCCGAGCGTGCTGACCACGGTCGCCGAGGTCACGGGCCGTGAGATGCCGCCGGTGGCCTGGGGCTTCGGTACCTATTCGCTGGTGTACGCGGTCGGCGGCGCGCTGCTGTTCGCCCTCCCGGCCGGGGCCGTGCGATGGCGGTGGCCGCTGTTCGTCCTGCTGCCGGTCACCGTGGCCGGGGCCCTCTGGTACAACACGCAGATCCACTACGTGATGCCCAACGCGCACCTGTTCGTCGCCGCCATGAGCGTCTGTGTGCTGCTCCTGATCAGCAGGGTCCGGATCCCCGAGACGTGGCGGCCGCTCCTGCGGAAGCTGGCCGGTGCCGCGCTCGGCGCGTACATGGTGCACGTGCTGTTCGTCGAGGAGATCGTCACCCGCTTCGTGTCACCGGACCTGAGCGGACCGGTGGCGGGGCTGCTCCTGATCGGCCTGCTGATCACGGTCATGGTCCTGTCGTTCGCCACCAGCCTGCTGTGGGGGAAGCTGAACCTGCGGCGTCTGCTCGGCTGACCCGGCGCCATGCGGAGTTCGCCACTTGTTTGCGCGTCGCTCAACTCCGCACCCCTTCCCCACCGTCGGCGCCCACCTAGCCTGTCCTCAACCCGCGAGCCGTATCACTCTCACTGAGCTTCCGACGGATTGAGGTCTCCGGTTTCATGAACAGCCGCTCCCTGCTCACCAGTTCGGCATCCCGGCGTCTGCTGCGCCCGATCGCCGACCTCATCGACCAGCGCATCGAGCGGCGCATCCGCTCGGCGGTCGCCGCGGACGCGGCGGGCAGGGAGAGGCTGCGGGACGCCGTCGAGGTGATGAAGCGCCAGCAGCTCACCCTCGACCTGCTGCTCGGCTCCTCCGGTCGCGGCCTTTCCCGGATCGTGAGCCCCGGCCCGCTGGACCGCCTGCAGTCCGAGGTGGCGGAGCTGGCCGGGGACCGGGACTCCGCCGTCCGCAATGTCGCCACCGCGTACCGGCTGCTGGTCGCGATGGAGTCGCTCGGGGTCGGCCGGATCGCCGGCGGCACCATGAACATCTGCGGCAAGCTCGGCACGATCCCCCTGCTCGACCCGCCGAACGACGAGATCCTGGAGATCGGCACGCTCTACGGCATGTTCTCCGCCGGGCTGATCCGGATGATGGAGCGCGACGGCCGCAGCCCGAACGTGACGATCGTCGACCCGTTCGCCGGCGTGCAGCTCCAGCCCGGCACCCCGCGGCGCTCCGACCCCTCCGGCGCCCCGGTCGACGAGAAGGCCGTCCGCACCAACCTCGCCCTGGCCGGTCCGGCGGGCGTGGCCGCCCGGATCCAGCGGGGCTTCTCCGAGGACCCCGACACCCGCGCGGCCGTCTCGGACCGCCGCTACGGCGTGATCGTCGTCGACGGCGACCACTCCGCCGAGGGCGTCGCCAGGGACCTCGCCTGGGCGGAGGAGATCGCCGCCCCCGGCGCGATCGTCGTCCTCGACGACTTCGGCGACCCCAAGTGGCCCGGCATCAAGGAGGCGCTGGACAAGCACCTCACGGGCGACACCCGCTTCACCTACCTCGGCAAGGCGGCGCTCTCGGCGTTCCTGCGGGCTTCCTGACCCACGCGGTACGGAGGTTCCACGAGCGGCCCGACCGAACCGGCCGTCGCCCCGGGGCCGGGGCCCTACGTGCTCGCCAGTGACAGCTTCACCGCGAAACCGAGGAACAGCGCGCCCGCGGCCGAGGTGGCCCCGGCCGCCAGCCGCCGCCTGCGGCGGAACGCGTCGGCCAGGCGGGTGCCGCCGAATATCAGCAGCGACAGGTACAGGAAGCTGGCCGTCTGGAGCAGGGCGCCGAGGACGACGAAGGAGAGCGCGGGGTAGGCGTAGCCGGGGTCGACGAACTGCACGAAGAAGGAGATCAGGAAGAGGATCGCCTTCGGGTTGAGCAGCGACACCACCAGGGCGCGGCGGTAGGGGTGCTCCTCGGCGGACGGGGCGGCGGCGGGCACCTCGGCCGGCGCCGACTCGCTCCGCGCCTTCCCCATGGTCCACGCCGAACGCAGCATGCCGTACGCCATCCACGCCAGGTACGCGGCACCGGCGTACTTCACCACCAGGAACAGCAGCGGCGTCGTGGTGAGCACGGAGGCCGCGCCGAGCGCCGCCAGCGTCATCAGGACGGTGTCCCCGGTGAAGACACCGGCCGCCGCGGCGTAGCCGGTGCGAACGCCCCTGCGGGCGGCGACGGAGAGCACGTAGAGGGAGTTGGGCCCGGGGAGCAGGACGATGAGGACGAGCCCAGCGAGGTAGGTGGGGAGGTCGGTGACGCCGAACATGGAGGGAGTGTCGCACGGGGGTACGACACTCCGCTCCGGTGTTTCAGCCGTCGGGAAGGGCGTCCACGGAGAGCTCGACGCGCACGCCGGCCGGCTCCGGCACCGCCACGTCCTGACCGCGCCGGAAACGCCGGGG